>NZ_VDFY01000223.1 GCF_006228125.1 Micromonospora orduensis | reverse complement strand
GGGCCGGGCGGGCGGCCTCGCGGACCGCCTCGGCGAGCGCCACCAGATCGTCGGTGGTCGGGGGCGGCGGCTCGAACTCGCCCTCGTGCCGGACCACGTCCCAGCCGCGCGGCGCGGTGAGGCTGCGGGCGTGCTGCTCACACAGGTCGTACGTGTGCGGCTCGGCGAACGCCGCCAACGGGCCCACCACGGCGGTCGACTCGTTGTAGACATAGGTCAATGTGGCGACCGCTTGCCGGGGGCAGCCGTTACGGGAGCAGCGCCGTGGTGACCTCACGGCGGCAGGGTATCTCCATTACCGGGTTCGGCGCATCGCTTCGCGTCGCGACACGCCCGTCGTGGTGATCACAATCCGCCCGTCCGGTACGCGCCGCGCCGCGCGGGCGGCGCTGCCGCTGGCCAGGCCGGCACGGGGGCTACCCTTTGCCTCATGACGAGTCCGGAACACCGCCGCCCCGGTTCCGGCCGGCGGGCGCACCGCGACCGGCACGGGCGCGGCCTGCGCGGGCGACTGGTGCCGGCGACGGTGCCGCTGGCCCGCACCAAGGCGGAGGTCTTCGACGACCTGGTCCTGGACACAGTCGAAACGCTGGAACGGCGGTTCGCCAAGGAGTTGGCCGGCGTCGAGTTCGCCGTCGAGGACGTCCCACCGGACCTGAACGTCTACGACTCCGACGTGCTGGAGGACGGCGAGGTGCCGCTGGCTCGGCTGCTCCCCGGCCGCCCCGGCCGGCAGGAGGTGCCGCCGCGGATCGTGCTGTACCGGCGACCGCTGGAGTTCCGCGCCATGGACCGTGAGGACCTCGCCGACCTCGTCCACGACGTGATCATCGAACAGGTGGCCAACCTGCTCGGGGTCGACCCCGACGAGCTGGCCTGAGCCGGGCGGCCCCCACCGCCCCGACCCCGTACCGCTCAGGCGGCCCGCCGCTTCAACTTGCGCCGCTCCCGCTCGGAGAGCCCACCCCAGATGCCGAACCGCTCGTCGTGCCCGAGAGCGTATTCGAGGCATTCGGTCTTGACCTCGCAGCGCGAACAGATTCGCTTCGCCTCGCGGGTCGAGCCGCCCTTCTCGGGAAAGAACGCCTCGGGGTCGGTCTGCGAGCACAGCGCCCGCTCCTGCCACTCCGGCGCGTTTCCGAGCAGGTCGGCCACCTCAAGCTGGCCGTCCATCAAATGCCTCCTTGTCGCGCACCGGCGTCATCGCCGCTGCAACCCCCCACGCGAAAGGCGTGCTTGTCCGTCCGGTCCCGTTTTGTTGCGTTCCGTGCGAACAACCCCATTCAAATTACACGCGTGTAATGCGTGCGCCGTCAAGCCAAACTTGATAATGGAGTCGCCCTCCCGACACCCCCGGCCGACCCCTCAGGTCGTCCAGCCTCGCAACCTGCCCTATCGATTCAGACCCCGGCCGAGTAACGCCCTCTCCGGCGAGTTGCCCGACTTTTCTGCCGTGGCGCGCCTCCGACGAGTCGCCGCCATGACGGCGCCAGACACATCGGACGATCCCCTCCCGTCAAGCTGATCTTGGTGGGGGACAGGTTAACGCGGCTCGGCGCAGACCGCCCGTCGAGCCGGGGACAGCATTCACGCCCCGCCCACGATGTGGACGGGGCGTGCGGCCGAAACGGCGTGGTGAGGTCAGCCGGCGGCCCCGAAACCGCTGGTGGGCCACAAGAACTCGGCTATCGCTCCACCATGGACAGAAACTGTCCCGGCGGACGTACCCTCGTCCCACCAGACGGTATAAATGCCGGCGGGCAGATCCGGATAGACCGCGCTGTGGAACGACCCGTCCCGCACCCGGCGTTCGCGCACCGCCGAGTGGACGCGCCGGTCATCGCCCCGGCTGATCTCGATCTCCCGGCCGTGCAGATCGGGACCCGTGTAGAGGATCAACGCGCCGGTCTCGCCGCCCAGTTCGAGAACGACGGTCCCGGTCTCCGACGGCCCGTACGTGTGCTCGTGCATCGGCTGCTCCCCGCCCCCGGTCAGGACGACGCCGGCGGGTTGTTGAACCCGTCGTACGGCGTACCCAGGTAGGGGAAGTTTCCGAGGAACGGCGCGGTCACGTCGGCGGCGCTCAACCCGGGGGTGACCGCGCCTGCCGCCGCGTCCGGACGGAATGTCTTATCCACAAGCGGGACGGTCACCCCGGCGATCGCCCGCAGGGCGATGCTGACCACGTCGTCGCCGACCCGCCGTCCGTTGGGGAAGCCGGCCAGATCGCCGCCGAGGACCCCGAACCGGTCCGGCCGGCGGGTCGGCGGGATCGCGGTGTTCAGCCGCAGCATGTCGGCCTGCACGTCGCCGGTGGCGTTGGTGAAGCCGTCGATCAGCCCGGCGGGTACGCCGGTGAGCAGGATCGCCACCAGGTCGGCCCGGGCCTTCTTGGACTTGTTGAGCTTGTCCAGGTTGGGAAAGACGTCCGGGTAGAGCGCCGGCAGCAGCGCGGCCAGCTCCGGCTGCTCGACGAACTTCGCGAACCGCTTGTCCTCCGACGGTGGCAGCGAGTTCCACAGGTCCTTCTTGGACATCGGCACGATGACCTCGTTGAACAGTGGATTGCCCAGCCGGGAGACCTGGGTGAACGGGCCGGTTGACGTGTCCGCCGCGCCCCGGTCGCCGAGCACCCGGACCTGCCGACGCGACGCCGACGTCCACACGCCGATCACCGACGCCTGGTCACCAGCGCCGTACCGGTTGGCGCGCCGGCGTACCCGGTTCAGCGGCACCTGCACGGCGAGGCTGTGCACGTTCATCCGGTCGGTGGCGTTTACCGGCTCCCCCTCGGCCTTGAAGATCTTCTTGCCGGCGACGTGCAACTGCTGGAACGGCCGCAGCGTGCCGAGATCGAAGATCGCCCCGAGGTCGACGAAGAAACCGTCCGCGCGCTGCCCGGCGAAGACCCGCTCACCTGTGGAGAGCGAGTAGGTGGCCTGCCGGACCAGGTCGGCGTACTTCGGGGTGGACAGCGGGCCGACGTTGCACGGCGGGCAGGGCAGCTTGTGCGCCAGCCGATGCTCGCGGCCGTCGGCCACTCGGGTCAGGCTGTAGAACTGCCGCCGGTTCCAGGTCTCGCTGTCCAGCGAGTCGATCGGCCCGGTGTTGTAGAGAAAACTGTTCGGATTGGTGATCTCGGTGGTGAATTCGAACCGGTAGGTGACATCCGGGCGGCCGTCGCCGTCGTTGTCGATATGGATCTCGTAGCGCACGTCGTCACCGAACTCGAAGAAGTTCGGCCCCCCGGAGGGGAGCTGCAGCGGCACGTAGTTGGCGATCAACGTGACCGAGTCCGGCTTGTCGGGGCTGACGAACGCGTACAGGTCGGAGCTGTCGGCGACCGGATCCTTGGCTATCTCCGGTGCCTCGCGGTGGGAAGACATGGCGGACCAACCTCACTGGGCGGGGACAGGATGGCGGAGCGGAGGGTCGGGTCAGCGCCGGGCGGCGCGCCGCAACCGGTCCGCCAGGCCGCGGTCACGTACCTCGATCCGGGCTTCGCCGACGAAGACGTCCATCGTTCCGGAGGCGGCGTCCCGCAGGTGCACGACGATCGGCTCGTCGGCACGGGCGGCCGTGCCCGGGGCGTTCTGGGCGGCAGACAGACCCGGCACGGTGAGCGCGGCGGCGCCGAGGGTGGCGCTGGCCGCGGCGGTCAACGTCTGCCGGCGGGTCAGTCGCGGCCACTGCCGCTTCCGCTGATCACTGGTCATGGGCAACCTTTCCGGCGGCGGCGCGTACGCGCCCGCGGTGACGGACGGGTCCGGTGCCGTCGGCCGACGCCGCCGGGCCCCTGAGGGAACACCGGCGGCGGTCCTCGCCGCGACCGCCGCCGGCACCGCTTGGTACGGCCGACGGCGGGAAAAGGTTCGACCTCAGCGCGGAGCGTGACCGTACGCAGTCGATCGCTTGCGCGCCGGACGACCGGCGGCCTTCGCGATGGCCCGCAACTGCTCCTCGGTACGCGCCGACCCGTTGTCGGAGCCGGCCATCCGCGAGATGGTCTCCTCCATCAGCGTGCCGCCCAGGTCGTTGCAGCCGCCCTGGAGCATCGCCACCGTGCCCTCGTCGCCGAGTTTCACCCAGGAGCACTGGATGTTGTCGATCCGGCCGTGCAGCAGCAATCGGGCCATGGCGTGCACCACCCGGTTCTCCCGCCAGGTCGGCCCGGGGCGGGCGATGCCGGCCAGGTAGATCGGGGCGTTGGTGTGCACGAACGGCAGTGCCACGAACTCGGTGAACCCGCCGGTGCGGTCCTGCACCCCGGCCAGCACCCGGAAGTGCGCCAGCCACTGCCCGGGGTGGTCGACGTGGCCGTACATCATTGTGGAGCTGGACCGGATGCCCAGCTCGTGGGCCGTGCTGACCACGTCGACCCAGGCGGCGGCCGGCAGTTTGCCCTTGGTGAGCACCCAGCGCACGTCGTCGTCGAGGATCTCCGCGGCGGTGCCCGGGATGGTGTCCAGCCCGGCCTCACGCAGCTGGATCAGCCACTCGCGGACCGGCACGCCGGCCTTCGCGGCGGCGGTGACGATCTCCATCGGGGAGAACGCGTGCACGTGCATCTCCGGCACGCGGGCCTTGATCGCGCGGACGATGTCCGCGTACCCGGTGACAGGCATCTTCGGGTCGATGCCGCCCTGGAGGCACACCTCGCTGGCACCGGCCGCCCATGCCTGCTCGGCCCGGTCGGCGACCTGGTCGACGGAGAGCCGGTACGCGTCCGCGTCCCGTTCACGCTGGGCGAACGCGCAGAACCGGCAGCCCACGTAGCAGACGTTGCTGAAGTTGATGTTGCGGTTGACAACGTAGGTGACGTCGTCGCCGACCGCCTCGCGGCGTACGTCGTCGGCGAGCCGGCACAGCTCGTCCAGCGCCGGCCCGTCCGCGCCGAACAGCGCCAGCGCCGCGTCGGTGTGCCGGGGATCGAGAAGCGCCGCCGGGTCGTCGGCCGCCAGCCGCAGCCCGGCCGCCAGGTCACGGTCCGCCCCGCTCCCGGCCGGCGCCGGGGGTACGCCCGCGCGCCGCGCCTCCGCCTCGGCTGTGACCTTGCCGGCGACCTCGGACCAGTCGCCGTAGACGCTGTCGAAGTCACCGCGCCGGTCGTCGGTGCGGCCTGTGGTGTCGATTGTGGCGTGCAGGTCGACGCGCCCGCCGAACGTCTCCTCCGGCTCCTGCCAGGGGCGGCCCTGCGGAATGGCGGACTCGACGGCCATGCCGGTATCCGGGTCGGCGAGGGCGTTCACGTGCGGCGACAGCCGAGGGTCGAGCCACGGGTCGCCGGCGCGCACGTACTCCGGATAGATGGTCAACCGCTCCCGCAGCGTGAACCCGGCCAGCTCGGTGTGCCGGGCCAGCTCCTCGATCTGCGGCCACGGGCGTTCCGGGTTGACGTGGTCCGGGGTGAGCGGCGAGACACCGCCCCAGTCGTCGATGCCGGCGCGCAGCAACAGGTCGTACTCGCCGGCGATGAGGTTCGGTGGGGCCTGGATCCGGGCCTTCGGGCCGAGCAGCAGCCGGGCCACCGCCACCGTGGCGGCCAGATCGTGCAGCTCCGCGTCGGGCATGCCGCGCATCGCCGTGTCCGGCTTGGCGCGGAAGTTCTGCACGATCACCTCCTGGAGGTGGCCGTACTCCCGGTGGGCGCGGCGGATCGCGAAGAGGGCGTCCACCCGCTCGGCCGGCGTCTCGCCGATGCCGATCAGGATGCCCGTGGTGAACGGCACCCCGACCCGACCCGCGTCGTCGAGCACCCGCAGCCGGACGGCGGGCTCCTTGTCCGGCGAGCCGAAGTGCGGGCCGCCCGGCTCGGACCACAGGCGGGTCGCCGTGGTCTCCAGCATCATGCCCATGCTCGGCGCGACAGGCTTGAGCCGTTGCAGCTCCGACCAGGTCAGCACGCCCGGGTTGAGGTGCGGCAGCAGCCCCGTCTCCTCCAGCACGGCCACCGCGCAGGCGCGCAGATAATCCAGTGTGGAGTCGTAGCCGCGCTCGTCCAGCCAGCTCCGCGCCGCCGGCCAGCGCTCCTCGGGCCGGTCGCCGAGGGTGAACAGCGCCTCCTTGCAGCCCTGCGCGGCGCCCTCCCGGGCGATCGCGAGGACCTCGTCACGGTCGAGGAACGGCGCCGGCAGCCGGTGCGGCACCGTGGCGAACGTGCAGTAGTGGCAGCGGTCCCGGCAGAGCCGGGTCAGCGGGATGAAGACCTTCTTCGAGTACGTGACGACGCCCGGCCGCCCGGCCTCACGCAGCCCGGCGTCGCGGATCCCACCGGCGGTCCGAAGCAGCTCGTCGAGGGCGTCACCGCGGGCGGCGAGCAGCGCGGTCGCCTCGTCGACGTCCAGGGCACGCCCGGTCGCGGCCCGGCCCAGGGCCCGCCGCACGCTAGCGTCGCTAGGACCGGAGTGGGTGCGATCAACCATCCGCTCAGCCTAAGCGCAGCACGGGCCCGCCCCCCGCCCTCCCCCGTTGATCATGAAGTCATCGCCTCGACACGCCGGAGCGCCAAGCTGCAACTTCATGATCAACGAGAGCTGGGTCAGCGCGGTTGGTCGGGGTTGATGTGCTGGGTGCGGTCGGCGTCCGGGTCGGCGGGTCGGGAGATGACCTCGGTCGGCTCGGCGGACTGGCGCGGGATGGCCTGGGTCGGGTCGGCCGACGGCGGCTGCCCGAACGGGGGCGCGGGCGGCGCCGACTGCGGCGCGGGGTTCACCGGCGGCGCGGACTGCGGGGCCGGCGGCGCGGACTGCGGAAATGGCGGCGCCGACTGCGGGGCCGGCGGCCCGGACTGCGGGAACGGCGGCGCCGACTGCGGGAACGGCGGGGCGGACTGCGGGGCGGACTGGAACGGCGGCGAGGGCTGGCCGTACTGGCCGCCGAACTGCCCCTGCGGGTAGCCGCCCGGCTGACCGGCCTGCGGGTAGCCGCCCGGCTGACCGGGAGCGGGCCACCCACCCTGCGGCTGGCCACCGGGCTGACCCGGCCACCCGCCCTGCTGCTGCGGCCAACCCGGCTGGGGCTGGCCGTACACGCCCGGCTGCGCCTTGGGCCTGGGCACGTAGTAGAGGGTGCGCCACAGTGTGAAGACCACCCAGGCGGCGACCGCGAAGATCACCAGCCAGGCGAACCGGGTGAGCACGCCCAGCAGCGCGTCGAGGACCTCCGCCTCGGCCAACCGGCCCACCGTCCAGACCAGCATGGTCAGCGTGCCGAACAGCGCGCTCACCCCGTACTCGCCCAGGGCCACCTGCGTGATCAGCTTGGCCTTCGGCAGCACCGGCGAGATGTGGGTGGCCAGCAGCACGGCCAGCAGCGGCAGAACCACCGCCTCCACCCCGACGAACGCGAAGAAGGCACTGCCCGCGCGGTCGGTGAAGTCGCTGTAGTCGTTCGGGGCGATCAGCCGGAGCAGGCCCACGAAGAGGAACACGGCGTTGGCGCCCAGCAGGGCGAGCGCAGCCAGTTCGCGTAGTGGCCTGGTCAGCTGGCGGGCCTGCGTCGCGTCGGTGGACGCGGGCTCGGCGGGGCTGGTCACGAGCTCCCCCTCGGGGCGTGGACGGACAGGGCGCACGTGAGCCTAGTCTCCCGGGCCACTGGCGGACCGGAGGCGTCACGTGCGCGAGGATGGTCGACATGCGCATCGTGGTACTGGCCGGCGGCATCGGCGGCGCCCGGTTCCTGCTCGGCGTCCGGGCGTACGCCCGCGAGGTCGGCGCCGAGGTGACCGCCGTGGTCAACGTCGGCGACGACCTGTGGCTGCACGGGTTGAAGATCTGTCCCGACCTGGACAGCGTCATGTACACCCTCGGCGGTGGCGCCGACCCCGAGCGGGGCTGGGGCCGGGTCGGGGAGAGCTGGACGGTCAAGACGGAGCTGGCCGCGTACGGGGCGGAGCCGACCTGGTTCGGCCTCGGCGACAAGGACATCGCCACCCACCTGGTCCGCAGCACCATGCTCAACGGCGGTTACCCGCTCAGCGCTGTCACCGAGGCGCTGGCGACCCGGTGGGAGCCGGGCGTACGCCTGCTGCCGGCGACCGACGACCGGCTGGAGACCCACGTGGTGGTCGAGGACGACCAGGGTCAGCGGGCCATCCACTTCCAGGAGTGGTGGGTGCGGTACCGGGCGGACATCCCCACGCACCGTTTCGTCTTCGTGGGCGCGGAGACGGCGAAGCCGGCACCGGGGGTGCTGGACGCCATCGGCGCGGCCGACCTGGTGCTGATCGCACCGAGCAACCCCGTGGTGAGCGTCGCGCCGGTGCTGGCCGTACCGGGTCTGCGCCAGGCGGTGGTCGACGGCCCGGCGCCGGTGGTGGGTGTGTCGCCGATCATCGGCGGCGCGCCGGTGCGGGGGATGGCCGACCGGTGCCTGGCCGTGCTGGGCGTCGAGTGCAGCGCGGCGG
>NZ_VDFY01000235.1 GCF_006228125.1 Micromonospora orduensis | reverse complement strand
ACCGCCAACAACATGGGCCTGATCGTCGGCGGCGTCAGATGTGTATAAGAGACAGCCGTGCGCCTGCCCGCCGTGTCCTGGAGCGTGCTGCGGTTCGGCCCGACCAGCGCCTGAGGTCGTACCGGGCTTTGAGCAGGCACAATTCATCCCGTCCCCCTGCAAGGAGAGATACCAGCATGATCCAGAACGACATGAGCCGGCGGCGCCTGCTCGGCCTCGGTCTCGGACTCGGTGCCGCGGCCACCCTGACCCTCGCCGGCTGCGGCGGAGGCGACGACAACGCCTCCGGGCCGGCCGCCGGCAACGGCGGCAAGGAGTACACCGGTCCCAAGGTCGACCTGAAGCTGTGGAACGGCTTCACCGGCGGCGACGGCGACATCTTCAAGGCGCTGGTGAACCAGTTCAACACCGAGCACCAGAACATCGCCGTGTCGGTGGCCACGTACCAGTGGGAGGACTACTACGCCAAGCTTCCCGGCGCGGCCTCCAGCGGCAACGGCCCGGACATCGCGGTCATGCACATGGACCAGCTCGCGACCTTCGCCGCCCGTGGCGTGATCACCGAGCTGGACGACGTGGCCAAGAACCTGGAGCTCTCCGAGTCGGACTTCGCACCCACCGTGTGGAAGGGCGGCCTCTACAACAACAAGCGGTACGGCATCCCGCTGGACATGCACCCGCTGGGCTTCTACTACAACAAGGCCGTCATGCAGAAGGCCGGCCTCGACCCGAACAAGCCGCCGGCGACGAAGGACGACTACATGGCGGCGCTGGTCGAGCTGAAGAAGTCAGGCGTGCAGGGCTTCTGGGTCAGCCCGTTCCAGTTCACCGGCGGCATGACCTTCTACTCCGTGCTCAACCAGTGGGGCGCCACCCTGTTCGACGCCGAGGTGGCCAAGGCCACGTTCAACTCCGACCCGGCGGTCGAGGCGTGCACCTGGCTGGTCGACATGATCAAGCAGGGTTACTCGCCGGCGAACGTCGGTCAGGACGCCGACTACCTGTCGTTCAAGAGCGGCAAGAACGCGTTCACCTGGAACGGCATCTGGCAGATCAACGACCTGAAGAAGAGCCCCGAGGTGCAGTGGGGCGTCGCTCCCCTGCCGCAGATCGGCAGCAAGCCGGCGGCCTGGGCCAACTCGCACAACTTCACGATCGTGAAGCAGCGGGCCAACAACGCCAACAAGGTCTCCGGCGCGAAGGTCTTCATCAACTGGCTGAGCCAGCACTCGCTGGACTGGGCCAAGGGCGGCCAGATCCCGGCCCGCAAGGACGTCCGCGAGGGCGCCGAGTTCAAGGCGCTGCCGGAGATCTCGTCGCTCGCCCCCGAACTGGAGTACGCGGCCTTCCCGCCGGCGGCACCGGGGCTGGGCGAGGTCATCACGACCTTCTACGACTCGTTCAACGAGGCCGTGCTTGGCAAGAAGTCGCCCAAGCAGGCCCTCGACGACGGTGTGGCCAAGGCCAACAAGCAGCTCGAGGACAACCGCAAGAAGTACGGGAGCTGATAACCCGTGGCGGACGTGATCGAGGTCGGGGCGGCGCGCGGTGACGCGCCGCCCCCGGCGGCCAACGCAGCCCGCCGGGCCTCGGCGGGCCGGACCGGACGGGCGACGCCATACCTGTTCCTCGCCCCGTACCTGGTCCTGTTCGGGGTCTTCGGCCTGCTGCCGATCGTCCTCGGCCTCTGGCTGAGCGTGCACCAGTGGGACTTCCAGCTACCGAACCGGCCGTTCGTCGGGTTGGACAACTACAAGGAGCTGTTCTCCAGCGACTCCGCCATCTTCGGCGACTGGTGGCAGAGCGTACGGGCCACCGCGATCTTCACGGTGCTGTCGGTGCCGCTGCTGGTGGTCGTACCGCTCGGGTTGGCGTTGCTGCTCAACCGCTCGTTCCCGGGCCGGACGTTCTTCCGGGCGATCTACTTCGCGCCGTACGTGCTGGGTGTGGCCGTGATCGGCCTGCTCTGGCGGTTCCTGCTCGACGCCAACCTGGGTCTGGTCAACCGGCTCCTCGGGGTGCTCGGGCTGCCGGCGGACACCCCGTGGGTGACGAACATGCCGTGGGCGTGGATCTCCCTGGTCGGGGTGACCGTCTGGTGGACGTCCGGGTTCAACGCGGTGATCTACCTGGCCGGCCTCCAGGACATCTCCCCGGAGCTGTACGAGGCGGCCCGGATGGACGGGGCCAGCGCGTGGCAGCGGTTCCGCAACGTCACCCTGCCCGGTCTGCGCCCGGTGCTGCTCTTCGTGATCACCACGACCGTGCTTGCCTCGGCGAACATGTTCGGCCAGTCCTTCCTGATCACCCAGGGCGCGCCCGGCACGGAGACCCGCACGGTGGTGTGGTTCATCGTCGAGGAGGGCCTGCGGGACAACGACGCGGGCCGCGCCGCCGCGATGAGCATCGTGTTCGCCCTGCTCCTGGCGGTCGTGAGCATCGCCAACTTCCGCCTCTTCCGCTACCGGGAAGACTGAGGGGACCGCCATGACGACGCCCACGCCGACCACCAACGGTTCCGCCTGGGGGGCGCGCCGGGTCGTGTTCTACGCCATCCTGGTCGCGCTGACCCTGGTCTTCCTGACCCCGCTGGTGTGGATGGTCATCACCTCGCTGAAGACCTACACGGCCGCCCAGGAGATCCCGCCGAGTTGGCTGCCGAACCCGATCGCCGGGTACGGCTACGAGCAGATCATGAACAACTCGGCGAACCCGGTGCTGCGCTGGTTCCTCAACAGCATGGTGGCCGCCACGCTGCACTCGCTGCTGGTGCTGGTGACCGCCTCGATGGCCGCGTACTCCCTGGCCCGCCTGCGGTTCCGCGGACGCGGGGTGACCTTCGCCCTGATCGTCGGGACGCTGTTCATCCCGCCGACCTCGCTGATCATCCCGAACTTCCTGATCGTCGACCAGCTCAACTGGATCGACACCCTCGCCGTGGTGGTGGTGCCCGGCGCGGCCAGTGCGTTCGGGGTGTTCTTCCTGCGGCAGTTCTTCCTCTCCCTGCCGAACGAGCTGGAGGAGGCCGCCACCCTCGACGGCGCGAACCAGTGGCAGATCTTCTACAAGGTGGTGCTGCCGCTGTCCAAGCCGGCGCTGGCCACCCTGGCCGTGCTGTCGTTCCTCACCAACTGGAACGACTTCCTCTGGCCGATCTTCGTGCTGTTCAGCCCGGAGAAGCTCACCCTGCCGCCGGGCCTGGGCCTGCTCCAGGGCTCGTACGTCACCGACTATCCGGTGATCATGGCGGGTGCGGTGCTGGCCAGCCTGCCGGTGCTGATCCTCTTCGTCCTGGCGCAGCGGCACATCATCCAGGGCGTCTCCCGCAGCGGTCTGAAGGGGTGACCCCCACGAGGACCTGGCGTGGCGGCGCGGCGGCGATCATCATCGCCGCCGCGCTGCTCGTCCCGGGCTGCGCCGACGACACCACCCGACCCACCCCCACCACGAGCAGCGGGAGCGACCCCAGCATGTTCACCAACCCGGTCGTACGCACCGACGCCCCGGACCCGCAGGCGATCCGGGTGGGCGACACCTGGTACCTGTTCCACACCAACTCGCAGGGCCGCAACGTCCCGGTGCTCACCTCCACCGACCTGGTCGACTGGACCGAGGCCGGGGACGCCCTGCCGACGCTGCCGGAATGGGCGGACGCCGGGAGGACCTGGGCGCCCGAGGCGATCGAGCTGGCACCGGACAGGTTCGTGCTCTACTACACCGTCGCCGGCCGGGAGTCCGGGCGGCAGTGCGTCGGGCGGGCGGTGGCCAGCGCGCCCCAGGGGCCGTACTCCGACGACGCGGCCGGCCCGCTGATCTGCCAGGCCGACCTGGGCGGGGCGATCGACGCCAGCCCGTACCGGGACACCGACGGCAGCCTGTGGCTGCTGTGGAAGAACGACGGCAACGCCATCGGGGTGGACACCTGGCTCTGGTCGCAGCGCCTCGCCGACGACGGCCTGACCCTCGTCGGTGAGCCGACGAAGCTGCTCAGGCAGACCGAGCCGTGGGAGAGCACCCTGATCGAGGGGCCGTTCTTCCACCGCCAGGACGGTCGGCTGCTGCTCTTCTTCGCCGCCAACGCGTACGACAGGGCCGAGTACGCGGAGGGCTACGCGGTCTGCGAGAGCCCGACCGGCCCGTGTGTGAAGGCCACCGAGAACCCGATCCTGAAGAGCAACGAGGTCGCCACCGGCCCCGGCCACGCCTCGATGGTGGTCAAGGACGGCCGCACCTGGCTGCTGTACCACGCGTGGCCGCCCGGGCAGGAGGGCAGCACCGACCCCGGCCGTCAGGTGTGGCTGGACGAGGTGACCTGGGTCGACGGCAGACCGGTAGTCAAGGCCCCGACCGGTACGCCGCAGTCCCGTCCCTGAGTTGATCGTGCGGAGGGGCACTCGGCCCCTCCGCACATCGGTCAGGCGCTCGGTTCGCGTGGCGCCGGGGCGACTGCCGGTTCGTGCCGGGCCAGCCGGTTGCGGCGGTGGCCGTAGCCGAAGTAGATGACCGCGCCGAGCAGCATCCAGGCCAGGAACCGCAGCCAGGTCTCCACCGACAGGTTGAGCATCAGGTAGAAGCAGGCCAGCGCGGAGACGACCGGCAGCACCGGGGAGAACGGCACCCGGAACGGCCGCTCGAGGTCCGGACGCTTGCGGCGCAGGATCGGCACGGCGATCGAGACGAGCACGAACGCGCAGAGCGCGCCGATGCTGACCAGGTCGGCCAGGGCGGAGAGCGGCAGGAAGCCGGCCAGCAGCGCGACCGCCACCGTCATGATCGCCGAGATCCGGTACGGGGTGCCCCAGCGCGGGTGCACGGCCGCGATCGAGGGCGGGATCAGCCCGTCCCGGGCGATGGCGAAGCCGATCCGGCCCATCGCCACCAGGTCGACCAGGATGACGCTGGTCAGGCCGGCGACCGCGGCGATGGAGACGAGCGTGGCCGCCCAGCCGGCGCCCACCGACTCGAACGCCGAGGCGATCGGGGCGCCCCTGTCGATCTCGGTGTACGGCACCATGCCGACGACCACCAGGGAGACGCCGATGTAGAGCACTGTGGAGATCAGCAGCGTGCCGAGCAGGCCCAGGGTGAGGTCCCGCTTGGGCTTGCGCGTCTCCTCGCCCAGGTTGGCGACGGCCTCGAAGCCGGTGTACGCGAAGAAGACCACCGCGGCGGCGCTGAGCACCCCGACGAAGCCGAAGACCGACGGCTCCAGCCCGAGCAGCGCCTGGGTGACCGGCTGCTTGATGCCGTCGTCGCCACTGCCGGCGGGCTCGGCCGGCGGGATGAACGGGGTGAGGTTGGCGGCCTTGACGAAGAACAGGCCGGCGACCACCACGAAGACGCAGATCGACACCTTGACCAGCACCAGCAGGTTGGTGATCCGGGCGGACTCCCGGATGCCGACGATCGCCACGACGCCGAGGATCAGCACGATGGCGATGGCGCCGATGTTGACAGTGCTGCCCTCCTCGCCGAACCAGCGGGTCGGCAGGTCGAGCAGTTCGGCGAGGTAGCCGGACCAGCCCCGGGCCACCACCGCCGCGCCGAGCGCGAACTCCAGCAGCAGGTCCCACCCGATGATCCAGGCGACGATCTCGCCCATCGTGGCGTACGCGTAGGTGTAGGCGCTGCCGGCGGTCGGCACGCTGGAGGCCAGCTCGGCGTAGCAGAGCGCGGCGAGCAGGGCGACCACCCCGGCGATGGCGAAGGAGATCACGACGCCCGGCCCGGCGCTGTCGCGGGCCTCGATTCCGGTGAGAGTGAAGATGCCGGTGCCGATCACGATGCCGATGCCGAAGCCGGTGAGGTCGATCGCACCGAGCCGCCTCTTCAGCCCCAGTTGACCGTCGGTGCCGTCCGCTTCACCCTGAGCTATCACGTCCTTGATCGGTTTTGTGCGCAGCACGGACATGCGCTCACCCCTCCCACCGTGCGACCACCACCGTGGCGGCCGGTGACCGGCGTTGCTACCCAGCGGCGGGAATGGCCAACCACGAACCCTTGCGGTTACGGGCCGAGTATGAAAATTTCCTACCAGCGGCAGATAGTCGTCGGCGAATCTTGCCGATTATGCCGCGTTGATCACACGGGAGCCCCAACGAAGGGACACACCGCATGAAGGCAACTCGCCTCGCGGCCGCCGGGCTGGCCACAGCCCTGCTCGCCACGCTCGCGGCGGCCGCCACCCCCGCGAGCGCCGCACCTTCCCCCTCCACCTCCACCACCACCTGCGTCACCGACCCCGCCACGCCGAAACGGCAGTTCCGGGCCATGTGGATCTCGTCGGTGGTCAACATCGACTGGCCCAGCAAGGCGTCCCAGACCAGCCCGGACCGGATCGCCGCCCAGCAGGCCGAGTACCGCGAACTGCTCGACCTCGCCGAGCGGCTGAACCACAACGCCGTCGTGGTGCAGGTCCGGCCGACCGCCGACGCGCTCTGGCCGTCACCGTACGAGCCGTGGTCCGAATACCTGACCGGCGTACGGGGCCAGGACCCCGGCTGGGATCCGCTGGCCTTCCTGGTCGACGAGTCCCACAAGCGCAACCTGGAGTTCCACGCCTGGTTCAACCCGTACCGCGTCTCCATGCCGGCCCCCGGCGGTGCCGGCGCGGACCTCAGCCTGCTCGCCCCCGGCCACCCGGCCCGGCAGCACCCGGACTGGACCTTCGTCTACCCGCCGGCGGGCGTCGCCGGCAGCCGGCTCTACTACAACCCCGGCATCCCCGAGGTACGCGAGTTCGTACAGACCGCGATGATGGACGCGGTCAAGCGGTACGACATCGACGGCGTGCACTTCGACGACTACTTCTACCCCTACCCCAGCGGCACCCACCAGGTGCCCGACGACGCCACCTTCGCCGCGTACAACAGGGGCTTCACCGACCGGGCGGACTGGCGGCGGGACAACATCAACCTGCTGATCCAGGAGATGAACGGCAAGATCAAGGCGGCGAAGCCGTGGGTGAAGTTCGGCGTCAGCCCGTTCGGCATCTGGCGCAACAAGAGCGCCGACCCGCTCGGCTCGGACACCACAGGCAGCCAGTCGTACGACATCATCTCCGCCGACACCCGCACGTGGGTCAAGCAGGAGTGGATCGACTACGTCGTGCCGCAGCTCTACTGGTACATCGGCCAGTACCCGGCGGCTGACTACGCCCGGCTGGTGCCGTGGTGGGCCGAGACGGTGCGGGGCACCCGTGTGCAGCTCTACATCGGCCAGGCCGACTACAAGAGCGGCGACCCGGCGTACGGGCCGTTCTGGCAGAACCCGCGTGAGCTGTCCGACCACCTGACGCTCAACCGGTCGTACCCGGAGGTGCAGGGCAACGTGCACTTCTCCGCCGTACAGGTGCGAGCCAACCGGCTCGGCGCCACCGACATCTACGCCGCCGAGCACTACTCGCGCCCCGCGCTGGTGCCGGCCATGCCACACCTGCCGGCCCGGCCGCTGCTCTTCCCGGTGGTCACCAAGACCACCCGGCAGGCCGACGGGGTACGCCTCACCTGGCGTCAGCCCGCCGACGGCGTCGGCCCGCTGGGCACGGCCACCTCGTACGCCATCTACCGGTTCGACGGCACCTCGGTGCCCGGTCGGTGCGCCACGGCCGACGCCGCGCACCTGGTCGACACCGTCCGGGCCGTGCCGGGCGCGGCCCAGTCGTGGGTGGACACCACGGCCGAGCCCGGCCGGCGCTACACCTACCAGCTGACCGCGCTGGACCGGTCGGCCAACGAGAGCCTCCCCAGCCCGCCGGCATTCGTCCTGCGCTGACCCGTTCTCCCGAATGCCCCGGGCGCCTCGAGCGCTCGGGGCATTCGTCTGTTTAAACCCATGTCACCAATAGTTGGCACTGCACGTACCACCCGGTTGATCAGTTGATCGACACTGGTCGACATCCCGGTGACCCGCCGGTAACTTCCGTCCCAGCCGCTCACCCCCGCGGAGGTAACACGTGCCCCGACGTCTCGCCACCCTGCTCACCTCGGGCGCGCTCGCGCTGCTCGCCACCCTCGCCATCGCCTCCCCCGCCGCCGCCGTCACCCCCGCACAGAAGCTCTCCGTGCTGTCCAGCTGGACCCAGACCAGCGCGTCCAGCTACAACTCCTGGAACAGCGCCCGGGTCAACCGGGCACCGTGGGCCGAGTACAACTTCGACTGGTCCACCGACTACTGCTCGTCCAGCCCGGACAACCCGCTCGGGTTCACCTTCAACCTGGGCTGCTACCGGCACGACTTCGGCTACCGCAACTACAAGGCGGCCGGCCAGTTCTCCGCCAACAAGTCCCGCCTCGACAGCGCCTTTTACGAGGACCTGAAGCGGGTCTGCACCACCTACAACTCGGTCGTCCGGCCGGCCTGCTACAGCCTGGCCTGGACCTACTACCAGGCGGTAAGCATCTTCGGCTCCGTCGCCGCCGTGCAGCAGGCCGA
>NZ_VDFY01000305.1 GCF_006228125.1 Micromonospora orduensis | reverse complement strand
CCCCCAACCACCTGGAGTCCCCCATGCGTGACGTGGTCGAGATCGGGCTGGGCAAGACCGCGCAGCGCGGCTACCACCTGGACGACATCGCCATCGTGCCGAGCCGCCGGACCCGGGACGTCGACGACGTCTCCACCGCCTGGCAGCTCGACGCGTACCCGTTCGGCATCCCTTGCGTCGGGCACCCCTCGGACGCCACGATGAGCCCGTCGTCGGCGGTGCGGCTCGGTCAGCTCGGCGGCCTCGGCGTGCTCAACGTCGAGGGGCTGTGGACCCGCTACGAGAACCCGACGAAGGTGCTGGAGGAGCTGGCCGGCCTCGACGAGGACGCCCGCGCCACCAAGCGGCTCCAGGAGGTGTACGCGGAGCCGATCCGCCCCGACCTGATCGCCGAGCGGGTGAGTGAGCTGCGCGCCGGTGGCGGCACGGTGGCGGTGCGGGTCTCCCCGCAGCACACCCTCGCGCTGGCGCCGGTGATCCTGGACGCCGGGGTGGACATCCTGGTCATCCAGGGCACCATCGTGTCGGCCGAGCACGTGTCGACGACCGACGAGCCGCTGAACCTCAAGGAGTTCATCGCCGACCTGGACCTGCCGGTGATCGTGGGCGGCTGCACCGACTACAAGACGGCGCTGCACCTGATGCGTACCGGCGCGGCCGGTGTGATCGTGGGCATCGGCGGCGACGGGTGGTCGACCACCGAGTCGGTGCTGGGCATCCGGGTGCCGATGGCGACCGCCATCGCCGACGCGGCGGCGGCCCGGCGGGACTACCTCGACGAGACCGGCGGCCGGTACGTGCACCTGATCGCCGACGGTGACATCCAGACCTCCGGCGACATCGCCAAGGCGCTCGGGTGCGGCGCGGACGCGGTGATGCTCGGCGAGCCGTTGTCGCTCTGCGACGAGGCGCCCGCCGGTGGCGCCTGGTGGCACTCGGCGGCGAGTCACCCGTCGCTGCCCCGGGGGACGTTCGAGGTGGCCGGTGAGCCGCTCGGGTCGATGGAGGAGCTGCTCTTCGGCCCGGCCGACGAGGCCGACGGTCAGCTCAACCTGTTCGGTGGGCTGCGCCGGGCGATGGCCAAGTGCGGCTACCGCGACCTCAAGGAGTTCCAGAAGGTCGGCCTGGTCCTGGACCGCTGACCTGCCCGATCAGACGCCGGGAGGCCGGCCCCGCCATCGTGGCGGGGCCGGCCTCTCCGTCTACTTCTTGAGGTAGATGGTCAGGTCGGACATGTTGCGGTAGCTGAGCGCCGCGAAGTCCAGCGACTGTGCCCGGTTGGCGGTGCCGCCGGGGGCGGTGTCCATCTCCCAGTTGGCGTGGTGGAAGTCCCGCTCGCCGATGGTCTGGAAGAACTGCTGGAAGTTGATGTCGCCCTCGCCGAGCGGGGTCATCTGGTGGCCGTTGGGCACGCTGGTGTCCCGGTCGCCGTCCTTGGCGTGGAAGAGCGGGAACCGGGTGGTCCGGTCGGCCACGTTGAGGATGGGGTCGAACAGGTCGGTCTGTTCGCGGCCGGCCGGGTCGACGTACTTCTGGTGCTTGTACCGGGCGACGTAACCCCAGTAGATGTCGAACTCGAAGAAGACGTACCGGGGGTCGGTCCTGCCGAAGAAGTACTCCAGCCGCCGGATGCCCGACGAGCGGGTGCGGCGGCCCTGCGCGTCGAGCGGCCCGGAGTCGAGCAGGAAGCTGTACGCGACGTCGTGGTTGTGCGTGTAGAGCCGCATCCCCCGGGCCCGGGCCTGCCTACCCAGTTCGTTCCAGGTGTCGGCGGCGGCGTCCCAGTCGGCCTTGTACGCGCTGTTGGTCGGGTCGCTGCCGGTGCCGATGTTCTTCATGCCGAGTTCCTCGGCGATGTCGAGCTGCTGCTGGAAGGTGGCCGCCTGGATCGAGGCGTGGGTGCCGTTGGCGACCAGGCCGTTGTCGTCGAGGATCTTGCGGATCTCACGCGGGGTGATCTGCCGGCCCAGGATCTCGGTGCTCTGGGTGTAGCCGGCGAACTCGATCTCCTTGTAGCCGATCTCGGCGAGCCGGGCGAGGACACGCTCGAAGCCGTACGGCACGCCGCTGTCGTCGGGCGCGGCGGTGATCCGGTCCCGGACGCTGTAGAGGATGATGCCGCGGTTCTTCGACGGGATCAGCGGCTCGACCCGCAGCTTGCTCTTGCCCTTGTCCCTGGGGTGGGCGAGTGCGGGGGTGCCGGTGGCGAGGACGGGCAGGCCGGCCGCGCCGATCGCGGCGGCGGCGCTGGCGGAGGCGGCGAGCAGGGACCGGCGGCTGAGCCGGCCGGCAGGGGAGGAGGCGTCGGGTGCGGTCTGGTCTGGCATCGTTCCACCTTTCGCGACGGTGGTTGCCGTCGGTGACGATCAGCAGAGGTGCGACGAGAGTCCGGTCGCGGGGGCGCCGCCGAGCGCCCGGTCCGCGTCCGATTGTTCCGGACGCGTTACATCTTGGAGTCAGACACTAACGACGGTCGAAGCCAAAAGAAAGTATTGATCTGGGCCAACTTTTGTTTGATTCGACGAAAGTAACTGATGATCGTCGATACGGGCCGCACGCCACGTGGCGCTGACTACGCTCGTCCTGACCGTGGTTCGCGGCAGGAGGAGTGCGCATGGTCCGCACCGGACGGACACCGACCGGCAGCCACCTGGTCGCCAGCGTCACCGCGTTGACCTGTGTGGTGGCACTTGTGGCGTCCGGTTGCACGGGCGCCGGCACCGACGGGTTCCGGCCGGGGGCCGCCGACGCCGGTGACCCGTACGTGCCCGGGCGCGGCAACGGCGGCTACGACGTCACGCACTACGGCCTCGACGTCCGCTACGACCCGGCGAGCGACCGGCTCACCGGCCGCGCCGTCATCACGGCCACCGCCACCCAGGACCTGTCCCGCTTCAACCTGGACCTGCACGGCCTGACCGTCGACGCGGTCACCGTCGCCGACGCGCGGGCCGACCACCGCCGCAGGGACGACGAACTGGTGGTGACCCCACGCGACGGGCTGCCCCGCGGCCGGCAGTTCACGGTGACCGTCGACTACGCGGGCGTCCCCGACGCCGTCACCGACGGTGAACTCGGCAGCGGCGGCTTCCTGCACACCGCCGACGGAGCTGTCGCGCTCGGCCAACCCGACTCCGCCGCGACGTGGTTCCCGGTCAACGACCACCCGTCCGACAAGGCCAGCTACGACATCGCGGTGACCGTCCCGGACGGACTGTCGGCGCTGAGCAACGGGGTGCCCGGCCCGACGAACAGCGCCGACGGCTGGACCACCTGGCGCTGGGCCGAGCGCGCACCGATGGCCAGCTACCTGAGCACCCTGGTGATCGGGAACTACCGGGTGACGACAGGCACCCACGCCGGCCGGCCGATGGTCACCGCCGTGGCGGCGAGCCTGCCGGCGACCGGCGGCGCGGCCAGCTCGGTGGCCCGCACCGGGGAGATCGTCGACTTCCTGGCCAGCCGCTTCGGCCCGTACCCCTTCGACTCGTACGGCGGGATCGTCGTCGCCGACGACCGGATCGGCTACGCCCTGGAGACCCAGTCCCGGCCGGTCTACGGACCCGCCTTCTTCAGCGACGACCGGCCCGATCCGGGCGTCGTCGCGCACGAGCTGGCCCACCAGTGGTTCGGCGACAGCGTGTCGCTGACCCGCTGGGGTGACATCTGGCTGAACGAGGGCTTCGCCAGCTACGCCGAGTGGCTGTGGGAGGAGCACGACGGCGGGCGTACCGCGCAGCGCAACTTCGAGATCCAGTACGCGGCGACGGACTGGACGCAGCCGTCGGTCGAGCCGGGCCGGGAGCGCATGTTCGGCACGGCCGTCTACAAGCGCGGCGCGCTCACCGTGCACGCGCTGCGCCGCACCGTCGGCGACGACGTGTTCTTCCGCATCCTGCGCACCTGGACCGCCGAGCGGGCGGGCGGCAACGCCACCACGTCGGACTTCGTCGCGCTCGCCGAGCGGGTGTCGGGCCGGCAGCTGCGGCCGCTTCTCGACGCCTGGCTGGTGGGCGGCTCGGCCCCCACCCTGCCGTGACGGTGGCGTGATCACCTGTCGATAGGCTGCCGCCTGCGATCGGCGCGAGACGCCCGTCGCGCGGGGACGGCCCTGCCACCTCCGCATCCGTACGGGAGGGCTCGTGATGACTGTGACGCGGCGCAGGCTGCGGGTCGGTGCCGGTCTGCTGCTCGCCGGGGCGCTCGCGCTGTCCGGATGTGACTCGACCACACCGGCGGCTGCGCCGTCGCCGAGCGCGTCCCCCACGCAGGCGCGGACGTTCACCTCCGGCGCCGCCGGGGTCGGCGACGGCTACTTCCCGAGCTACGGCAACGGCGGGTACGACGTCGGTCGGTACACCGTCAAGGTGCGTTACGACCCGGCGAAGGACCGGCTGTCCGGCACCGTCACGGTGCAGGCCACCGCGACGGCCGACCTGTCGACGTTCAACCTCGACCTCGCCGGCCTGACCGTCGAGCGGGTGACCGTGGACGGAGCCCCGGCCACCCACCGCAGGGACAGGAACGAGTTGGTGGTCAAGCCGGCGGCCGGCCTGATCAACGGCAACGGGTTCGTCGCGGAGATCACCTATGCGGGGGTGCCGAAGCCGCTGCGGAACGAGATGCTCGGCGACGGCGGGTTCCTGCACACCTCCGACGGCGCCATCGCCCTGGGGCAGCCCGAGTCGGCGAGCACCTGGTTCCCGGTCAACGACCACCCGTCCGACAAGGCCTCCTACGACTTCGAGATCACCGTCCCGGACGGGCTCACCGCGGTCAGCAACGGCGTGCCCGGCGGCAGGACCAGCAAGGACGGATGGACCACCTGGAAGTGGTCCGAGAAGTCGCCGATGGCCAGCTACCTGAGCACGCTGGTGATCGGCAAGTTCCGGGTCACCACCGGTGAGCACAAGGGCCGGCCGGTGTACAGCGCGGTCACCACCAAACTGGCCAAGGGCGCCGCGGACGCGTCGATCGCCCAGACCGTCACGATCGCCGACTACCTGGAGAGCGTGTTCGGGCCGTACCCGTTCGACGCGTACGGCGGCGTGGTCGTCTCCGACAGCCGCATCGGGTACGCGCTGGAGACGCAGAGCCGCCCGGTCTACTCCGGCGGGTTCTTCCGCCAGGGCGAGAACACCGAGGTGGTCGCCCACGAGCTGGCCCACCAGTGGTTCGGCGACAGCGTGGCGCTGGCCAAGTGGGAGGACATCTGGCTCAACGAGGGCTTCGCGACGTACGCGGAGTGGCTGTGGGCCGAGCACACCGGGGAGTACACCGCCAAGGAGGCGTTCGACGACCGGTACGCCCGGATGTCCGCCTCGGTGTGGAAGACGCCACCGGGCCGGCCGGGGGTGAAGGAGCTGTTCAGCGAGTCGGTCTACGAGCGCGGTGGGATGACCCTGCACGCGTTGCGGGTGGCCGTCGGCGACAAGGCGTTCTTCGAGATCGTCAAGGCCTGGGCGGCGGACAAGCGCAACGGCACCGCCACGACGGCCGAGTTCGTGGCCCTGGCCGAACGCGTCTCCGGAAAGCAGCTCGACCCACTCTTCGACGCGTGGCTCTACGGCACCAGGAAGCCCGCCCAGCCCAAGCGACTCTGACCGGGGTCAGTTCTTGATCACCAGCTTGGGGTGGGCGGCCAGGTACTGGTCGGCGCGGCCGGCGCGCAGCTCGGTGATGAAGGCGCGGCCCTCACTGGTGAGCTGTTCGCCGCGGTAGGCGCTGCCCTTCCCGACCCCGGAGCCGGGCAACCCGACAAGCACGAAGCGGTCCTCCGGCACCCTGCTCAGCGCGTACGCCAGGTCGACGATCCGGGTGCCGCCCACGTACACGAGGGTGTCGCCGAGTGCGGCGACCACCTGGTCGACCCGCTCGGGTTGCCGGGCCAGGCCCTCGTCCAGGATCTTGCGGGTCAGCGCGCGGATGAGCTGCTGCTGGTGGCGCTGCCGGGCGTAGTCGCCGCCGGGGATGTAGCGCTGCCGCGCGTAGTCCAGCGCCTGCCAGCCGTTGAGGTGCTGCTCGCCCTTCTCGTAGACCTGCTGCGGGCCGGTGTACCCGCCGGGCGCGCTCTCCCGGTACTTGCCGTCCGGCCGGCGGTGCAGCGAGGCGACCCGCTGGTCGACGTAGATGTCCACGCCGCCGAGGGCGTTCACGAGCCGGTCGAACCCGGTGAAGGTGAGCACCGCGCCGGCGTCGATGCGCAGCCCGGTGTAGCCGCTGACCGTGCTGCGCAGCAGCTCGTACCCCTGGGCGGTGCTCGGCTGTTTGGGTTTGCCCGGCACCCGGCTGCCGTAGCTCATCGCGTGGGTGAGCTTGGTCTTGCCGCCCTTGTAACCGGCCTTGGGGAACGCTGGGATGTCCACCAGCAGGTCGCGGGGGAGCGAGAAGAGGTACGCCCGGCCCAACCCCTTGGGCACGTGCAGCACCAGCACGGCGTCGGAGTGCGGCTCCCAGCCGGGCACGCTGACCCGGGTGTCCACGCCGACCAGCAGCAGGGTCAGCGGGCCGGTGATGTTCGCGCCCGGCGGCGGACCGCTGGGGCTGGGGGTGGGCGTGCCGATGGGCGACGGGCTCGTCGAGCCGGCCACCGGGGCGCCGCCGGGCCTGCTGTCGCCGGTCAGCCGGGTGACCACCGCCGCCCCTGCGGCGATCAGCGCGACGGCGGCGAGGGCCGCCAGGCCCAGCAGTAACCATCGCCGGCGCGGCGCCATCGACCCGAGGACCATGTTGGATTCCTTCCACCCGTCTGCTGAACAACGCTCCGACAGGTGCCCCGGGTTGCGGCCGGGCGGCGTCGGGTCGGTCGGCCGGTGCATGATCGCGCGAAAACGGGCGCTGGCGCGAGCGCTACTGGCGAGTAATGATGCGTCCATGCGGTATGACGTGGTCGTCATCGGGTCCGGCTTCGGCGGCAGTGTCACCGCGCTGCGACTGGCGGAGAAGGGCTGGTCGGTCGGCGTCCTGGAGGCCGGCCGGCGGTTCGCCGACGACGAGTTCCCGCAGACGTCCTGGCGGGCGCGGCGGTTCCTGTGGGCGCCGAAGCTGGGGTGCTACGGCATCCAGCGGCTCACCCTGCTCCGCCCCGCCGACCGGGGATCCGGCGGTGGCGTGCTCGTGCTGTCCGGGGCGGGGGTGGGCGGCGGTTCGCTGGTCTACGCGAACACCCTCTACGAACCGCTGCCGGCCTTCTACGCCGACCCGCAGTGGCGGGACATCACCGACTGGCGTGACGAGCTGGCCCGCCACTACGACCAGGCGAAGCGGATGCTCGGCGTCACCACGTACCCGATGGACACCGGCGCGGACCGGGCCATGCGGGCGGTGGCCGAGCGGATGGGGGTGGGCCACACCTTCCACGCCACCCCGGTGGGCGTGCACATCGGCCGGCCCGGCCAGCGGGTCGCCGACCCGTACTTCGGCGGCGCCGGCCCGGAGCGCACCGGCTGCCTGCACTGCGGCTCCTGCATGACCGGCTGTCGGCACGGGGCCAAGAACACGCTTGTCAAGAACTACCTCTGGCTCGCCGAGCGGCAGGGCGCCGAGGTGCACCCGTTGACCACGGTGACCGCCGTCCGGCCCGCGTCCGGCGGCGGGTACGAGGTGCACACCGTCCGCACCGGCGCGTGGCTGCGGGGACGGCGGCAGGTGATCCAGGCCGACCAGGTGGTCTTCGCGGCCGGCGCGCTCGGCACCCAACGACTGCTGCACGCGATGCGGGCCGACGGGGCGCTGCCGGCGCTCTCGCCCCGCCTCGGCGAGCTGACCCGGACCAACTCGGAGGCCATCCTGGGCGCCTCGGTGCCGCGCCAACGGGCCCGGGCCGAGGGGATGGACTTCACCGAGGGGGTGGCGATCACCAGCTCGTTCCACCCCGACGCGCAGACCCACATCGAGCCGGTCCGCTACGGGCGCGGTTCCAACGCGATGGGGCTGCTCCAGTCGCTCCTGGTCGACGGCGGCCCGCACCGGGTGCGGCGCTGGCTGGGCAGCATCGTGCGGCAGCCGAGGCTGGCCGCCCGGATGATCTCGGTCCGGGGCTGGTCCGAGCGGACGGTGATCGCCCTGGTGATGCAGTCGGCGGACAACTCGCTGACCACCCGGTGGCGGCGCGGGCTGTTCGGTCGTCGGCTGGTCACCGGCCCGGGGCACGGCACCCCGAGCCCGACCTGGATCCCGGCCGGCAACACCGCCGCCCGGCTGCTCGCCGAGGAGATCGACGGCACCCCCGGCGGCTCGCTCACCGAGCCGTTCGACATCCCGATGACCGCACACATCCTGGGCGGGGCGGTGATCGGCGCCACTGCCGCCGACGGGGTGATCGACCCCTGGCACCGGGTGTACGGCCATCCGGGGCTGCACGTGGTGGACGGCGCGGCGGTCTCGGCCAACCTCGGGGTCAACCCGTCGCTGACGATCACCGCACAGGCGGAGCGGGCGATGTCCTTCTGGCCCAACCGGGGCGAGGAGGACCCGCGCCCGCCCCTGGGCACCCC
>NZ_VDFY01000162.1 GCF_006228125.1 Micromonospora orduensis | reverse complement strand
GGCCGCCTACACGGCCACCCTGGAGGCGCTGTTCAGCGCCTCCAGGGTGGCCGTGTAGGCGGCCTTCTTGTTGCCGTTGCACTCGAAGAGCAGCGGAGTGCCGCTGGAGCGCCACGAGTCGCAGTCGCGCACCCCCCATACGGTGACCCCGTTGCAGCGAGCCACGGCAAGGCAGTCGCTGACCACGCTGCGGAAGGTGTTGGCCTGCGTCGTGCCGGATCCCTCGATGTCCAGCTCGGTGATCTGCACGTCCACGCCGAGGGCGGCGAAGCTGGACAGCGTGGTGCGGTAGTTGCTGTTGTAGGGCGAGTTGGCGTTGAAGTGCGACTGGAAACCGACGCAGTCGATCGGCACCCCGCGGGACTTGAAGTCGCGCACCATGTTGTAGACGGCCTGGGTCTTGGCCCAGGTCCAGTTGTCGGTGTTGTAGTCGTTGTAGCAGAGCTTCGCGTTCGGGTCCGCCGCGTCGGCGGCGCGGAACGCCGCCTCGATCCAGTCGTTGCCGGTGCGCTGCAGGTTCGAGTTACGACGGGCGCCGCTGTTGCCGTCCTCGAACGCCTCGTTCACCACATCCCACGAGTAGATCTTGCCCCGGTAGTAGGTGGCCACCCGGGTGACGTGGTTCAGCATCGCGTTGCGCAGCGTGGTGCCCTCCATGCCCTGCATCCAGCCCGGCTGCTGCGAGTGCCAGGCCAAGGTGTGGCCTCGGACCTTCCAACCCCGCGAGGTGGCGTGGTTCACGATCCGGTCCGCGTTGCTGAAGGTGAAGTTGTTCTGCTGCGGCTCCGTCGCGTCGATCTTCATTTCGTTCTCGGGAGTGACGCTGTTGAACTCGCGGTTCAGGATCGTCGTGTAGGCGCTGTCGCTGAGCTTGTTGGCGGCGACGGCGGCACCGAAGTACCGGCCAGACTGGGCTGCGGCGGCGCCGAGGGTCGTCTCGGCGGCTTGGGCGAGATTGGGCAGCAGCGACACGACCAGGGCCAGAATTATCGCGGCTGTTCCGGAAAGAGTGAGTGTTCGTAGTCGGGTATGCCCGGTGGGACGGGTCCGGGAAGCCATGCTGATCCTCCGGTGGTGGGATAGGAGATTCCTGTCGCTGTTCCAGTGGGAGGCCCCGCTGGAATGGCGGCGGCCACGATGCTGAGTCCGCCCGGAGCGGGCCGGGGCACACGAGTCGTCTCGGGCTGCCTGGCCAGCGGGTGAAGGGATGCGGCGAGTGGGTCCGGTCGCCCGTCGAGGAGCGGTTGCGGGCGCTGGGTTCTTCCGGTGGTGGACGTGGTCACCTGGCGGGTGGGTGGGCCTGACGGTCGCGTGGGGCGCCTCCACTGAAGGGATCTTGTTAACGTTCACACTGATCGATGGCTCTCAGGCTGACAGAAAATTCCAGGATTTTCAACCGGTAGTTTCGGGCCTGTTACGGATCAGATCGGGACGCTGGTCGACGTATTCACGAGGGCGTGGTCGATGCTGCGGCAGGTGCTGGATGAACCGCCGCTACCGGATCCGGGGAGCGGTGAGGGCCGCTGGCGTGGCCCTCGCCTCCTCGACAGGCGCCGGCCCAGGCGTGCCGCCGCTCACCAATGCGCGACTGGAGATTCGGCGGGCAACAGGATCAACCATCGCTGAGCTTCCTGAGCCGTCCTGAGTGTCCACGCGACGGCTTCCCGGCGGGTGAATGCGGGAGTACGGTGGGGCTCTGGTGTGCCGGGAAGTCTGGTCGGCGGTCAAATCCGTGTCGGCCGGTGAGGACTTCCGCCATGAACGATCTCGCGTTGCGTGCCATCAATCTGACCAAACGGTACGGCCGTTTCACGGCTCTCGACGATCTGTGTCTCGAGGTTCCCGCTGGCGAGGTGTTCGGGTTTCTCGGTCCCAACGGCGCGGGCAAGTCCACCACCATCCGCCTGCTGCTGGGACAGGTCCGTCCCACGGCAGGGCGTGCCTGGGTGTTCGACAGCGACGCGGCGGATGCCGCCCGAGCGCATCGGTCGCTGGCGTACGTACCAGCCGATGTGGCGTTGTGGCCGCAGCTGACCGGCGCGGAGATCCTGCGCCTGCTGGCGTGTACCGGGCCGGGCGTCGATCTGGCATACCGCGATGAACTGGTGCAACGGTTCGCGCTCGACACCAGCAGACCGGCCCGTGCCTACTCGACGGGAAACCGACAGAAGGTCGCCCTCGTCGCGGCGTTCGCGACCCGAGCGCCGCTGTTGGTGCTGGACGAGCCCACCAGCGGCCTCGATCCGCTGATGGAACGAGAGTTCCGTATCGCTGTCGCCGAAGCCCGTGACCGTGGACAGACCGTGTTTCTCAGCTCGCACCAGCTGGCCGAGGTCGAGGCGGTCTGTGACCGTGTCGCGATCCTGCGGGCCGGCCGGCTCGTCGAGATCGCAACCATCGAACAGCTGCGGGGTCTGCACCGTGCCGAGGTGACCGTGTCGTACGTGGGGGCGCCCCCGCCAGGTCTTGAGCTGGTCCCTGGCGTCGACACGGTCGAGCAGGTCAGCCCCGGGCGACTACGGTTCTCGCTCATCGGGCCGCCGGCACCGGCGTTGCGGGCGCTCGCCGCCGCCGAGGTCACCGCGTTGGCAATCCGCGAACCGAACCTCGAGGAGATCTTCCTCGACTACTACGGCGCCGCAAAGAGCACCCGATGAGCACCAGGACCGTCGCGTCCGCCATCGGACTCAGCGTGCCGGCCGACCCAGGCAGGGCCGTCACCAGGCTGGCAGTGCGCCAGCTACGCCGCAGCGGCCTGATCGTGCTGGCGCTCGTCGCTTCCATGCCGGCGCTCGTCGCAAGCACGTACACCAGCGTCATGGCGGATCCCGCCGCGGCGGGCAGCATTGCCACCCTCGCCGCCAACCCCGCCATCCGGACCCTGTTCGGCGAGCCGATCGCACTCGATCAGGCTGGCGGATTCACAGTGTGGCGGGTCGGCACCTTTCTCGCTGTTCTGCTCGCCGCCTGGGCGATCCTGGCAACCACCCGCATCACCCGGGGTGAGGAGGACGCCGGCCGGTGGGACGTGCTGCTGGCGGGGCGGGCAACGCTGCGAGAGGTGGTGGTCCGCCATCTGGCCGCCATCGTGATCGTCCCGGTCGCCACAGGCGTCGCCGTGGCCGTGGTGTTGCTGCTGGCCGGTACCGACCCGGCCGGCGCCGCCGTGCACGGCGCCGGTATCGGCGTGCTCGGGTTGTTCTTCGTCGCCGTCGCCGGGCTGGCCGCGCAGGTGTTCCCGGCCCGGGCGGCCGCGACCGGAACCGCCGTGGCAGTGCTCGGTACCGCCCTGCTGACGCGCATGATCGGCGACGGCCTCACCGGACTTGGGTGGCTGCGCTGGCTGTCACCGTTCGGGCTGCTCGCACTCAGCGAACCGTACGCGCGGAACCGGGTCCTGCCGCTGCTGATTCTGCTGGCCGCGGCGGTGCTGCTGGCCGGCGCCACGATTGCCGCTGCTGGCCGCCGTGATGTCCGCGGCGGTCTGGCCGGGGTCGCTGGCGGTCGCCGCCCACGGCTGCTGCTGCTGTCCGGCGTGGGTGCGTTTGCGGTGCGGCGCATGCTGCGGCCCCTGACCGGCTGGGCTCTGGGCATTGGCGCCTACTACCTGCTCATCGGCTTCACCACGGTGTCGGTCACCGAGCTCTTGACCGACAATCCGGCCCTCGCCGAGGAGGCGGCGCGAGCCGGGTTCACCGCGCTCGGTGCGGTCGAGGGGTTCGCCGCGACCCTGTTCGCGCTGCTGGCGTTGCCCGTCGGCGGGTTCACGACGGTCCGCGTGTCCGCCTTCGTCGCGGCCGAGAACAGCCGACATCTCACGCTGCTGACTGCTCAACCGGTCACCCGGATCCGGCTGCTCGCCGCTGAGATCGCTGCCACGGCCGGAGGTGCGATGGCCCTGGTGAGTATTGCCGGGCTCGCCGTCTGGGCGGGCATCACCGCGACCGGAGGTGATCTCACCTGGCTGGCAGCATTGGGTGGGGCCTGGAACACGCTGCCGGTCGTGCTGCTCAGTCTCGGCGCGGCCACTCTCGCCGCCGGTTGGGCGCCGCGGGCGGCGGCCCTTGCTGGATCGCTGCCCGCGACCGGCGGGTTCCTGCTCCTGGTGATCGCCGACAGCGCCGGCGCACCCGCCTGGCTTCGCGAACTCTCGCCGTTCGCCCACCTGGAACCGGTCCCGCTGACCGCGGTCGACTGGACCAGCACGCTGATCATGATCACGCTGGGCGTCGCCATGGGCGTGGCCGGTGTCCTGGGTTATCGGCGGCGCGACCTCCAGGGCTGAGGAGGATGCGGGTTACGCTCAGGGCCCGTCCTGCCGATCTTGTAGCGGTTGATCGTTTGGGCCCTGCCGTCGCCGCCGGCCACCGCCGACATCCGGGATCTGCCGCGAATCGCTCGTTGCCCAAGGCACGGCGGCTGCTCGGCAATCGGTGCGTCACTCTGCTCCGCGTTGGAGCGGAACTGGAGCACCGTCGGCGGCGAGGTCATCGAGGCTCTGCTTGCGGCGTAGTTCGCGCAACACTCCGTGCCGACGCGCCGCCCACGCAAGGCGGCGGACGCTCGGGTGCCGGACGAACAGCACCGCCGCCCGGCGGATCAGGCCGACCCGGTTGTCGCTCATCTGGTTGTCGACCGCCTGCCAGATCAGCTCGCGCACCGTGGCGCTGTCCAGCACCGCCCGTACCTCATGCCGCACCGCAGGATCCTCGGCCGCCGAGGCGACGGCGGCGGCCAGGCGTGGTCGGTCCGCGAGCGGCTCCACCACGGCCGCGACGAGCCGCCGGCGCACCTCGTCCTGTTCCAGCAGCAGCAACACCGCTTCCCGGATCTCGATCGTGTCCAGGCCGGACCGCAGCAGGCTCAACAGGCTGCGCTCGACCTCGCGGTCGTGATCCGCAACGGACAGCGTGGCCAGCAGCACCGCCACCTCGTCGAGATCGACGAGGTGGCGCACCCCGCTGCGGAACTCCGGCAGGCCCCACGCGACCTGCAGGCCCTTCACGAGATTGCGGTTCATGAGCCATTTGCTACCCGAGAGCGGAAGCCGGTGAAACCCCCGCCCGACGTGCCGGGGGAACCGACTGCTCTGACCTGGCGAACGAACGTGGCGATACCGCTCGAGCTGGAGCCGCCGACGATGCGGTCCACCGCCTGCTTCGCCTCGACCAGGCCCGCGCCAGTCTGTCTGCGGTAGGCGCGAACAGCCTCGATCGTCCGTCCGTTCTCCAGGTGCCGGACTACCTCCGGATCCACCGGTACGGCGATGCCGAGGTGCGCAACGAGCCACACCGAGCCGCGATCGCGCCGGGCCACTCACGCCGCTCCACCGTGGAGGCCCGAAGGCGGAATACGGCGAAACGTCGGCATTGGCGCCTGGTGAACGACGGCTATCCCCGATGGCGGTCCTACGTCGATCATTGCCCGGAGATAGATATGAGTCATTCTCACCTCCGGGTAGGAGCGCCCGGGCGCGGAGGGCGAGACGTGGGCACCGGAAGCCGGGCGTACCGAACGGCCCGACTCCGCGTCCCCGGAGGTTCGCCATGCCCCGTCCCGCTCTCCGAACCCGGCTCGCGGCGCTCACCGCCGCCGCCCTGACCGCGAGCGTCCTGACCGTCGTCCCGCCGTCACCGGCGCTGGCCGCCAGCACGTTCGCCGCCAACGACTACTGCCTCGGCCAGTGCGCCGACATCCTGCCCCCCGGGCAGAACGGCAACGCCACGCTTGTCGCCATCCTGGCCCACCAGGCGCTCGGCACCCGCCCGGCGCACTCCAGCGACCAGCTCGACGAGTACGCGAACCTGGTCTACAACTACGCCGGGCTGACCGACGAACAGATCGCGCACTTCTACAACGACGCCTCGTTCGGCGTCCCGGCCGCGCAGGTGGAGAGCACCGTCTCGCCGCGCGCGGACGTCACCATCGTGCGGGACAAGGCCACCGGCGTCCCGCACATCACCGGCACCACCCGCGGCGGCACCATGTTCGGCGCCGGCTACGCCGGCGCCCAGGACCGGCTCTGGGTGATGGACCTGCTGCGGCACGTCGGCCGCGGCAACGTCACCTCGTTCGCCGGCGGCGCCCCCGGCAACCGGGAGCTGGAGCAGAGCGTCTGGGCCAACTCGCCCTACACCGAGGCGGACCTCCAGGCCCAGGTGGACGCGCTACGCACCAAGGGCGCCCGGGGTCAGCAGCTCTACACCGACGTGGTCGACTACATCGCCGGCATCAACGCCTACATCGACAAGTCGATCGCCGACGACAACTACCCGGGTGAGTACGTGCTCGCCGGCGCCGGCAAGCCGACGCACTTCACCATGACCGACCTCATCGCCACCGCCGGGGTGATCGGCGGGCTGTTCGGTGGAGGCGGCGGCAGCGAGATCCAGTCCGCGCTGGTCCGGGTCGCCGCCCGGGCCAAGTACGGCACCGCCGAGGGCGACCGGGTCTGGCAGGCGTTCCGGTCGCAGAACGACCCGGAGACCGTGCTCACCCTGCACGACGGGCAGAGCTTCCCGTACGGGGCGACGCCGCCGGGCGCGACCAGCGCGGTGCTCCCCGACGCCGGCTCGGTGGTCGCCGAGCCCCTCGCCTACGACCAGACCGGCGGGGCCGCCTCCCGCACCGGCGCCAGCACCGCGACCCAGGGGCTGGTCGGCGGCCTGTCCAACCTGCGCGCGCACGGCATGTCCAACGCGGTGGTGGTCTCCGGGCGGCACACCACCACCGGTAATCCGGTCGCCGTGTTCGGCCCGCAGACCGGCTACTTCGCGCCGCAGCTGCTGATGCTCCAGGAGTTGCAGGGGCCGGGCATCAGCGCGCGCGGCGCCGCGTTCGCCGGGCTGAACCTCTACGTGCTGCTCGGTCGGGGCCAGGACTACGCGTGGAGCGCGACCTCGGCCTCCCAGGACCTCACCGACACGTACGCGGTGCCGCTGTGCACCACCGACGGCAGCGCCCCGACGCTGCGGTCCAACCGCTACCTCTACCACGGGCAGTGCCTCGCCATGGAGGCGCTGGAGCAGCGCAACTCCTGGTCGCCGACGCTTGCCGACTCCACCCCTGCCGGTTCGTACACGCTGCGGGCGCTGCGCACCAAGTACGGGCTGGTGTCCTACCGCGGTCTGGTGAACGGGCAGCCGACCGCGTTCACCAAGCTGCGCTCGACCTACCGGCACGAGGCCGACTCGGCGATCGGCTTCCAGACCTTCAACGACCCGTCGGCGATGGGCAGCGCGGCGGCGTTCCAGGCGTCCGCGTCCAGCGTCGGGTACGCGTTCAACTGGTTCTACGTCAACTCGACCGAGGCGGCGTACTTCAACTCCGGCTCGAACCCGGTCCGGCCGGCCACCGCCGACCCGAACCTGCCGGCGAAGGCCGAACCGGCGTACGAGTGGGTCGGCTGGAATCCGGACACCAACGACGCCACGTACGCCCCGGCGTCGGCGCATCCGCAGTCGGTGAACCAGGACTACTACGTGAGCTGGAACAACAAGCAGGCACGGGACTTCGGGGCGGCCGACGGCAACTTCAGCTTCGGCTCCGTACACCGGGGTCAGCTGCTCGACGGCCCGGTGCGCGCCGCGATCGCCCAGCGCAAGCTCGGCCGCGTCGACGTCGTCAAGATCATGGCGGACGCGGCGGTGACCGACCTGCGCGGCCAGCAGGTCCTCGGCGAGCTGCTGCGGGTGCTGGACAGCGCACCGGTCACCGACCCGGCGCTTGCCGACGCGATCGGCAAGCTGCGGGCCTGGCAGCAGGCCGGCGCCCGGCGGGTGGAGACCGCACCCGGCTCGAAGGTCTACCAGCACGCCGACGCCATCCGGATCTTCGACGCCTGGTGGCCGCTGCTGGCCTCGGCGGAGTTCCGCCCCGGGCTCGGGCCGGACCTCTACGCCGCGCTTGTCGACGCCATCGAGGTCAACGAGGCGCCGTCGGGCGGCCAGAACGGCGGGCGCGACGGCGCCGTGAGCTGGGCGCTCCAGGGCCAGGCCCACAAGGGATCGTCGTTCCAGTACGGCTGGTGGGGCTACGTCGACAAGGACCTGCGCACCGTGCTCGGCGACCCCGTCGCCGGTGGCCTGGGGCGCGCGTACTGCGGCAACGGCAACCTCGGCGCGTGCCGGCAGTCCCTGACCGACACGCTCGGCCAGGCCGCCGCCGTGCCGGCCACCACGGCCTACCCGGGCGACAAGTCCTGCGGGGCCGGCGACCAGTGGTGCGCCGACTCGATCGCCCAGTCCGGCCTCGGCGGCATCACCCACCCGCTCATCGCCTGGCAGAACCGCCCCACCTACCAGCAGGTCGTCTCGTTCCCGGCACGCCGGGGCGACGACGTCACCAACCTGGCCCAGGGCCGCCCGGCCAGCGCGTCGAGCACCCAGTTCCTGACCAGCTACACCCCGGACAAGGCGGTCGACGGCAGCCTGGGCAGCCGGTGGGCCAGCAGCTACAACGACAACCAGTGGCTCCGGGTCGATCTCGGCGCGGCCCGCACGGTGAGCCGGGCGGTGCTGCGCTGGGAATCCGCGTACGGCACCTCGTACCGGATCGAGGTCTCCGGTGACGGCAGCTCCTGGACGCCGGTGTTCACCACCACCACCGGCAACGGCGGCGTCGACAACGCCACCTTCGCCCCGGTCGCCGCCCGGTACGTGCGGGTGTACGGGGTCAAGCGGGCAACCTCGTACGGGTTCTCGCTCTACGAATTCGAGCTGTACGGACGGTGACCTTGCCCGGGGGGTCGACGGGAGCAACCCGCCGACCCCCGGGCGCAGGCCGGCCCCGATCCGTGGTGGTGCGTCAGCCTGCGATCGGTGCGGGGGAGGTGGGGGCGGAGGCCGGGCGTCGACGACGCGACACCGCTCCGGCGACGACGTCGATGATGAGGAAGGCGAGCAGGGTGACCCCGAACAGGGGCAGTGCCCAGCCGATCGCCACGGTCACCGGTACGCCGATCAGCAGTGCCCAGAGCGGCAGACCGCGGACGCCTCCACGCGGCGGCGGGGTTCCGGCGAGGGCACGTCGGTCGGCGCGGGTCGGGCGGCGCTGCCACCACATGCGGTAACCCCAGACGATGACGCAGAGCAGCCCGAGGGCGAGCGCGGCGAGCAGGATCTGGTTGATCGGGCCGAAGAGGATCCCCATGTGGGCCTGGATGCCGAGGCCGCTGAGTTTGGCCAGCAGGGGCCAGTCGGCGAAGTCGCTGCGGGCGGTGATCGTACCGCCGGTCGGGTCGACGGCGACGCGGTCCTTGGCGACCGGCCAGGTGTTGTCGACCTGGGTGACGGTCCAGGCAGAGCCCGGCTCTGCCGCCGGGGCGATCTCGACCGGCCCGGTGAGACCGGCCTCACGTGCGGCAGCCGTGACACGGTCGAAGGCGGCGGACTCGACCAGCCCACCCGGCCCGGAGTCGCCGTGATCGTGGCCGCTGTCGGTCCCGGTCGGCGCGGCGGGGTCGGCGGTGAGGCTGGTGGAGATCACCGGCGTGCGAGCACTGAGTGCGTCCAGGCCGGCGCCGAAGTTCGCCCCGGCGTAGCGGGACCAGGTCAGCCCCGTGGCCGAGAGGAACAGCAGGCCGACGGCGAGCCAGGTGCCGATGGTGGCGTGCCATCCCCGGGTGCGGCGGACGCCCCCGCCGGTGGACAGGTCCGGCACGAGCAGGTGCCGGGCGCTGGCGCGGGAGGCGCTGCGGCGGCGCCACCAGAGAATGACACCGCCGAGCGCGAGCACCCACAACCAGCTGGCGGCCAGTTCGGAGTAGTGCCGGCCCACCACGCCCAGGTGCAGGTTGCGGTGCAGGTCGTCAAGCCAGGTGGTGGCCGGGGTGGAGCCGAACCAGGTGGTCAGTTGTCCCTTGACCTGCGCGGTGTACGGGTCGACGTAGACGGTGTGCTGCTTCTCCCCGAGTTCCGGCAGGGAGAACGTCACCCGGGTGCTCTGGTCGCCGTCGCCGGGCTGCACGGTGGCGATGCTTCCGTCGGGGTGCGCGTTGCGCGCGGCTCCGATCTGGTCGGCCAGCGGCAGCGGACGGTCACCCACCTGCGCGACTGTCAACTGGTCGCCGTAGAGGACCTGGTCCAGTTGCGGTGTCACTGTGTAGGCGAGGCCGGTCAGAGCGGCGACCACGAGGAACGGCGCCACGAGAACGCCGGCGTAGAAGTGCAGCCGGAGCAGTAGCGCGCCGAACGGCGACACGCGTCGAGCGGGTCGGGCGGGTGTGTCGGCAGTCGGGGAGGGTTCCGGCGGCGCAGTGCCGGACAACTCGGTGAGAGACATGGTGATCCGATCGGGATAGTCGGGAGCTGCCCGAGGGTCGCTCCCGTGTGTGCGTGGTCGCCCGTTGTGCTGTCGCGTCAGCTCCTGCCCGACTACGTAGTCGGGCAGGAAGTCCCGATGGTTCCCGCCAGACGGGCGGACCGCCGGCTCAGCGTTCGTCGGCGAGCGGTCCGGTCAGCGACGGGCCTTGCGCCGCCAGAGCAGCCCGCCAACCACCACGACGAGGACGGCCAGCGCGCCGCCGGCGACCAGGACGCCGGCACCGGGGCCGTCGTCGTCCTGCACCGAGGCGGCGGCGGACGGCGCGTCGGTCGTCGTGCTGACGATCGGCGCGGCGCTGGAATTGGGGTCGGCCACCGTGAACGGGTACGACCCCTGGACCGGGTGACCGTCGGTGGAGACGACCCGGTAGGCGACGGTGTAGGTGCCGTTGGGCAGCGCCTCGGTCACCTGGACCGACCCCTTCGCCCCGCCGACCACTGGGTCGCCTGTGGGTATCTTCCGCTTGGCGGCGTCGGTGAGCACGATGGTGGTGAACGTGGGGTCGAGCCGTTCGACGAATTCGAGCACGATCTCGGTGGGCGCGCTGGACAGGGTCGACTCCTGGACCGGTGCCGCCGACCGCAGCGTGTTGTGCGCCCAGGCCGGGCCGGCCGGGATGAGCAGCGCCACGAGGACGGCGAGAATCGCCGCGCCGAGCCGGACGGTGGTGGGGCGGTACGGCGGTACGGTCATGGCGAAGCTCCGGTTGGCGCAGTTCATCCAAGCACCTGCTCACCGACCCATCCTCCCGGCTGACAACCGGGTGGAATGGCGAAGACGGCGGAGCCGATCGGCGTGGTCCACTCGTTGAGCAGGTCCCGCTCGGCCAGCCGGCGCTGGATGGGCAGGTACTGCCGGGCGATGTCCGCCTGGTACGACGTGAAGATCAGCCCGCTGTCCGCATGACCCTCCGCCGTCGGCACCCCGTCGTAGTTGTAGGGCCGGCGCAGAATCCTCAGCCGATCTTCGGTGACGTGGGCGCGGGTCAGGTGGGAGAAGTCGGGGATGACGGTGAGACCGTCCGGGCCGGTGGCGGCGAAGTCAGGCTCGTCGTGTTCGGCGGTGCCGGTGAGCGGGGCGCCGGTGTCGAGGCGACGGCCAACGGCGAGTTCGCGGTCGGTGCGGCCGAGCAGGTCCCAGGTCTCCAGGTTCATGCTGATGCGCCGGACGACGAGGGTGGTGCTGTCACGCAGCCAGGCCGGGCCGTCCGGCACCCAGAGGGCCGTGTCCAGTGGCGTCCCCGGCCGCGGATTGGCGGTGCCGTCGAGCTGACCGAACAGGTTGCGTTGGGTGTGGCCGTCCGGCTCGACACCGGGGCTGCGCCGGAAGCCCTGCTGCACCCACCGGACGGTGGCGAACGGCCGGCTGTCCTTGATCAGGACCCGTTGGGCGTGGACGACGGTGATCGCGTCGTCCGCGCAGATCTGCAGCAGCAGGTCGCCGCCGGACCAGGCAGGCTGAAGCCGGTCGATGCGGAACGCCGGCAGCTCGGCCACGGATGCCGGCCGACGGTCGTCGACCCCGGCCGCCCGGTACAGCCCGGGGCCGAAACCGAAGGTCACGGTCAGCCGTGCCGGCAGCAGCCCGAGTTCGGCCTCGGTGTCGGCCAGCGCGGGTCGGCCCTGGGTGAGCCGGGCCGCGTCGTCGGTGAGCAGCCGCAGCATCCGACCCAGCGCGGCCCGGTCGGTGCCGGGGCGCAGGGTGAAGGCGACGAACGACGCGTGCGCCTGCGGTTCGGTGGCCACGCCGGCCTGCCGGGCGCCGTGGAACGGCTCGACCAGGCGACCGACGTTCGCCGCCGGCGTCATGTCGGTGGCCGGACGTTGCCCGTTCCCGCCGCTACGGGTCGCGGCCACCGCGGCGCCGCCGGCGAGGGCTCCGCCGGCGGCCAGGGCTCCGCCGGTGATCAGACGACGCCTGCTCACCGGCCTTACGGGCGGTGTGTCGGTCACGGTGCCGGGCTCATGCTCATCTCCGGCGTGGCACTCATGCCGGGCATGGGTTCCCCGTGCCCGGGGGCGTAGCTCTCCTGCGCGCCGGTGAACGGCTTCGCGACGGCGGTGAACTGCTGGGTGCTGCCGTCGGCGAAGGTCAGGGTGAAGGTCAACTCCTCACCGGCCCGCACGGGCTGCTTGACATCCATCAACATCAGGTGGTCACCGCCGGGCTCCAACGCGTGCGTGCTCTTCGCCTTGATCACGATGCCGCCCTGCTTGGCCTGCATGACCATCTTGCCGTCCTTCATGGTCATCTCGTGCAGTTCCATCGGAGACACGGAGGTCGCGGCGCTGGTCAGCGTGACATCGGTGTCGCGGTCGTTGACCAGGGTGCCGAAGGCCGCGGTCATCCCCCTGTCGGCTGCCTTCACCCACGGATCGCGGATCGTGATCACGCCGGTGGTGGCACTGGCCGACGCTGACGCGGTCGGTTGCGTGGTCGACGACGAGTTCGACGAGCCGCACCCCGCAGCGCCGGTGGCCGCGAGCGCAGCGGCGGCGGCGAGGACGACGGCCGAGCGTCGGCGCGATCCGAAAGGGCTGGTGGTGCGCATGAATTGTTCCTCCGATGGTTGCTGCCGCTTTGTTGGTCGGACGCCCCGGGGCCAAAGTTCCAGGCCGGCGGGTAACGGCCGTCACGCGCGTGGTGCCGGGGAGGTTCTGGCGCGGCGCCTCGGGGACGTCAAGGAGCGGTCATTGACCGGAAGCAGCAGCATCCGGCGAGGGCGTGGTGTCGTGCGCGCCCTCGCCTGGCCGGGGGTTCGGTGCCGTCGCCGCAGCGGCTGGAGCCTCCGCTAGGGCAGGTTGATCGTGTACTCGGCGGTGTGCACCTTGCCGCCGACCTGGAAGTCGAAAAAGGCCCGGTATCGACCCGGACTTGGGGTGGTCAGCCAGAACTGGACCGTCCCGTCGACCAGTTCCTGTTCGGGGTGGACGTGTACGTAACCGAGGTCGCCCTCGCGGACGACGACGAGGTGCCCGTACGCGCCCAGGTACCGCTCCGGTTGGACGTCCACGGGGTCGGCGCGGTTGATCCGGAACCGCATCGGCACCGTCACCCCCACCGCCGGGGTGCCGTTCATCGCCACCGCGTACGGCCCGGCCACCGCCTGTGCCTGCGGCGCCGGCAGCGGGGTCGGGGTGTGTGCGCCTGGCACGTTGTGGTCGACGCCCAGGACGAGGGGTATCGGGGTTCCGTTGGTCGCGGTGATGGAGAAGTCGGTGTAGATGCGGTAGGCGCCCGGTCGACTCAGCGTGAGCGGGACGCTCCAGGTGCCGTCTGGTGCCATCGTCGGATGCAGATGCTGGTAGCCGGTCAGGTCGCGGCCCACCACGATCAGGTGCAGGGGCTTGTCGTGTACGACCGCGAAGCGCGTCGCCGGCTGCTGGTCGGCTCCGACGATCCGGAACCGGTAGTCCGTGCGCGTACCCGCCGGCTGGGACCGCTCCAGCGGTTGCAGGGTGTACCCGCCGGAGCTGACCGTCGTCCCGGTCGCCAGCGTCTCGCCTCCGCCATCACCCGGATGGGTGTGGGGCCCGATTCCCGGCCCATGTTGGTGCCCGTCGCCTGCGGACACACCCTGCCCCGCGGCGGCCGGCCCGGCGCTTGGCTGCCGCGCGGCGCCGGTCGGCGACCCGGTGGCGGCGCCGATCCGCGCCAGTCCGAACCCGGCCAGCAGAGCCAATACCAGCCCGCCGACGAGCAACGCCAGCCGGCTGTTGCTCGTCCGGCTCGCCTGGAACTCGGCGCCGCTGCGCTTGCTGGAGGTCGACCGCGCCGTCCGGGCTCGGCCGGAGGACCTGCCCGCCGGGGCCGGGCGGCGACGCCAACCGATGAAGGCCACCATCGCGGCCATGACCGCCACCACCCAGCCCGTCCAGGCCAGAGCTGCCGGGCCGTCGTCGTCAGCCGACCCGACCGCGGGAGCCGCCGCCGGTGTGGCCGTCGGCTCGGCTGGTGTGGTCGGTACCGCGGACGCTTGTCCTGAGGCCTTGTGCTGCTCCGTGGAGGCCAACAGCGTCGGGTCCGGTTGGTTCGTCGGCGGGCTCCATCCCTGCGGTGCCGCAGTCGGGCGCCCGCTGTACCGGAACGTCATCGTGCCCCGCACCGGGTCACCGTCCGAGGCGACCGACAGGTAGCTCACCGAATACTGGCCGGTGGCGGGAAGATGTGCGAGGGCCACCACCGCCGGGAACCCCGTCGCGTACTCGCGTGGCTCGAACTGGCCGTCGACCAGGAAGTACTCCCGCACCGGCTTGTCGAGCGGCTTTGGCTCCCCGTACGTCCAGCCGTTGTCGACCCGGGTGCCGCCCGGGGCGGTGATCGTGAAGTACGCGTTGGCGGCGACCTTCTCGGTGAAGTACAGCCGCACCGACGTCAGCGGGTCGCTCACCGTTGCGCCGGCCGCCGGCGTGGCCATCGCGAGTGTCCCGTGAGCCGCGGCGGGACGAACGGACGCGAGCAGGGTGACCGCCGAGGCGAGCAGGAGCGCGAGGAGGCCGGAGAGCACCCGCCCCGGAGCCTGAGGGAGACGACGCATCTGAATATCCTCATCGGAACGAGGCTTTTTTCAAGTGGTCGCGATCTTTTTCCTCAGATGGCAGAAGTTGGATGCGTTCCGGATCGATCGCCGTGTGGTGGCTGTGAAAGGCCGCGCTCGGGTGACGTGCCGCGCGCTGCGCTCCGGACCAGCACCACACCAACCTGATGGGCACGGTGCACGGCGGCCGGATCCTCAACCTCATCGACTCCCTCGCCGGGGTGGTCGCCGCCCGGCACTCCGACGGCCCGGCGGTGACCGCCACCATCGACGAGACCGCCTTCCTGCGCGCGGTGCGGGTCGGCGACGTCGTGCACGTGGACGCCCGCTGCTCGACGGGGCCGACGAGGTCTGAAACCTGCAAGAGCGGATGGAGCGGCTCGACTCGTGGCGCGGGGTCTTGTTGCAAAATAATGGCAACAGCAAACTTGAGGCAGTATTGAGAGGACATGCCCCATGGCCGTGTACACCCTGCCCGACCTGCCCTACGACTACGGCGCACTCGAGCCCGCGATGTCCGGCGAGATCCTGGAGTTGCACCACGACAAGCACCACGCGGCGTACGTCAAGGGCGCCAACGACGGTCTCGACCGGCTCGCCGAGGCCCGCGACAAGGGCGACTACGCGACCCTGGTCGGGTTGGAGAAGACGTTCACGTTCAACCTGTCCGGGCACGTGCTGCACTCGATCTTCTGGAACAACCTGTCCCCGGACGGCGGTGACCGCCCCGACGGTGAGTTGGCCGCGGCGATCGACGAGCACTTCGGCTCGTTCGACGGGTTCGCCGGTCAGTTGTCGGCGGCGACGAAGGGCGTGCAGGGCTCCGGCTGGGGCGTCCTGGCCTGGGAGCCGCTCAGCCGGCGGTTGATCGTGGAGCAGGTCTACGACCACCATGGCAACGTGGGGCAGGGCTCCACGCCGATCCTGGTGTTCGACGCCTGGGAACACGCCTACTACCTGCAGTACCGCAACGTGCGCCCGGACTACGTGGACCGGCTGTGGAACCTGGTCAACTGGACCGACGTCACCGCCCGCTTCGACGCCGCCCGCGCCGCCGACCCGAAGATCTGATTCGGCGTGAGCGGGTACACCCCCGAAGCGGCCGAGATCGTCCAACGTGCCGCCGGGGTCATCGCCGCCAGACACCGAGGTGACCTCGCCGGCGCCGAGGCGCTGATGTCGGCGTTCAGTTCCGAGCAGGCCCGTACCCTCGGCTTCTATCTGCTGGCCGACCTCGCTCTCGGGCTGGTCAGGGCGCAGAGTGGCCAGTCGATGGACGACCTGGTCCGCGAGCTGTCCCTGCTCCTGGCCGACACCGCCCAGTCACCGCCCGCCTGACGGGCCCGCTGGGTTCCACCGCCGGTGGAACCCAGCGGGCCCGTCAGGCGCGCCGCAGATCCGGCGGCTCATCCGCCGGTCGGGTCCTGCCCGCGCAGGATCGCGCGGGCGTGCATGAGTGCGAAGCCGAGCAGGTTCGGGCCTTCCCAGCGCGCGGGTTCGGCGGCGTGCGGGTGGTCCGCGGCCAGGCCGATGCCCCAGATCCGGTCGAGCGGGCTGGCCTCCACGAGCACCCGCTCACCCGTGCCGAGCAGGTAGGTGCGCAGCGCGGGATCCTGGCCGAACTTCGCCGTGTTGCCGGCCACCACGATGTCGTAGCGCTGCTCCTCCCAGATCCGCTGGTCGAAGCCGGTGACCTGCCGGCCCAGCGCCTTGGTGGCATGCGGATGCGCCGCCGCCAGGATCCTGGCGGCCGTGGCGTGGTCGTCGAAGAGGGTGGCCTTGCGCCACATCATGTAGTGCTCGGCCGTGGCGAAGCGCAGCCCGTCGATGGTGAACGGCGCCGGCCACCACTGGCTCAGGCACCCGGGCCCGATGCTGCCGTCACGCTGCGGCTGGTGCCCCCAGAAGAACAGGAACTTCACCCGGGCACCCGAACGCATCGCGTCGGTCACCTCCGAGACGCTGCGCGGTGACGTGACCATGCGCGCGAGTCTGTCGTACCAGTGGGTGCCGGCGCGACCAATGGCGATCTGATCACCGCGGACGGCCGAAATGGCGGGTGAGGGAGGCGCGCAGCGTCCCGGCGTCTCCACTTGACCAGGCGACGAAGCAGTCGGGGCGTACCAGCAGCGCGGTGGCGGTGGTGCCCTCCAGTTGGCCGGTGACCACGTCGACGCGGTCACGCCATGGCGCGGTGACCTCGGCGTAGGCGCCAGTGGAGTCCAGCAGCAGCGGCCGGGCGGCGCGGGTCAGCTCGGCGAGACGGATCGGGCCGTGGTCGCCGTGCACGACCACGTCGGGGGCGTTCCGGCCGGCCAGCGGGTCGGCGGGGTCGGCGGGGTAGTGGACGTCCACTCCGGACATCAGCGCCGCGATGTGCCCTGTCACCTGCGGGATGCGCAGCAACTCGGCGAAGAGTTCCCGCAGGCCGGTGATCTCGTCGCCGGGGCCGATCAGCGCCGCCTGCGCCTGGGTCGACATGACCACCCGTTCGGCGACGGGGCGACGCTCGGTCTCGTACGTGTCGAGCAGGCCCTTCGGTGCCCAGCCACGCGCCGTGGCGGCGAGCTTCCAACCCAGGTTTGCGGCGTCCTGTAGGCCCAGGTTGAGCCCGGGGCCGCCGATCGCGGAGTGCACGTGCGCGGCGTCGCCGACAAGCAGCACGCGGCCGTCGCGGTAGCGGTCGGCGATGCGGGTGTTGCCGCCGGTCAGCCGCCGCAGCAGGCCGGGGCCGTCGGGTGGGCCGAGGGGGATGTCGGCGCCGAGCACCCGGGCGACGCTGGCCCGTAGCTCCGCCAGGTTCATCGGGGTCTCGTCGCTCGTCGGCGCGTCGGGCCACTCCGTCGTGCTCAGGATCGCCGGGCGTCCGGGGAACGGAGCCCAGGCGATCAGCCCGCGCGGCGTGCGGGTGTGCTGGAACGGCGGGACGACGCCGTAGCCGGGGGCGCGCAGGCCGCCGGTCTCGGGGTCGACGGAGGACGCGGGGACTGTCACGGTGGCGGTGCGGGAGATCGACAGGTCATTGGTGACGCCGGGGAAGTCGATACCGGCGAGGCGGCGCACCACGCTGCGACCGCCGTCGGCGCCGACGAGGAAACGGGACGTGAGTCGCGTACCGTCGGCAAGTCGGACCTCGACCGCGTCGGGGCGTTGGCGAAGGTCGACGACCTCGTGGCCGCGGCGAAGGTCGACCCCGAGTTCGACGGCCCGGGCGGCGAGGGTGGCCTCGAGTTGGGCCTGTGGCACGCCGAGCACGTAGTGCGGGTTCTCCGCGAGCACCGTGAGGTCCAGCGGGAACGCGCCGAAGGTGAAGGCGGGCTGGGGTGCCGGCGGGGTGCTCTCGCCGGTGAGCCGCGCGTGGAGGCCGCGCCTGTCGAGCAGGCGGACGACCTGGCCGACGAGGCCGTTGGCGCGGGGCTCGCCGGTGGGCGCGGCGTGGCGTTCGAGGACGACCGGGTGGACGCCGGCGAGGGCCAGTTCGCAGGCGAGCATGAGGCCGTTGGGGCCGGCCCCGACGATGAGGACATCGATCATGATCGTGATCCTTTCCGGGCGTGCGTCATCGCCACGGCGGGCGCGGCACGCGGCCGGCCCGCCGCGGGTGTACGCGGCGGAGGAGGTCTGTCAGGTTGTGCGTTGGGCGCGGGTGGTGCTTCAGCGGCCCGGCGGCGGGAGGCCGGCGGCGACCTGGGTGAAGGCGTCGGTGATGAGGCGCTCGATCGGGGTGGGCGGGTCGGCGCTGTCGAGGTAGTGCTGCATGGCCACGGCGACGGCGGCGCTGGCCGCGGCCGCGACGAGTCTCGGATACATGTCGGTGGCGAGGTCGGTGCCTGTGCGTTCGGCGATCGCGGCGGCGAGTTCGGCCTCGGCGATCGCGACGGCGCGCAGCCGCTCGCCCTGTAGCGCGGGCTCGGCGAGCATGGTGCGGACGCCGGCCACCCACTGGGCGTGCGCGGGCGACGGCATCGCCTCGACCTCGGGGCCGGGCCTGAACTGCTCCAGCGCGGCCTGGGTGAGCGCCGCCCAGAGCGGCTCGTCGGCGGGGCGTTCGCGCAGCGCGGCGGCGGTGCGCAGGCTGCGGTCGAGGTGGCGGGAGGCGATCGCCTCGGCCTTGCTGGCGAAGTAGTTGTTGAAGGTACGCGGGGAGACGCCGGCCGCCTCGGCGATGTCCTCGACGCGGACGTTGTCGTAGCCGCGCTCGACGGTGAGGTGGATCGCGGCCCAGCCGAGCGCCGCCCGCGTCTCGGCCTTCTTCCGCTCCCGCAACCCCGTCATGCCACCACGCTAACATTAATTGCGTGACACGCAAAGATGCGTGCCACGCAAAATATCGGGCGGGGCAGCGCCGGCGGGGCGGTCCCCGCCGACGGCCCCACCGGAGGGCGGGCCCTACGGTTTGCGGGCGAGGAGCCCGACGAAGGTGTGGTAGGTGTCGGTCTGGGTCGGGGCGGGCGCACCCGGCTCCGGACGCCACTCGGCCAACGGCACCAGACCCGGCTCCAGCAGCGTCAGCCCGTCGGTGAAGGCGAGGATCTCCTCGTCCGTACGCCAGCGACCGGTGCCCAGCGACTCGTTGAAGACCCGCTCGACCTCGCGAGCCTTGCGGGAGCCCTCCGGGTCCCGCTCACCCGGGTCACGGAAGTGCGAGATCGCCACGTAACTGCCGGAGGGCAGCGCGTCGATCAACTCCGCCGCCACCGCTCGCGGATCCTCGTCGTCTCCGAGGTGGTGCAGGATCGCGAAGAGCAGCAGCCCGACCGGCCGGTCGAAGTCGAGGAACCGACGGACGTCCGGGTGGTTGAGGATCTCCTGCGGTGCCCGGATGTCCGCCTGGATCACCGTCGCGGTGCCCTCCGCGGCGAGCAGGGCCCGCCCGTGGCTCAGGACGATCGGATCGTTGTCCACGTACACCACCTGGGCCTTCGGGTTGTGCTCGGTGGCGACCTCGTGCACGTTGCCCTGGGTGGGCAGCCCCGATCCGATGTCGAGGAACTGGTCGATGCCCGCCTCGGTGACGAGGAAGCGAATGACCCGACGCAGAAAGGCCCGGTTCGCCTGGCCGGCCGCCGGCCCGTCCGGTGTGATCCGCAGGGCGTGCTCGGCGACCTTCCGATCGGCCTCGAAGTTGTCCTTGCCGCCCAGGAAGAAGTCGTAGACCCGGGCCACACTGGGAATGCTGGGGTCGATGCCGGCGGGTGCCGCCTTGTCGCGGGTCACAGGCGTCTCCATTCGATTCGGATCAGCGCCCGCTGAATCTGCGGGCGGTGCCGGGGTTGCGGCGAGTGTAGCGATCGGGAGGGCCGGATTTCGGCCCCGACTGGTACCGCTCCCAAGGAATCGTCCGTGAGCAGGCCATGTCATCGGGCGACACGCTGACGAGGCGCTGGCCGGTGTGGACGGACGTCCGGGCGGAGCCCGGAGACCGCCTGTGGACCGTGGGGTGGCAACGACGAGTACGGTTTCGATGCTCGACAAGCAACAGGCATCGGCGGTTCGTCGGCGGGTGGGAGCGGCCAGCCCGCCGATGACGGACCGGGGGAGGGAGCGAGTGTTGACGCAGCGGAGAGCGCTTGTGGTTCGAGGCGGGTGGGAGGGGCACCAGCCGGTCGAGGCGACAGACTTGTTCATCCCGTACCTCGAGGGCAACGGCTATACGGTACGGGTCGAGGGGTCGACCGAGATCTACGCCGATGCCGCCGAGATGGCAGACACCGACCTCGTCGTGCAGTGCGTGACGATGTCGCAGATCACCTCGGATCAGGTGGCAGGCCTCAGCGCGGCGGTCGCCGCCGGGACGGGCCTCACCGGCTGGCACGGCGGCATCGTGGACTCGTTCCGCGCGTCGTCGGAGTACCTGCATCTGGTGGGCGGCCAGTTCGCCACCCACCCGGGTAAGGAGCCGTGCGAGCGGCACGGTGGGGCTGAGGACAACTTCCTGCCGCACACGGTGGCCATCACCGACCTCGGCCGCGAACACCCGATCACCACGGGCGTCGAGGACTTCGACCTGGTCACCGAGCAGTACTGGGTGCTGCACGACGACCTGATCGACGTCCTGGCCACCACGACCCACCCCACGCGGGCCTGGCATCCGTGGCAGCGGCCGGTCACGTCCCCGGCGATCTGGACCCGGGTGTGGGGTGCCGGGCGCATCGTCGTGACCACCCCGGGGCACAGCCTCGACGTGCTGGAGCACCCGAGCGTCCGTACCGTCATCGAGAGGGGGATGGTGTGGGCGACCCGCATCGCGTCGGCGTAGTCGGTCTCGGGGTCATCTCCCGCGCGTACCTGGACACGCTCGCGAACCACCCCGCGGTGTCCATCGCCGCGGTGGCCGACCTCGACGCCTCCCGGTCGGCCGCTGTCGCCGCCACGATTCCCGGCGCCGAGGCGGTGAGCGTGCAGCGCCTGCTCGACCGCCCGGACGTACAGACCGTCCTCAACCTCACGATCCCCGCGGCGCACGCCGAGATCTCACTCGGCGCGATCGACGCCGGCAAGAACGTGTACGTCGAGAAGCCGCTCGCCGTGACGTTCCAGGACGGCGGAACCATCATCAGCCGGGCCGCGTCGGCCGGCGTCCGCGTCGGGTGCGCTCCGGACACCGTTCTGGGTACGGGTACGCAGACCGCGCGGGCGGCGATCGACGACGGGCTCATCGGGCGGCCGTTGTCCGCGTCGGCCGTCATGGTCACGCCGGGGCACGAGCGCTGGCACCCCCAGCCCGACTTCTACTACGCCCCGGGCGGCGGCCCGTTGCTGGACATGGGGCCGTACTACATCTCGGCGCTCGTGCACCTGCTCGGGCCGGTCCGGGCGGTGGTCGGCGCCGCCAGCCGGCTGCGCGCCGAACGCGTCATCGGCTCGGGCCCACGCACCGGCCAGCGGATCCCCGTGCAGGTGGACAGCCACGTGACAGGTGTGCTCGAACACGCCAACGGCGCTCTCTCCACCATCACGACGAGCTTCGACGGCGTCGCGACGACGGCCGCGCCGATCGAGGTGCACGGGGAGACCGGCACAATCGCCGTACCCGATCCGAACGTCTTCGACGGTGAGGTCCGCCTGTTCGCGCTCGGCGGCAGCGAATGGCGGGTTCTCGAACCGCTGGCCGGGTACGCCGAGGCTTCCCGGGGCGTCGGTCTGATCGACCTCGTCCGGGCCGACGGTCGGCGTCCGCCGCGCGCCGGTGGCGACGTCGCGCTGCACGTCCTCGACACGATGACCGCCCTGCTGCGCTCGGCAGCCGAAGGTCGACGGATCGAGCTGACGACTGTGGTACGACGGCCCGCGCTCGTCCCGCTCACCCCGTTCGGGGACTGGACGGCATAGGCGACGGTCGGCAGCCACCGCCGCGCCCCCGGGTCCGCGAACCGTCGGGACGCGGCGGGTCGCGGCCGGCGCGGACGCCGCGTACCTGCACTCCAGCGCGATGGGTCGGCCGCTCTACGAGTCGATGGGGTTCAGGCTCGTGGAGACCTGGACGATGTTCGAGGCGTTGTGACGGGTGCGGACGCCCTCGACGACAGGAACGACGCAGGAGGCGACAGACATGGGTTTCAGCGACGACGTTCGCGCGGCCTTTCGTCGGGGCGAGACCGACGCCGTGGTGCGGATGAGCGAGACGGAGATCGACAGGGCGCGGGCGGCCGGTGATCCGGCGGGGGAGGTGGAGGCCCGGTACAGCCTCGCCCGGGTCGCCATCCGTGGGGGCGACCTGCCGGGCGGCGAGGCCCGCGCCCGGGAAGCCCTGGAGGTCGCGCTGCGCTCCGGCGACCGCAGGCTGGAGGAGCGGCCCCGGCACGTCCTGGCGGCCGTCGCCCGGATGTCCGGCGACCTGACCCGCGCTCGGGACCTGTACCGGGAGAGCATCGCGCTCAACGAGGCCCTGGGCCAGCCCACGATCGTCAACTCCGAGACGCACAACCTCGGCTTCTGCGAGTTGGGTCTCGGCAATCTCGACGCGGCGAGGAAGCTGTTCGCCACCAGTCGCGCGAGGGTCTTCCAGAACGGCTGGGCGGACTTGGTGCCGTACGTCTGCGTGGCGGGCGCCGCCCTCGCGTCGGCCGAGGGTGACCATCACCGGGCGGCCCGGATGGTCGCCGTCGCGGACGACGCGTTCGCGGCGCTGGGTCAGGTGCCCGATCCCGACGACGCGGCCGACCTGGCCGCCGCGCGGGCGGCCGCGGTCGAGGCGCTCGGCCCGGCCGGCTTCGCCGAGGAGTACGGGCAGGGTCAGCGTCTCGACCCGCGTACGGCGTTCGGCGACGAGGACCGCTGACGGTAGGTGGCTGGCTGGCGGTACGGCCGGGCTCATCCGAACGCGAATGAACAACAGGTAGGGACATTGACCGTTGTCATGCGCGTCGATAGCCTCGGGGAAGCGATCATGTCGGGCGGGCGAACGTTGTCAGCCCGGCAGTGACTTCGGGGGGCTGGCCCGTTCATGCGCAGATTCGGCATCATCTGGGCAGGGCAGCTCGTCACGTTGATCGGAAACTCGGTCCTCCGGTTCGCCTTCGTGGTGCAAGCCTGGACGTCCGGCCAGCGGGCCACCGCCGTCGTTCTCCTCTCGGTCCTCGCGGTGCTGCCGCAGGTGCTGCTGAGCCCCACGGCGGGGGCGCTTGTGGACCGCCTGCGCAAGCGCACGGCGCTGCAACTCGCGGACATCGGTGGGCTGGTGGTCGTGGGCGCACTGGCGGCCCTGCACTTCTCCGGGCAGCTCCAGCTCTGGCAGATCTACCTGGCCGTCGCGCTCCTCGGTGCCGCCGCCGCCTTCCAGTACCCGGCGCTCTTCTCGGCGATCCCCCTGCTGGTCGCCAAGGACCAGCTGCAACGCGCCAACGGTCTACTGGGGACGGCCCGCAGCACGGCGGAGATCTGCGGACCCGCCCTGGCCGGGGTGCTGGTCGCCACCTCGGGGCTCGGGACGATCCTCCTGGTGGACCTGCTCAGCTTCGTCCTCGCCCTGCTCACCATCCAGGCGGCCGGCCCGCACGAACAACCCCGCGACGGCGCCACCGTCGAGCCTCGCCGCAGGCTCGGCGCCGAATCGCTTGACGGACTGCGGTACCTGTTCGTACGGCCCAGCCTGCGTGGCCTCGTGCTCGTCATCTTCGTGGTCAACCTGGTGATGGTCTTCGGGTACGCCATCGTGCAGCCGATGATCCTGGCCCGCACCGGCAACGACGCGTCCGCGCTGGCGAGCGTCATGGCCAGCATCGGCGTCGGCGGGATCCTCGGTGGCCTGCTGATGGGTGTGTGGGGCGGCCCGAAAGCACGGATCCGGGGCATGCTGCTGGGCGTGGTCGGCATGTGCCTGACCTCCCAGGTTCTGATGGCCGCGTCCCGCGACGTCCCCGCCTGGTGCGCGGCCATCCTGGTCGGGGCACTGCTCATGCCGATCGTGAACGGCACCATGCAGGCGATCATCCAGACCAAGGTGCCCCCGCAGCGGCAGGGCCGGGTCTTCGGCGCGGTGATGTTCGTGTCCCAGATCTCCGCGCCGCTGGCCATGGTCTGCTCCGGGCTGGTCGCCGACCGCGTCTTCGAGCCGCAGGCCGCCGCGGGCACCGGCCTGGTCGGACTGCTCCAGCCGGTCGTCGGGAGCGGCCCCGGCAGCGGTATGGCGGCGATGCTGCTGATCGCCGGCGGATGCGGGATAGCTGTCGCGGTGTGGGGGATGGCCAACCGCCCGGTGCGCGACATCGACGTGATCCTTCCCGACTGGGACGGCGTTGCCGAGCAGAAGGAAGAGAGGAAGGTGCCGACATGACGAGCAATCCGTTCGAGGACGAGAACGGCGAATACCTGGTGCTGGTCAACGACGAGAACCAGCATTCACTGTGGCCGGTCGACATCGACGTGCCGGACGGGTGGCGGATCGTCCACGGGGCGGCCAGCAGAGCCGACTGCCTGTCCTATGTCGAGACCCACTGGTCGGACATCCGTCCGGCGAGCCTCCTGAGGGACCGCGCCGAAGCCGATCGGGGCTCGCCGGATACCGCGTCCACGGGTTCCTGAGGTGGGCTCCGAACGGGCGGGCGAGCGCTGCGTACACGAGGTCTTCGAGGAGCAGGTCGCCCGTACCCCGGATGCGACGGCGTTGGTGTACGGCTCGGAACGGGTGACCTACGCCGGGCTGGACGCGCGCGCGGACCGCCTGGCCCAGTGTCTCGCCGATGCCGGCGCGCGGCCCGGCGCGGTGGTCGGGGTGCACCTGGAGCGCGGCGTCGACCTGGTGGTCGCGATCCTCGCGGCGTTGAAGGCCGGGGCCGGATACCTGGTGCTCGACCCCGCCTTTCCACCGCAACGGCTGCGCGGCATGGCGGAGGATGCCGGCGTCGCCCTGGTGGTCGCCCCCACCGACGCGGCCGTGCGACGGCTCGGGACCGGAGCCCGGTTCGTCGGCGTCGACGCGGACCAGGGGCGGGAGCTGCCCCGGGGGGCCGGCCGGGCCCGCCCCGGAGACGTCGCCTGCGTCATGTTCACCTCCGGCTCCACCGACCGGCCCAAGGGTGTCGCGGCGCCGCACCACGCGATCGTCGGCACCCTGACCGGGCAGGACGGCCTGCCGACCGCGCCCGACGCGGTGTGGCTGCAGTGCGCGCCGGTCTCCTGGGACGCCTGCGTGCTGGAGCTGTGGGGCGCGCTGCTGCACGGCGGCACCTGCGTGCTGTATCCGGGGCACCGCGTGGACCCGGTGGTGTTGGCCCGCCTCGCCAGCGAGCACGGCGTCACCACGATGTACCTGTCCAGCAGCCTGTTCAACGTGGTGGTGGACGAGTATCCGGCCGCACTCGACGGCGTCCGCGACCTGCTGGTGGGCGGCGAGGCGCTGTCGCCGGCGCACGTCGGCCGGGCGCTGGACCGCTTCCCCGGGCTGCGGCTGCGCAACGGGTACGGCCCGGTCGAGGCGATGATCTTCGTGACCACCCACCCGGTGATCCGGGCCGAGGCGGAGAGCGCTGCGGTGCCGATCGGCCGGCCACTGGCCGCGAAAGCGGCATACGTGCTGGACGAGCGGCTGCGGGTGGTGCCGGACGGCGAGGTCGGCGAGCTGTACGCCGCCGGGGCCGGCCTGGCCGACGGTTACCTCGGCCGTGCGGGGCTGACCGCCGACCGGTTCGTCGCCAATCCGTTCGGCCGGCCCGGTGAACGGATGTACCGCACCGGGGACCTCGTGGTCCGCCGGGGCGTGGGCGGCCCGCTCGACTTCGTGGGACGGGTCGACGCCCAGGTGAAGGTCCGGGGCTTCCGGGTCGAACCGGCCGAGATCGAGGCGGTGCTGACCAGGCATCCGGCGGTGGAACGGGCCGCCGTCGCGGCTGCCGACGACCGCCACGGCGAGCGGCAGCTCGTGGCGTACGTGGTGCCGGCCGAGGAGTGCGCACGCCCGCCCGGGCGGGACGACCTGCGGACCCACGTCGCCGCCGTGCTGCCCGAGTTCATGGTGCCGGCGGTGGTCGTCGCGGTGGACGCGTTGCCGCTTACCGCAAACGGCAAGCTCGACCGCGCGGCCCTACCGGAGCACCTACCGGTCGGGGCGGACGGGTCCGGGGCGTCGCGTCCGCCGGGCACCGACGCCGAGAAGGCGCTGTGCGACCTGTTCGCCGAGGTGCTCGGCGTACCGTCGGTAGGGGTCGACGACGACTTCTTCGACCTGGGCGGTGACTCGCTGCGGGTGGCGCGACTGCTGAGCCGCATCCACACCGTGTTGGGCGCCGAGATCGGCGTACGGGCGATGTTCGAGGCGCCCACCGTGGCCGCGGTGGCGCGGCGCCTGGACGAGGTCCGCCGTTCCGCGACGGAGCAGCCGCCGTCGGAGGGGATCGAGAGCGCCGGACGCGGTACGCCGCTGTCGTTCGCCCAGCGACGGCTCTGGTTCCTCGACCAGGTCGACGCGGGAATCGCGTACAACATGCCGATCCTCGTCCGGCTCCGTGGCGAGGTCGACACCGCCGCCCTGCGGGTCGCGCTCCAGGATCTGGTCGACCGGCACGAGGCGCTGCGGACGGTGTTCACCGTCGACGACGGCGAACCGGAGCAGCGGGTGCTGCCGGCGGGGCAGGCGCGGCTCGACACCGCCGTGGTCCGGGTCGCCGACGACGCCGAACTCGCCGAGCGGGTCGCGTCGGCCGCCCAGTACCGGTTCCAGTTGAGCGCCGAGCCTCCGTTCCGGGCCGTGGTGTTCACCGTCGACGCCGACCAGCCCGGAGCGGCCCTGCTGCTGGTGATGCACCAGATCGCCGCGGACGGCTGGTCGCTGGCGCCCCTGCTGCACGACCTGTCAGGCGCGTACGCGGCCCGCCGGCTCGGCGCGGCGCCTGAGCTGCCGGCGCCCGAACGGCACGCCGTGGGCGCCGACCAGCAGGCGCGGATCGGCGACCCGGCCGACCTGGGCAGCGTGGCCGCCCGGCAGCTCGCCTACTGGCGTTCGGTCCTGGCCGACCTGCCGGGCGGGCTGGCCCTGCCCCGACTGGCCGACCGGCCCGCCGCCCCCGGCCCCCGGGCCGAGACCGCGGTACGGCAGGTGGACCCCGCCGTGCACGCCCGGCTCGTCGAGCTGGGCCGGCGGCACCGGGCCACGCTGTTCATGGTGCTGCACACGGCGCTGGCCGTCGTGCTGAGGCGGGCCGGCGCGGGCGACGACATCGCGGTCGGCGCGCCGATCGCCGGCCGGACCGTCGCCCCGACCGACGCGGTCGGGTTCTTCGTGAACATGCTGGCGCTGCGAACGGACCTGTCCGACGCCCCGACGCTCGCCGAGCTGCTCGCCCGGGTCCGGGAGGTCGACGTCGCGGCGTTCGCCCACCAGGACGTGCCGTTCGAACAGGTGGTGGCGGACCTCAACCCGCCGCGGTCGCCCGGTCGGCACCCCCTGGTGGATGTCGTGCTGGCCCTGCAGAACAACGCGCGGAGCAGTCTCGCCGTGACCGGCGTGCGGAGCGGGGTGGAGGTCATCCGCACCGGCGCGGCCCGGTTCGAGCTGCTGGTGGACGTGACCGACGACTACGGCCCGGACCGTACGCCGGCCGGGATCGCGGTGACCGTCGAGTACCAGGCGGAGGTCTTCGACCGGGCCGTGATGGAGTGGCTGGCGGACGCCCTGCTGCGGGTGCTCGACGCGATGGCCGAGGCGCCGCAGACCCGCCTCACCGACCTCGACGCCCGGCTGGCCCTGCCGGCGGGTGCGGACGCAGCGGCTCCGCCGCCCCGGCAGCCGTCCCGCCGACCGGTCCACGTCGCACCGCGTACCGAGCTGGAACGACGGCTGGCCGCGCTCTGGGCCGACGCGCTGGGCGTCGAGCGGGTCGGGGCGCACGACAACTTCTTCGCCCTGGGCGGGAACTCGCTGCGGGCGGTCCGGGTCGCCGCGCGGATCGCCACCGTGGAACGGCTGCCGGCGACCGCCAGCCACATCTTCGCCGCCCCGACCGTCGCCGAGCTGGCCCGGGCGTTGACCGACGCCCCGACGGTCGCCACGACCCCGATTCCCCGCCTGCCCCGCATCCCACGGGTCCGCTCCGGTCGGACCTCCCACGGTGAGGAGTGAACGACGCCCATGGACCTCAGCGTGATGTTCTTCGGCGCCGACGACTGCGACAGCGGCGCCGGCCATGCCGCCAAGTACGACGACATCCTGGAGATCACCCGGGCCGCCGACTCGCTCGGGTTCACCGCCGTGTGGACCCCCGAGCGGCACTTCCAGCAGGTCGGGCAGGTCTTCCCCAGCCCGCCGGTGCTCTCCGCGGCGCTCGCCGCGGTCACCAACCGGGTCGCCGTGCGGGCAGGCAGTGTCGTGCTGCCACTGCACCACCCGCTGCGGGTGGTCGAGGACTGGTCGGTCGTCGACAACCTGTCCCGGGGCCGCACCGGCATCTCGGTGGCCACCGGCTGGCACTCCACCGACTTCGTCCTGGCCCCCGACAGGTACGCCGGCCGGCGGCAGCAGGCCCTGGCCGACATTCCGCTGCTGCGCCGACTCTGGGCGGGCGAGGCGGTCGAACTGCCCGACGGCACCGGGCGTCCGGTGGCGGTACGACCCCAGCCCCGGCCGGTGTCCCCCCGGTTCCCCATCTGGTTGACCACCTCCGGCAGCCCCGAGACGTGGACGGCGGCCGGACGGCTGCGGACCAACGTGCTCGGCGCGACCATCGGGCAGACCCGGCAGGAGCTGGCGGAGAAGATCCGGCGCTACCGGACGGCGTACCAGGCCGCACCCGAGCAGCTGGGCACCACGGACCGGGGCACGGTCACCCTGATGGCGCACACGTACGTCGGGGCCGACGACGCCGAGGCCACCCGGCTGGCCAGCGGGCCGCTGCGGGCGTACCTGCGGTCGTACGTGGCGCAGACGGCCGCCAACCGGGCCGGCGACGGCCGGACCGCGGCGCTCACCGCCGAGCAGACCGACGCGCTCGTGGAATTCGCCAGGCAGCGCTACCTGAGCTGGGGGAGTCTGCTCGGTTCGCCGGACACCTGCCGCAGATCCCTGCTCGACCTGCGCGACCTCGGCTGCGACGAGGTGGCCTGCTTCGTCGACTTCGGTCTCGACCGGTCGGACATCCTCGCCGGGCTGCACCGGCTGGCGGAACTGCGAAAGGACCTCACGGCATGACGGTGCCAAGCAGTGCGCCCGGCGCGGGCCCGGCCAGCACCTCGACGGCGGCCCGCTTCGCCGCGCTCCGCGGCGAGCAGCGGGTCCGGCTGCTGCGCCGGCTCGTCGAGGCCGACCGGCTCGGCGAGATCCCGGCCGTGGTGCCACCGCGTGACGAGGGCGGCCCGGTGCCGCTCAGCCTCGCCCAGGAGGACCTCTGGGTCTTCGAATCGCTCTATCCGGGTACGGCGGCGCTGAACCTCTGCTGCGCGTACCACTTCGACCGGCCGGTGGCGGCTGCCGACCTGGAGCGGGCGTTGACGATCGTGCGGAAGCAGCACGACATCCTGCGCACCAGGATCGCCGGCGACGTCGGCGACCTACGCCTCGAACTCCTCCCCGCCGACCGGTTCGTCCTGGAACGCGTCGACCTCCGCGACCACGGCACGACCCTGTCCGAGGAGCTCGCGGCGTTCAGTCGCCGTCCGTTCGACCTGACCCGCGACGAACTGATGCGGGGATGCCTCGTCACCGTCGACGACACCCGCTCGTCGCTGGTGCTGGCGCTGCACCACATCGTCACCGACTGGTGGTCCTTCGACGTGCTGCACGGCGAGTTCGTCGAGGCGTACCGGGCGGTGCGGGCCGGCGTCGCGCCTCGACGGGGGCGTCCGCGGATCCAGTACGCCGACTTCGCCTCCTGGCAGCGTGAGCTGGAGGCCGCCGGGGTGTTCGACGCGCAGCTGCGGTTCTGGCGGGAGCGCCTGGCCGATCCACCTGAGCCGTTGACCGTCGGCGGCAACGCGGCAGTCGTACCGGCGACCGGCAGCGAAATCCGGCAGATCCCGTTCCACGTCGACGCCGGGACCGAGGCGACCCTGCGCGCGTTCGCCCGCGAGCGCGGCGCGACCGCGTACGGCGTGCTGATGACCGCGTTCGCGGTGCTGGCGTACCGGCTGTCCGGGCGGGCCGACTTCGTCATCGGCACCCCGACGGCCAACCGTTCGGCCACGGGCCTCGACCGGGTCATCGGCTACGTGATGAACGCTCTGCCCACCCGCTGGCGGATCGGACCCACCGACAGCTTCGCCGACCTGCTGGGCGGGTTCACCACGGGCTTTCCCCGGATGCTGGCCAACGCCGAGGTGCCGGTCGGCCGGATCGTGAGCGCCGTCGGCGCGCAGCGCACGCACGGCCGGTCCCCGCTGTTCCAGTGGGTGTTCATGCACCTGAACCGACAGGAGAGCGTCCGCGCGCTGCGGGAGATCGCCGAGCCGGAGCGTGTCCACACCGGCGGCGAACACGACCTCGTCGGCATCACCCGGGACACCGAGGACGGCATCGAGGGCACGTTCGAGATCCGCACCGACGTGTATCCGGCCGAGGTGGTGCGGAGCTGGGCCGAAAGCTTCCCGGTGCTGCTGGCCGGACTGCTGGCCGAACCGGAGGTGCCGGTCGGTGCCGTCGCCCTGCTCGGCGGGGACGAGCGGCGGCGACTGCGTACGGCGGGCGACGGCGACCGGCTCGACCTACCGCCGGCGTCCATCGCCGACCTGGCCGCCCGGCGGGCCGCCGAGACGCCCGACGCGGTCGCCGTCGAATCGGACGACCTGTCGCTGACGTACGCCGAACTGCTCGACCGGGCCGACCGTCTGGCGGGCCGCCTGCGGGAGCACGGCGTCGGCGCGGAGAGCGTGGTGGCGCTGGCACTGGGCCGTACCGTGGCGACTGTCGTCGCCGTGCTCGCGGTGCAGCGCGCCGGCGGCGCGTACCTGCCGATCGACCTGGACTATCCGGCGGACCGGATCCGGTTGCTGTTCGACGACGCGGCGCCGGTGCTTGTGGTCACCGACGCCGAGGCGGCGCTGCCGGAGACCGGCGTACCCCGGCTGGTGCTGGGTCCGGCGGACCTCGCGGGCGAACCGGCCGGCGCGGCGGCCCGGACGGTACCCGCCGCCGCCGGCTACCTGATGTACACCTCCGGCTCGACCGGTCGGCCCAAGGGCGTCGTGGTCACCCACAGCGGCATCGCGAGCCTGGCCGAGGCGTTGGTACGCCGGTTCGAGCTGACCCCGCAGAGCCGGGTGCTGCACCTCAGCTCGCCCAGCTTCGACATCTCCGTCGGCGAGCTGTGCATGGCCTTCGGCTCGGGCGGAACCCTGGTGATCCCACAGTCGGGGCCGCTCGTCGGCGCCGCACTCGGGGACGTCCTGCGCGAGCGCCGGGTGACCTGCGTGCTGCTTCCGCCGGCCGTGCTGGCCAGCGTGCCTCCCGCCGAGTACCCGGAGCTGCGGACGGTGTGCGTCGGGGCGGACGTCTGTCCACCGGAGCTGGTCGCGGCGTGGGCGTCGCCGGGGCGTCGGTTCCACAACGCGTACGGGCCGACCGAGACCACTGTGGGCGTGACGGTCAGCGAACCGCTCACGCCCGGCGGTGGCGCCCCGCCGATCGGCCGACCGATCACCAACACGACCGTGCACGTGCTCGACGCGCGGCTGCGCCCGGTGCCGGTCGGGGTGCCCGGCGAGCTGTACCTCGCCGGCGAGGGCCTGGCCCGGGGATATCTGGGCCAACCGGCGGCGACCGCCGAACGGTTCGTCGCGGACCCGTACGCCCGGCGGCCCGGTGCCCGGATGTACCGCAGCGGTGACCTGGTGCGGTGGCGGGCGGACGGCCAACTGGACTTCCTCGGCCGCACCGACGGGCAGCTGAAGCTGCGCGGATTCCGGGTCGAGCCGGCCGAGATCGAGGCGGTGCTCGCCAAGCACGCATCGGTGGCCCGTGCGGTGGTGCTGCTGCGCGAGGACACCCCGGGGGACCGCCGACTGGTCGCCTACCTGGTGCCGCGCCCCGGAGCGCAGATCCGACCGGACGCGGTCCTGGCGCACGCGCTGGCCGCGCTGCCCGTGCAGATGGTGCCGAGCGCGTTCGTTCCGCTGGAGACGCTGCCCACCACCGCGCACGGCAAGCTCGACCGGGCCGCGCTGCCCGCTCCGGTCAGCCAGCCGAAGCCCTCGTCGGCCCGGCCCGGCAACGCCACCGAGGAAGTGCTCTGCGGGCTCTTCGCCGAGCTGCTGGGAGTCCCGCAGGTCGGCGTGGACGACGGCTTCTTCGAGCTCGGTGGGGACAGCATCATGGCGCTGCTGCTGGTCAGTCGCGCCCGGGCGGCCGGACTGGAGCTCACCCTGCGCGAGGTGTTCACCGCCCGGACGCCTGCCGGTCTGGCGGTACTCGCCCGTGCCGGTGTGGTCGCCGCCGCGCCCCAGTGGTCCGGTCCGGGTCGGTTTCCGCTCACCCCGGTCATGTCCTGGTGGTGCGAGCACGGCACCGAGCCGGCCGCGTTCGCCCTGTCGGTGCACTTCCCGGTCCCGGCCGCGCCCGACGCCTGGCGCATCGACGAGGCGCTGCGGATCCTGACCGACCGGCACGACGCCCTGCGGCTGCGACTGCTGCGGCCCGCGCCCGACGACCGGGCCCTGGAGGTCTCGCCGCCCGGCTCGGCCCCGCCCGGCGCGGTGGTCCGGGTGGACGCCGCCGCGATGACGGAGTCCGAGCGCGCGATGGCGATCCAGGAGGCGGCGGCGCGGACGCGGCTGGCGCCGGAGGCCGGTGACCTGCTGGCTGCGGTGTGGTTCGACCACGGGCCCGGGCAGGACGGACGCCTGTTGCTGACCGTGCATCACCTGGCCGTCGACGCGGTCTCCCTGCACATCCTGCACCGGGAGATGATCGAGCTGTTGACCGCCGACCGGCCCGCCGAGTCGGTGCTGGCCGGCCCGGCGCCGGGTACGTCGATGCGGCGCTGGGCGGAACTGCTCCACGCGCGGGCCGACGAGGTGGCCGACGACCTTCCACGGTGGACCGACGTGCTGACCGGGCCGGATTCCCGACTGCTGCCCGATCGGGTCACCACCGGCCGGCGGGCCACCCTGACGGTCAGCCTGCCGGCGGCCGAGACCGAGCCGGTGCTCTCCCAGATCCCGGCGGCCTTCCGGTGCGGGACTGAGGACGTGCTGCTGACGGCGCTGCTCGCGGCCGTCGTACGGTGGCGTGGCCGGGGTACCGGCCTGCTCCTCGATCGCGAGGCGCACGGCCGGGACGCACCTGTGGACGGGGTGGACCTCGCCGGCACGGTCGGATGGTTCACCACCCGGTACCCGGTCCGGCTGGACGCCCCGGCGGCGGCGACCGAGGCGTTCTGGCGAGGCGGGGCCGACACCGGCACGGCGCTCAAAGAGGTGAAGGAGCAGCTCCGCGCGGTGCCGGCGGGCGGGCTGGACTACGGCCTGCTGCGGTACGTCAACCCGGAGACCGCCTCGACGCTTGCGAAACTGCCCGAGCCGGACGTCGGATTCAACTACCTGGGCCGTTTCGAGTCGACGGCCGGCGGCGTCGAGCTGCTCGGCGTGGTGTGCGCCGAGGCGCTGCCGTTGACCCGTGCCCTGGACGTGGACGCCGTCACACGGGTGGGCCCGGACGGCCCGTACCTGGCCACCACCTGGTCGTACGCGATCGGCACGCTCGGCGAGACGGATGTGCGTGAGCTGGTCGAGCACTGGAGGTCCGCCCTGCGGGTGCTCGCCGACCACGCGTCGACCGCCGGGGCCGGCGGCGTGACCCGCTCCGACTTCCCGCTTGTGGACCTCAGCCAGGAGCAGCTCGACGCCCTGGTGGACGACCTGGACGCCCCGGGCCGGGGCGGTTCGTGGTGAGCGGCGGCGCCCTGGCCGACCTGCTGCCCCTCACACCGGCTCAGGAGGGCCTGCTCTACCACGCCCTGGTCGACGATTCGGGGCTGGACGTCTACCTGGTGCAGGTCCGGTTCCGGATCGACGGCCCGGTGGACCCGCAGCGGCTGCGGGGCGCGATGGCGGCGCTGCTCGTGCGACACCCGAACCTGCGGGCCTGTTTCCGGCACAAGGGCCTGGCCCGGCCGGTGCAGGTGGTGCCGCGCGAGGTGTCGGTGCCGTGGACAGAGGTCGACCTGGCCGGACGCGACCCGGCCGAGGCGCAGGAGGAACTGCGGCGTCTCCTGGCGACCGACCGCGTCCGGCGGTTCGAGATGACCCGCCCGCCGCTGCTGCGGTGCGCCCTGGTCCGGTTCGGCGCGGAGCGGGCCGAACTGATCGTGACGCTGCACCACATCCTGGTCGACGGCTGGTCGATGCCGATCCTGGCCCGGGACCTGGTCGCGCTCTACGCGGGTCGGAGCGCCGAGCTGCCGCCCGCGCCGCCGTTCCGGGAGTACCTGGCCTGGCTTCGTGGCCTCGACGGTGAGGCTGCTGCCGGAGCATGGCGGGCCGCCCTGGCCGGGCTCGGGCGGCCGACGCTTGTCGCCCCCGGCCCGGTGACCCGTACTCCGGTCCAACCCGCGACTGTCGAGTGTGGGCTGTCCGCCGCACTTGTCGCCGCGGTACGCCGGCGGGCCGGCGGGGCCGGGTTGACGGTGAACACCATCGTCCAGGTCGCCTGGGCTCTGGTGCTCGCCCGGATGACAGGTACCGACGATGTGGTCTTCGGCGCGGTCGTGTCGGGTCGCCCTCCGGAGCTGTCCGGGGTGGAGACGATGGTCGGCCTGTTGATCAACACCGTGCCGGTCCGGGTCCGGCTGCGGCCGGGGGAGCGGGTCGGCGACCTGCTGGCCCGCGTGCACGACGAGCAGTTGGCGCTGACCCCGCACCACCACGTACGGCTGGCCGAGACGCAGCGCCTGGCCGGGGTGGGCGAACTGTTCGACACGATGCTGGCGTTCGAGAACTTCCCGCGCGGCGCGACCGACCCGGACGAGGCCGCCGGGCCACGCCTGGTCGAGGTGTGGGACGCCACCCACTATCCGCTGACCGTCACGCTGGTGGCCGCCGACGGGCTCTGGCTGCGGCTCGGCTACCGCCCCGACTGCTTCGGCGCCGTCGAGGCGGATCTGGTCGCGCGGCGGCTGGTCCGTGCCCTCGACCTGCTGGCCGGTGACCCGGACGCGCGCGTGGACGGGGTCGACGTACTGCCGGCGACAGAGCGGCGCGACCTGCTGAGCGTCTGGAACGCCACCGCGCGCCAGGTGCCCGGCCGCAGCGTGCCCGAGCGGTTCGCGGCCCAGGTGGCGAGCACCCCCGACGCGGTGGCGGTCGAGTCCGCCGACGACGTCCTCAGCTACCGCGAGCTGGCCGCCCGGGCCGATGCCCTGGCCGGCCGGCTCGCCGCGGCGGGCGTCGGCCCGGAGTTCCCGGTCGGGCTGCTGCTGGGCCGGTCGACGGAGCTGGTGGTCGGCCAGCTCGCGGTGCTGGTGGCCGGGGGTCACTACGTGCCGCTCGACCCCGCCCAGCCCCGGTCCCGGCTGGTCCGGCTGATGCGGGACGCCGGGGTACGGATCGTCCTGGCCGACCGGATGCCGGACTGGATCCCCGACGACCTGCACGTCGTCACCCCGGGGAGCACCGACGGGGGTGCGATCGCGGCCGGCCCCGCTGCGGTGACGTCCCACCCCGACCGCGCCGCGTACGTGATGTACACCTCCGGCTCGACCGGCACCCCGAAGGGCGTGGTCGCGACCCACCGGAATCTGCTGGCGTTGGCCGCCGACCGGTGCTTCGCCGACGGCGCGCACGCCCGGGTGCTGCTGCACAGCCCGCACACCTTCGACGCGGCCAGCTACGAACTGTGGGTGCCGCTGCTGACCGGCGGCACGGTGGTGGTCGCGCCACCCGGACCACTGGAGCCGGACGCCCTCAAACGGATCCTCACGGACAGCCGGATCACCGCGCTCTGGCTCACCGCCGAGCTGTTCCGGACCGTGGCCCAGCTCGCCCCGGACGTCCTCGCCGGGCTGGCCGAGGTGTGGACCGGCGGGGACGTCGTCGAACCCGACGCGGTGCGCCGGGTCCAGCGGGCCGCTCCGCGGCTGCGGGTGGTGAACGGGTACGGCCCCACCGAGACCACCACCTTCGCCACCCGCCACCCGATCCGCCGCCCACCGGCCGCCGGCCCGGTCCCCATCGGCCGTCCGCTGGACAACACCCGGGCGTACGTGCTGGACGCCCGGCTGCGCCCGGTCCCGGTCGGCGTCGTGGGGGAGTTGTACCTGGCCGGCGCCGGCCTCGCCCGCGGCTACCTCGGCCAGCCGGCCCGGACGGCGGAGCGGTTCGTCGCCTCGCCGTACACGCCCGAGCGGGGTGCCCGCATGTACCGCACCGGCGACCTGGCGCGCTGGAACACCGACGGCGAGCTGGAGTTCGTCGGTCGGTCCGACGACCAGGTGAAGGTCAGGGGCTTCCGGATCGAGCCGGCCGAGGTCGAGGCGGTCCTGCGCTCCGGCCCGGGCGTCCGCCGCGCGGTGGTCGCCGCCACGGCCGGACCGGACGGGGGGCGGCAGCTCGTCGCGTACCTCGTCCTGGACGGCGACGGCGACGGCGACCTCGCGACCGTTCGCGGGTACGCGGCGCAGCGGCTGCCCGCCCACCTGCTGCCGACCGGATACCAGCGCATCGACGAGGTGCCCCTGACCCGGCACGGGAAGCTGGACCGGGCCGCCCTGCCACAGCAGGTGCAACGCGTCGCCTCGTCGACCGCGACGACGCCCGCCTCGGCGCGGGAGACGACCCTGTGCGAGCTGTTCGCCACCGTGCTGGGCGTGCCGGCGGTGGGGCCGGACGACAACTTCTTCCTGGCCGGCGGTCACTCCCTGCTCGCGATGCGCCTCGTCGCGGCCATCGAGGACGCACTCGGCAGCCGGCTCCCCATCGGCGCGCTGTTCGACGCGCCGACCCCGCGCACTCTCGCCGGCCGGCTCGACGCCGCCCGAGGCGACCTCGGACTGGCGCCCCTGCTCGCGCTGCGCGGCGACGGCGACCGTACGCCGCTGTTCTGCCTGCACCCGGCGATGGGACTCGGCTGGTCGTACACGGCGCTGCTGCCGCACCTGCCGGGCCGACAGGTGTACGCCCTCCAGTCGACAGTGCTCGGCGGGCACACCCCGCCGCCGGTGAGCATCGAACAGATGGCGCGGGAGTACCTGCCCCGGATCCGGGCGGCGCAGCCGACCGGGCCGTACCTGCTGCTGGGCCGGTCGTTCGGCGGCCTGCTGGCGTACGAGCTGGCCGGCCAGCTCCGTCGGGCCGGGCAGCGGGTGGGGCTGGTGGCCGTCCTGGACGCCGTACCGGTCACGGCGCTCACCGACGGGGTGCCCGAGCCGCCGGACGACGACCTGCTGGAGCAGGAGATGTTGCGTATCCTGCTCCAGGCGGGGCCACCGGAGCTGCTCGACCAGCCGGGACCGCTGCGCCGCGCCGAGGTGTTCGCGGCGCTGCGGACCAGCGACGGCCCGCTGCGGGGTGCGACCGAGCGGCGGCTCGCCGCGCTTGTCGAGCTGGGCGGCCATCATCTCCGGCTGACCCGGAGCTACCTGCCGTCGCGGTACGACGGTGAGGTGCTGCTCTTCTCGGCCACCGCCGAACCCGGTGGCCTGACCTCCGAGGCGAAGGCCGCCGCCTGGCGGCGGACCGCCGGGCAGGTCCGGGTACGCGACCTCGACTGCGCCCACCGCGACGTGCTGCGGGCGGGGCCCGTCGCCGAGATCGCCGCCACCATCGATCCGTTTCTCAGGAGGGCCGACAATGCTGCCCGCTGACGTGAGCGACCGCGCCGACGAACCGGTGGAGTACGAGTTTCCGGTGTCACCCGCGCAGGCCAGCCTCCTCGTGCTGGAGCGGCTGCACGCCGGCAGCGCTCAGTACCATGTGCCTGTCGCGTTCGCCGTCCACGGCCCGTTCGACGTCGACGCCTTCACCCGCGCCCTCGACGCGCTTGTGGCCCGGCACGAGTCGCTGCGCACCGTCTTTCGTACCGTCGACGGCGAGCACCGTCAGGTGGTGGCCGCCGAGGCGAGTGCCGACGTGCGCGTCGACCGGGGTGTCTCGCCCGCCGGGGTCGACGCGGCGATGCGTGCCGAGGCGGCCCGACCGTTCGACCTCGCGGGCGGCCCGCTGCTGCGCTGCCGCCTGTACGCCCTCACCGACGGCGACCACCGGATCCTGTTGACCGTCCACCACCTGGTCTGCGACGGCTGGGCGATGGAGATCATGCTGCGCGAGCTGGCCGAGCACTACCGGGTCGAACGCGACGGCGACGGCACGCCCCCGCAGCCGCTGCCGATCCAGTTCCCCGACTACGCCGCCTGGCAGCGGGACCGCCTCGCCAGCGGTGGGTACGCCGACTCGGTGGCCCACTGGCGGCGGACACTGTGCGGGGCGCCGACGGTGCTCGCCCTGCCCGGCGATCGGCCCCGCCCCGCGGTGCAGACCCCGGCCGGTGGGGTGGAGTCGTTCCTCCTGCCGGTCGGGCTGCGGGAACGGCTGGCGGAGCTGGCCCGTACCCGGGACACCACGCCGTTCGTGGTCCTGCTGGCCGCCTACGCCGCGTTCGTGAATCGGCTGTCGGGCCACGACGACCTTGTCGTCGGCATCCCCGTCGCGGGCCGGGACCACCCGGACGTGCAGGGCATGGTCGGCCTGCTGACCAACACCCAGGTGCTGCGTGTCGACCTGGCGGGGGAGCCGAGCTTCACCGACCTCGTGGACCGGGTCAGGGACCTGCTGCACGACGCCCGCGACCACCAGGACGCGCCGTTCAGCGCCGTGGTCGACGCGGTGGCCCCGCAGCGCCAGCCGAGCCACGACCCGGTCGTGCAGGTGGTGTTCGCCTACGACGACGAGACGGTGCTGGAACTGGACCTCCCGCCGGCCCGGGTCGAGCGGGTGCCGCTCGTGCTGGACGTGGCGAAGTTCGACTTCCTGCTGTACGTGGAGCGCTGGGGGACGGACCTGGTCGGGCAGTTCATCTACCGCGGCGAGCTGTTCGATCCGGCCACCGTCAGGCACTGGGCAAGCGGCTTCCAGGTGCTGTTGGACGACCTGCTCGACCGTCCGGACCGGCAGACGGTCGCCGCCGAGATGCTCGACGCGCGGCAGCGGCGCCGGATGCTGCACGAGTGGAACAGCACCACGGTGGACGTGTCGGACCGCCTCGTGCCCGATCTGGTGGCCGAACGCGCCGCCGAACGTCCCCAGGCGACGGCGCTGGTCTGCGGCGACACCGTCCTGAGCTACCGCGAACTGCTGACGCGAGCCGACCGGTTGGCGGCCGAGCTGGTGACCGCCGGGGTCGGCCCGGAGGTCCCGGTCGGACTGTGCCTGCCCCGGTCCGCCGAGATGGCCGTCTGCGCGCTCGCCGTGCTCCGGGCCGGCGGCGCCTACCTGCCGCTCGACCCGGAGCAGCCGTCGGCGCGGCTGCGCGAGATGCTCGCCGGGGCCGGCGCCCGACTGGTGCTGCTGGGCGCCGGCACCGCCCGGCGCTCCGGGGAACTCGGCCTGCCGACGCTCGTGGTGACGGCCGGAGCGGCCGACGTGCTCACCCGCCCGGAGCCCGGCCCTCGGATCGCCATGGGAGCGCCCGGCCCGGACAACGCCGCGTACATCCTCTACACGTCCGGCTCGACGGGCACTCCCAAGGGCGTGAGCGTGCCCCATCGGGCGCTTACCAACCTGGCCACGGCGGTGCGTCCACAGTTCCCGGTCACCGCGACGGACCGGGTCCTCCAGTACGTCGCGTTCGGCTTCGACGTCGCCGTGTCGGACCTCTTCTTCACCTGGGTCGCCGGGGCCGAACTGCACATCGCCGGTGAGCACGAGCGGCTCGGCGAGGCGCTGTACCGACGGCTGCGGGACTCCCGCATCACGTACGTCTTCCTGCCACCGACGGCGGCCATGTCGCTGCCCTGCTCGCCGGACGCCCTGCCCGACCTACGCACGATCGCCGTCGGCGGCGAGCCGTGCCCGGCCGAACTCGTCGACAGGTGGGCCGTGTCCGGCCGCCGGCTGGTCGACGCGTACGGGCCGAGCGAGGCCACCATCTACGCCACCACCGCCGAGCTGCGCCCCGGCGAGCCTGTGGTGATCGGCCGTCCGGTGGCGAACGGCCGCGCGTACCTGCTCGACAGGCTGCTGCGGCCGGTGCCGGTCGGCGTGGTCGGCGAGATCTACCTGGCCGGCACCCACCTGGCCCGGGGGTACGCCAACCAGCCCGGGCTCACCGCCGAGCGCTTCGTCGCCAACCCGTTCGGCCCGCCCGGGGAGCGGATGTACCGCACCGGGGACCTCGGCAGGTACGACGCCGAGGGGACGCTCAGCTACCTCGGCCGGTCCGACAACCAGGTGAAGATCCGTGGTTTCCGGGTCGAGCTCGGGGAGATCGAGGCCGTGCTGGTCCGCCATCCGGCGGTGGCGGCGGCCGTCGCGGCGGTGCTCGGCGACGGCGCCCTGCGCCGGCTGGTGGCGTACGTGGTGGGCGTGGACGGCACGCCGCCGGGAGCCAGCGAACTGCGTGGCTGGCTGGCCGAGCGGCTGCCCGGCTACATGGTGCCGGAGAGCGTGGTGCCGCTGGCCGAGCTGCCGACCGGACGGACCGGGAAGGTCGACCGCGCCCGGCTACCGGCCCCGCCGACCACCCGACCCGACCTGGCGCACCGGTACGTGGCGCCGACCACCGGGACCGAACTCCGGCTGGCGACGGTCTGGCGCCAGGTGCTGGAGCTGGACCGGGTCGGCGTCCACGACAACTTCTTCGAGCTGGGCGGCAACTCCCTGCGGCTGCTGGGGGTGCTGTCCGCGCTGCACGAGCAGGGCGACGCCGGACTGAGCATGGTCGACCTGTTCCGGTACCCCACCGTCGCCGCCCTCGCCGCGCACCTGGACGGTCCCGGCGATCCCGGGCCGTCGGCCGGTGTCGACGCGGGCCGACGCCGGGGCCAGGACCGGCGGGCCCGGCTGATGACCCGTACCGCGCGAGCCCGGCCGGCCGGTGACGACACAGTGGAAGGTGGCCCGACATGACCGAAGCGCCAGCAGTGGCGATCGTGGGGATGAGTGGGCGTTTCCCCGGCGCCCGGGACCTCGGCGAGTACTGGGAGAACCTCCGCTCCGGCGTCTGCTCGATCGCCACCTTCGACGTGGAGGAGCTACGGGCCGCAGGTGTCGGTCCGGCCGAGCTGGCCCATCCGGCGTACGTGCCCGCGAAGGGGCACCTGGCCGGTGCGGACCGCTTCGAGGCGGAGATCTTCGGCTTCAACCGCACCGAGGCCGCGATCCTGGACCCGCAGCACCGGCTGCTCCTGGAGACCACGTGGAGCGCGTTGGAGGACGTCGGCTACGACCCCCGCCACGTGCCCCACCGGACTGGCGTGTACGTCGGCGGCAGCCCCACCGACCACATGCTCGCCGCCGCCGTGGATCGCCGGCTCGCCGCCGAGTTGGGGCCGCTGCAACTGCGCATCCTCACCGACCGTGAGTTCCTGGCGCCCTGGGTGTCGTACCGTCTCGGGCTGGACGGCCCCAGCCTCAGCGTGCAGACCGCCTGCTCCACCTCGCTGACCGCGGTACACCTGGCCGCGCAGGCGCTGCTGCTCGGCGAGTGTGACACCGCCGTGGCGGGCGGGGTCTCGGTGGACTCGGTGCACCCGCGCGGCTACCTGTACCGCGACGGCGGCATCTTCTCGCCGGACGGGCGGTGCCGGCCCTTCGACGAGAAGGCGGCCGGCACGGTCAGCGGCAACGGCGTCGGGGTGCTGGTGCTGCGGCGGCTGGCGGACGCGCTCGCCGACGCGGACCCGATCCACGCCGTCATCCTGGGTTCGGCGGTCACCAACGACGGCGCGGCGAAGGTGGGCTTCACCGCGCCCGGCGTCGACTCGCAGAGCAGGGCGATCGTCGAGGCCTGGTCGGCGGCGGGCCTCGACCCGACCGCCGCCCAGTACCTGGAGATGCACGGGACCGCCACCGAGTTGGGCGACCGTGTCGAGCTGGCCGCGACCGCCGCCGCGGTCGGCGCCACCAGACCTGGCCGGCCCTGCGGGATCGGCTCGGTCAAGTCGAACATCGGGCACCTCGACGCGGCGGCCGGGGTGGCGAGCCTGATCAAGGTCGCGCTGATGCTGGGCCACCGGAGCATGGCGCCGACGGCCAACGCCAGCGGGCCGCATCCGGACCTGGCGCGGATGCCGGGGTTCGAGCGGATCACCCGGTTGACCCCGTGGGACCGACCGGACGGCGGCCAGCGGCTGGCCGGGGTGACGGGGCTGGGCATCGGGGGCACAAACGTGCACGTGGTGCTGGCCGAGGCACCCGAACCGGACCGCCCGGTTCCGCCGGACCGTCCCGAGCTGCTGCCGATCTCCGCGCGGACGGACGCTCAACTGCGCCGCGCGGCCGCCGAGCTGGCTGCCGCGCTGCGCGCGCCCGCGCCGCCGATCCTCGCGGACGTCGCGTACACCCTGCGCAGCGGGCGGAGCGCGCACGCCGCGCGGGCGTACGTGGTGGCCGGCAGCACCGCCGAGGCGGCCGACGCGCTGGAGGCCCTGGCCGAGGGCCGGCAGGTGACGTACGCCGGGCAGGCCGAGGAACTGCGGATGCTCGGCGACTCCTGGGTCCGGGGCGCGGACGTACGGTGGCCGGCGCCGGCCAGCGGCGCGCGGCGGACGCACCTGCCGACCTACCCCTTCGCCGGAGAGAGCCTCGGCGCGTTGAGCCTCACCACGGCGGTCACCATGACCCCGGCGCCGCAGCCGGTGGCCTCGCCACCTGCCGACGAGCCCGCCGGCCCCGCCCGGCCGGTCACCGAGGCCGCCGTGACCGAGCTGCTCGTCACCGCCCTCGGGCTGACCGGACCGGACGACCTCGACAAGTCGTACTTCACCGTGGGCGGGGACTCGCTCACCGCTGTCCACCTGATCGGCCGGCTCGACGACGACCTGGGCATCCGGGCGCCTATCGAACTCTTCCTGGAGCCGGTCAGCCTCCGTGAAATCGTCGCCCGGCTGACCGTGATGGGGGGTGGCGCGGACGACGCCCTGCTCGCCGCCCTGCTCGACGAGGCGGAGTCGTCGCAGTGACGGGCGAACCGGCGACTGTCGACGCGGGCGCGGTCGACCTGCTCGACCCGTACGTGCACGCCACCCGGGATCTGACCGGCAGGTGGCGGTGGCTGCGCCGCCACGACCCGGTGCACTGGCATCAGGCAGGTGCCGCGAAGGGTTTCTGGGTGGTCACCCGTCACGCCGACGTCCTGCGTGTGGTCCGGGACAGTGACACCTTCACCTCGATGCGCGGCAACATGCTCGGCACGCTGCTGCGCGGTCGCGACCCGGGTGCGGGCCGGATGCTCGTGGTCACCGATGGCCGGTTCCACACCGGTCTGCGCAGTCTGCTCGTCGGCGGGTTCGCTCCACGGGCGCTGCGGCCGGTGACCCACTCCATCACGCGGGCCACCCGCGAACTCCTTCGTCGCCTGGTGGAGCGGGGCGGCGGCGACTTCGTCGCCGAGGTGGCGGCGCAGGTGCCCCTTCAGGCGATCTGCGAACTGCTCGGCGTCCCCGAGGTGGACCGGCCGCGCGTCCTGGAGCTGACCGGAGCGGCGATGCTCGGCGAGCCCGCCGACCAGGCGGGCATGGAGGCCCGCATAGCGCAGAGCGAGATCCTGCTGTACTACACCCGGCTGGCCGCCGCGCGCCGCGACGCACCCGCCGACGACGTCATCAGCCTCCTGGTCGCAGGCACCGTCGACGATCGTCCGCTGACCGACGAGGAGGTGCTGCTGAACTGCTACAACCTCGTCATCGGCGGGGACGAGACGGCCCGGCTCGCCCTCGCGGGCGGACTGCTGGCCCTGGCCACACATGACGAGCAGTGGGTACGGCTGATGGCGGATCCGGCCCTCGTGCACAGCGGCGCCGAGGAGATCCTGCGTTGGACCACGCCGGCGGCGCACGTCGGCCGTACCGTGACGGCCGACACCGAACTGCGCGGCCGGGCCCTCTCCGAGGGCGATGTGGTGACACTGTGGATGGTGTCGGCCAACCGCGACGAGGATGTCTTTGCCGCCCCGGACACGTTCGACCTGGCGCGGCAGCCCAACCGGCACCTGACCTTCGGGTACGGCCCGCACTTCTGCCTGGGCGCCCAGTTGGCCCGCGAGGAGATCCGTGCCCTGCTCGCCGAACTGCGGGCGACCGTGCGGAGCGTCGAGGTGACCGGGCCGGTCCGGCGGCTGCCGTCGAACTTCATCACCGGACTGAGCACTCTGCCGGTCGCCCTGACACCCCGTTGAGGTCATGCCGTGGCGGCGGCCCGCTGCCTCACCCCGCCGGTGGTGTCGACCCGTGGGCGGCCATGGTCTCCTGCCGCTGGGGTTCCTCGCGCAGGATCGCGGCGTGCAGCCACGAGTCCGGGATGGCGAAACCGTCGACGAGGGTGCGCATGTGTGGGCGTAGCTCCTTGAGCAGAGCGTTGACCACGCCCGTGACGGCCTTGGCGCGTGCCGGCGTGAGACGGCCGTGCTCCAGGAACCATCCCTTGTTGGCCTCGATGACGCTTAGCGCGTACAGGTCACAGACCCGGGAGAGCAGCGCCCGGACCGCCGGGTCGGCGGTCTCCTCGATGCCGGCGACGAACGCCTCCAGGGTGATCCGGTCGATGTGCGCGGAGGCCACGGTCAGGACGTGGTCCTGGACGTCGTTGAAGATGTCGAAGGGCCGGTCCTTCTTCGTGGCCGCGCCGCCCCGCAGGCGGCGGACCGCGCCGTCCAGGAGGTGCCTCTCGCGGTCCTCGAAGGCCTTGAGCTGCCAGCCGCGGTCGGTGACGGCGACCTCCTCGTCGCGACCGGGCACGGCGCCGATCAGCCGTTCGATGAGCGACCGCGCGGCGGTGCGTTCGAGCACCATCTCGCGGACCTGCTCGGCGACGAAGGAGGCGCGCCCCCAGCCGTCAAGCGAGCCGAACTCGTCCCGGTAGCCGGTGAGCAGTCCCTTGGCCACCAGCTGCAACAGCACCGTGTTGTCACCCTCGAAGGTGGTGAAGACGTCGGTGTCGGCCTTCAGGCTGGGTAGCCGGTTCTCCGCCAGGTAGCCGGCGCCACCGCACGCCTCGCGGCACATCTGGATGGTCCGGGTCGCGTGCCACGTCTGCGCGGCCTTGAGACCGGCGGCACGGGACTCCAGCTCCCGTTGCCGGTGTTCGTCGACCGGCCCGTCGCCGCCCTGCACCTCACTGAGCGCGGCCACCAGCTCGGTCTGGGCGAAGTGCAGCGCGTACGTGGTGGCCAGGGCGGGCAGCAGCTTGCGCTGGTGGGCCAGGTAGTCGTTGAGCAGCACCTCCCGCTCCGCGTCGGGCGTGCCGAACTGGCGCCGTATGTCGCCGTAGCGCACCGCGATGGTCAGCGCCGACTTCGTGGCCGCCGACGCGGCGCCGCCCACGCTCACCCGGCCGCGGACCAGGGTGCCGAGCATGGTGAAGAAGCGCCGGGAGTCGTTCTCGATCGGGCTGGAGTACGTCCCGTCCTCGGCGACCTGACCGTAGCGGTCGAGCAGCATGTCCCTCGGCACCTGTACGTGGTCGAAGGTGAGCCGCCCGTTGTCCACGCCGAGCAGGCCGGCCTTCGGACCGGCGTCCCCGATGCGCACCCCGGGCAGCGGTTTGCCCTGCGCGTCGCGGATCGGCACCAACCACGCGTGTACGCCGTGCCGCTCACCGTTCGTGATCAGCTGCGCGAAGACGACCGCCATCCGCCCGTCCCGGGCGGCGTTGCCGATGTAGTCCTTGCGGGCCGCCTCGTGCGGGGTGTGCAGGTCGAAGGTCTGCGTCCGCGGGTCGTACGTGCAGGTGGTGCGCAGTTGCTGGACATCGGAGCCGTGCCCGGTCTCGGTCATGGCGAAGCAGCCGAAGGTCTTGCCCGAGACGATGTCCCGGAGGTAGGCGTCGTGGTGCCGTCGGGTGCCGAGGGCCGCGACAGCCCCGCCGAACAGGCCCCACTGCACGCCCGCCTTGACCATCAGCGACAGGTCGACCTGCGCCAGCATCTCGCTGGCGATGATCGAGCCGCCGACGTCGGCGCTGCCGCCGTACTCGGTGGGGAAGGCCGACGCCATTCCCAGCTCGGCGGGGAGTTCGGTGAGCAGTCGGGTGATCCGCTCACGTGCCTGGTCACCGGTCTCGCCGTAGACCGGGAGGAAGCGCTCGTCGAGGTGGTCCCGGTGCGCGTTGCGAACCTTGGCCCACGGACCGTCGAGTAGTTCCCGCAGGCGTGCGAGGTCGATACGGCCGGACTTGTCGTCAGTCATGGTCACCCCTCGGATCGGGGACATATGCGCACAGTCTGGACCCGATCAAGACTACCGGGACGTCGTCGTGATCCGGCCGAAGATCACGGTGAGACGAGACACGGTTTCCGCGGCGCCGGCCCGACCGTCAGGTGATCCTCGCGCCTTGCTGAGATCTCTTCACGAGCGTAGGAAGAACACCACAGTCGATCCGCCATGGCCGACCCCGCGGCGATCCACCGTCCACTGTCAAAGGAGAAGCGTGTGACCCCACACCGACGGCTCGGTCTCGCCGTGTCCGTGCTGGTGACGGCGGGCACCGTCCTGGTCGGCGCCGGCGCCGCCGCGGCGCCCCCGGCGACTTCCGCGCCCGCCGGGCAGCCGGCCTGCGACCCCATCGACCCGACGGCCTGTCTGCTGCCGTTCCCGAACGACTACTTCACCGTGCCGGACCGGACCAGCCCCACCGGCAAGCGGGTGCGGTTCGCGACCTCCGCGATGCCCGCCAACGTCCAGGGGACGCCGATCGACCCGACGGAATGGAACCGGCAGGACGGGTTCAGCCCCGGTTCACCGATCCTGGTGCGGGTGCCCGGCCTCGACGCCACGGCGACCCGGATCGCACCGGTCACCGACATCGGCCGCTCGCTGGCGCCGGACGCGCCGATCGTGCTGCTCGACACCCGCACCGGGAAGCGCACCCCCTACTGGGCCGAGCCGGACGCGCACGCCGCCGGCCAGCCGGACCGGCAGTCGCTGATCATCCGGCCGGCGGTGGCGCTGGCCGAGGGCACCCGGTACGTCGTCGGCCTGCGCGGTATGCGCGACAGCACGGGGGCGTCGATCCCGGCGCCGAAGGCGTTCACGGCGTACGCCAAGGGCGTCGGCCTCGGCCATCGGGACCCACGCGTCCCGCAGATGAAGCGGATCATCGCCGACCTGAACCGGACCGGCGTCAAGCGGCACAGCCTCTACCTGGCCTGGGATTTCACAGTGGCCAGCCGACAGGGCCTGACCGGGCGGATGCTGGCGATGCGGGACAGCGCCTTCGCCGACCTCCGCCGGGCCGCACCCTCGTTCACCGTCACCCAGGTGACCGACTACGCGCCCGAGCAGGATCCGCTGATCGCCCGGCAGGTGACCGGAACCATCGGCGTGCCGTCGTACCTGACCGGCGACGGCGGGCCCGGCTCCCGGCTGCACTACGGGCCGCTCGGCGGCGGCGGAACGCCACCGACGCCGAACGCCCTGCCCACGCCGTCCGGAGTGACAACGGCGGCGGACTTCGTCTGCAACATCCCGCGCAGTGCCTCCGCCGCGAGGCCGGCGCACCTCTCGCTCTACGGCCACGGTCTGCTCGGCAGGCCCACCGAGATCAACGCCGGAAACGTGAAGACGATGTCGAACACGTACGACTTCACCTTCTGCGCGACCAGCTGGATCGGCATGGCCGCCGCCGACGTGCCCTACGTGGCCGGCGCCTTCACCGACCTCAGCGCCTTCCCCGCCGTGGCGGACAGGTTGCAGCAGAGCTTCCTGAACTTCCTCTTCCTGGGCCGCGCGATGATCCACCCCCGCGGGTTCGCCGCCCACCCGGCGTTCCGGGACGACAGGGCAGGACCGCTTATCGACGTGGCCGGCGGGCTGCACTACGACGGCAACAGTCAGGGCGGCATCAACGGCGGCGCGCTCACCGCCATCGCCCAGGACTGGACCCGGTCGGTGCTCGGCGTACCGGCGATGAACTACTCCACGCTGCTGCAACGCAGCGTGGACTTCGCGCCGTTCCAGACGGTCCTGGACGGCTACTACCCGGACAAGGTCGACCAGCAGCTGATCCTCGCGCTGCTCCAGATGCTGTGGGACCGCTCCGAGGCCAACGGGTACGCCCAGCACATGACCGACCGGCCGTTGCCGAACACCCCGGCACACCAGGTGCTCATGCACGTGGCCTTCGGGGACCACCAGGTCTCGCCCGCGGCGGCCGAGGTGCAGGCGCGCACCATCGGCGCCCGCCTGCACACCCCGGCGCTCGCCGACGGCTGGTCACCTGACGTGCGGCCGTACTGGGGCATCGCGCCGATCCGCAGCTACCCGTACACCGGCTCAGCGATGGTGGTCTGGAACAGCGGCGCGGCGTACGCGCCACCGTCGACCAACCTCGCCCCGGCCGGGCCGGAGTACGGCGACGATCCACACGAGTTTCCGCGCGCCCAGTCCGGCGCCCAGCGGCAGAAGGCGGTCTTCCTGCTCACCGGAGAGGTCATCGACGTCTGCGCGCGTACACCCTGCCCCTGAGGCGTGACCGTGTCGTGTCCACCCGCCGGGTCGACCGAGCGGCGCGGTCGCAGGCCGGACGACATCACCCGGCGGGGTTCCCGCCGTGGTCGTCGTTCCCCATGTCCTGACGTGCGGCGATGTGGCGGGCAGCGGTCAGGCTCGCCCACGACGTGACCTCGATCAGCGCCGCGTCGTCCGCGCCGGTCGCCCGTACGCCCGCGACGACCGAATCGGTGATGCGGAACGACGAGACGGCGGTGAGCAGAGCGAGGCGGGTCGCCGGGCGGTCCCTGGCCGGCAGGGTGCCGAGCCGCTCCTGGAGCCACGGCGCCGTTCCCGCGTCGCGGCCCGGTTCCCGCAGGGCGGCGCGGACCATGTCGCGTGCCGCGGTCGTGAGCCGCCGCTCGCCAGCCTCGTCGATCGCGCCGGCCGCACGGGCCAGGGCGTTGGCGATGGAGGGACGGCTCTGCGCCCAGCGCAGGTCGTCGGGCAGCTGCGCGGCGGGGAGGAGGTCGTCGGTGTCGAGCCCGGGCAGGGGAGCGGAGGAGGCCAGTCGCCGCATCACCCGGGCGGCTCCTCGCCGCACCACGTCACGTGCGATTCCCTGCACCGGCGGCAGGGGCGACTCCTGGAGGAAGACGTTGACCATGCGGTTGATGTACTGGAACGTCAGGACCGTGCCAATCAGCTCCGGCGCCTGAGCGCGGGGGAAGGGGGCCGGGCCGGGAGCCTCGGCGGACGTGACCGCCCACCCGGCGAGCGTCCGCAACCGGTCGTCGGTCACGTCCTCGATACGGCCCGCGGCGATGGCCTCGGGGTCCTTCCCGCGTACCAGCCCCCGCAGCGTCGTGCTGTGCACCTCGGCGCAGTACGGGCAGTTGTTCGCCAGCGACACGGCAGCCGCGACGGCTTCCTTGTCCGCGCGTGCGACCAACCCGGGCACCACCAGCACCTCACGCAGGATCGACCAGCTGGCCGCCAGCACCGACGGTGCGGGGGAGTGCAGGGCGAGGGGCGGGGCGAGCATTCCGAACTCCGCCTCGATCCGCCGGTACACGGTGCCCACGAGACCGGTGGCCGCGGCGAACGGCACCGGGCGCACGTACCGGAAATGCGAACGGCCGGCGCGGCGCGTCGCGCGCGCGAACAGTGTGGTCATCCCGATCCCGTCTCTGCGTCAGGCGGTGGTTGAAGGTCGGTGCCGCTGGAAAGCACCGCCGCCACACCGGCTCGTCCGGCGCAGCGGCGGCGCTCGCTCAGGCCACCGCCGGTACGTCCCTGCCAGCGGTGGTGCGGACCGCTCGTGCCGGTGCCCACCCTCGCCGTGGGGCCTCGGCGTCGCACTCGGTCATGCGGCCAGCCTCGCATCGCCCGCCGGGGCGTCCACCTCGCGCGTTGCCGGACGGGGGACGGACACGCCCAAGGGGTCCGTGTCGTCTCGATGCACAGATGCCGGAACTGCGCACGCTGGAGGATCCGCCAGCGGCCGGTCCGATGTGAGAGTGGTGCGGTGACGAAGAACGCCCGCGATCGATGGCCCGACGCCCGAGCAGCCGTGCACCAGGCCACCCAGCGCTTCATCGCGCTTGTCAAGTCGTGCCCGACGCCGGCGAGCACCATGGTCACCAAGGATTGGACCGTGTCGGACACCGCCGTGCACGTGCTGTCCATCGCGGTGCTCTACGTCTCGCTTGTCGACGCCGATGTCGAGCCGCCGCCGGTGCCCGGGCTCGCCGGTGCGCTGGAACGGACGACAGTGGACACTGTCTCGTCGCTCAACGTGCTCGTCATGCGGCACCTGACCGAGCGGGACGCCGACGTGCTGTGCCGGGACCTGTCGGACACCGTCGATCACCTGCTCCGGGCCAGCGCGCACACGGATCCGGGCAGCGTCGTCCGCTGGCTCGGCGGAGCGTCGGTAACTGTCGCGGGCCTGTTCGCTCACCTCACGAACGAACTCCTCGTCCACGGCTGGGACATCGCCCGGGCGGCGGGCCGACCGTGGCCGATGCCGGAGGCCGAGGCCGCGCTCTTCTTCGACCTGTTCTTTCTCGACATGGTGCGGCACGACCACGGCGTCCTCATCGACACCGGCGCGCGCCAGCCCGCGCGCCCGGTCGCGGTGGCGTACCGGTCGGCGTACACCGCGCAGACCACGACCGTCCTGGAGGACGGCCGGTTGACCATCGCCCCGCCCGGCACCCCGCTGGACGCGCGCGTCACCTACCGTCCGGCGCGGTTCAATCTCATGCTGTTCGGGCGCATCAGCATGCTCTCGGCGGTGCTGCGCCGCGACGTGATCATCGGCGGGCCCCGACCGTGGCTGCTGCCCGGATACCTCCGGGTCGTCCACATGCCGAACTCGTAGCCGGCCGGCGGCGGCTGTGCGCCCCCGCCGGCCCGAACGCCTCGTCAGTTGTTGTACGGCATTGTGGGGAACCATCCGTGCCCGAACATGGCGGGCAGCCGGACGTCCCAGTAGACGAACGTGAAGATGCCCAGGGCGATCAGCAGCGCGCCGGTCACCGCGACGGTGCGGGCCGGGTCGCTGGACAGCCAGACGATGGCACGCCCCCGGCTGAGCAGCACGATCAGGCTGAACAGGGCCGCCACGATGACGATGTTGCCCAGGGACTGGAGGATGAACGCCCCGGCGCCGTACAGCGGGTTGCCACTGTCGACGGCCCAGTGGAACAGCTTGTTGAACAACGGATACGGGCGCCCGATGAGGAAGGCCCCGACGAGAGCGCCGAGGGTGACCACGCGGGCGACGGGGCGTCGGGCGAACGGGTCGGGGAGGATCCCGAGCGCGGCGAGCCCCAGATAGACGAAGGCCAGACCCACCAGGCCGAACACCACCATCGACTGCCAGAGGCGTACGGGTATGCCGCCGGCCGTGTCGGTCGACAGTTGCGGCAGCCGGTCGCCGATGAGCACTCCGACGAAGCCGTAGACGCCGGAGACCGTCACCATGCCGAGAGTCAGCCATCCCACCGGCTTGAGCATGCTGCGCAGGCCGCTGCGGGTGGGGGAGTCGGCACTGGCCTGGCTCATCGGGCCGATGGACGCCGCCATGGCGATGTTGCAGGCGGTGAACGTGCCGGCCAGACCGGAGACGAACGCGAACGCGAGACCGGCCACGGTGCCGCCGATGGCGGTGGCCTTGGCGTCGTGGCCGAGCAGGGTGTTGGCGACGTTGTCGCCGATGACGTGGTCGACGAACTCGAACGACCAGAGGATGGCCAGCAGCACGCCGGCCACGACGCTGCCGACGATGATCCGGCCCCGGTGCTCGGGCCCGCTGCTCGGCGGCACGGTGATTGCCTGGCGGTGATCATGCAGAGTCATGGACGCCATTGTCTGGGTAGATCGGGCCAGTGGGATGTTCCAGATTGCTCTTGCGACGGGCGGGCCGGCAATTCGGGAGAAAAGCGCACCGCCGCACGTGCGTAATCACCCTTTTTGCGATGGTGATGGGCACTCCGTCGAATCTTGCGCGCATCGCGCCGACGGGCACGGAAAAATGCTTGCACAACCTGCGGAGCGGCCGGTATCGCGACTCACGACGGACAATGCGACGGCAGTCCGGTACGCATCGGAGCAATTTACGAGATGGGTCGCCGTCGGTATGATCCCATCGTTGAGTCGGCGCCGTCGGGTGCCTTCAAAATGGTGCGGAGGGGCTTGTGGCCACGCTAGCGAGAAACAACCCGCGTTCTGTCAGTTGGATGAACGGGGCGGGTCATCGACTGACTCTCGGTGTGTTCATGTTCATTGTGTTGGCCCACTGGGCCGAGCACCTGGTGCAGGCTGCGCAGATCTGGGCCTTCAACCAGCCGCGACCGCAGGCGCGGGGCGTTCTCGGCCAGTTCTATCCGTGGCTGGTGTCGTCCGAGCTGCTGCACTACGGCTACGCGATCGTGATGCTGATCGGCCTGTTCGCCCTGCGCGACGGATTCGTCGGCCGGGCCCGGACGTGGTGGACCGTGGCGCTGGCCATCCAGTTCTGGCACCACATCGAGCACCTGCTGCTGCTGATCCAGGCACAGACTCACAACTACCTGTTCGGCGCCGCGGTGCCGACCAGCATCCTCCAGTACTTCTACCCCCGGGTCGAGCTGCACCTGTTCTACAACACCATCGTCTTCGTCCCGATGGTGGTCGCCATGTACTTCCACCTGCGCCCCAAGGATGCCGAGCGGGAGTTGACCGTCTGCACCTGCGCCCGCGAGCTGGTCCGGGTCTGACGGCGATGAACCGCACCACCCGGTGGGGGAGGCTCGCAGCGGCGGCCGGAGCGGTTGTCGTCGTCGCGATCGGTGTGCTGATGTACGCCGGGAGCCGGGGCGCCGACCTCGGGCCGGTCTACCCGGCCGACGGCGCGGCCCTGCGCGAGCCACCCCACCAGGTGTCGCTCACCTTCGACGAGGCGGTGCAGCCCGCGCAGATCCACATCGGGGTCTCCGACGGCAGCGGCCACCTGGTGCCGTCCGGTGCGCCGGTGGTGTCCGGTGCGAAGATCGACAAGCCGGTGACCATCCAGGCCGACGGTGACTACGTGCTGGCCTATCACGTCGTCCTGGCCGACGGCCGTACCTTCACCGGCACCAACCGTTTCCGTGTGTCCTCGTCGATCGCCTCCCCGGCGGCGCCCGCCGATGCCGCGCAACCGGCCGCCGGCGGCCACGACCACTTCGGTAGCGACCCGCTCAGCGTCGTGCTCACCGTCGTGGCCGCGGGATCCGTCATCGCGCTGCTGGTCATGCTCATCCACCGGCCCCAGCCCCGCCGGCCCTAGGACGCGTGTCGAATCCACCAGCTGGCCCACGGCATCTCCCGATGGCGACCGACCGCATTGTGAGAAATGGTCCGGATGCGATGTCGCAACCGGACCGTTTCCGCATTTGCGGATTTCGGCCCGGATCCGACTGTTCGATCTGACCGGCCCTCGGCAACACCAAAGAAGACACGTCACCGACGTCTTGCCAGGCTCAGGGAGATGGCGAGGCGTACAACGCTTCCCAATGTCGGCCTAGTGGCACAGGAGTAGCCCACCGATGAACGCTCTTCGAGTGATTCGCCGCAAGATAATGACACCCAACCGATCCGCCACCAGGATGGATGTCCGCGGATTCCACGTCAAGAGCCCCGAGGCGCGCACGCTGCTGGAGACCGTCGGTGGCACTTTCCTTGACGGCTTCGGAATCGCCGCCCAGGCTCGGACACCGGCTGACGCCGAGGCGCCGCTGGCGGCCATACCCATTCGGTTCCGTGGTTTCGCCAACGAGGGCGCCGCCATGGCTTTCGCGATCCGCGACGGCATGCGCCCCGGTGGGCGCAATGTCGAGCGCTATCTGGCCGGCACCGGCGCCGACCACGTCTACATGGCGTACGTCGGCGTCGGGTGGGCCATGGCGCGACTGCCCCGGATCTGCTGGTCGAGGCTGCACGCGCCCGATCCGCTGCTGCGCTGGCTGGTGCTCGACGGCTACGGGTTCCACCAGGCCTACTTCCGCACCGAGCGTTACGTCTACGACCTGTACGAGGACAGCTCGATCCCGTGGCGTGACGGGACCGCGCGGGACTACGCCACACGCGCCATCGACCAGGGCATCGGTCGGGCGCTCTGGTTCATCGGCGGCACCGACGTCGAAGTCGTGGCCGGCCTGGTCGAGCGCTACCCCCGCCAGCGGTGGGTCGACCTCTACAGCGGCATCGGGCTCGCCGCCACCTATGCCGGCGGCGCCACCGAGGCCGAACTGACCGCCCTGTGGGAGCACGCCAAGGAATACCGGCCGCAGCTGGCGCAGGGCGCCGCCTTCGCGGCCGGCGCTCGTGCCAGAGCCAACCTGGTCTGCCCGCACAACGAGACGGCCACCCGGATCCTCTGCGGCCAGCCGGTGGCGCTGGCGCAGAAGGTCACAGATGAGGCGATGGTGGACCTTCCGGGCGACGACCAGGTACCGGCGTTCGAAGTCTGGCGCCAACGGATTTCGGATGCCTTTGCTCGTTCCGGACACTACGCACTAACCGCCACGGAGCAAAAATGACCCGGATCGCTATTGTCGGCATGGCCTGCCGCTACCCCGATGCCAACAGCCCACGTGAGTTGTGGGAGAACGCGGTCGCCGGGCGACGCGCGTTCCGTCAACTGCCGTCGGAGCGGATGAACCTCGACGACTACTGGTCGGCCGACCCGGAGGCACCCGACCGGTTCTACGCCCGTATGGCCGCCGTCATCGAGGGTTACGAGTTCGACCGGCTGGCCTTCAAGGTCGCCGGCAGCACGTACCGGTCGACCGACCTGACCCACTGGCTCGCCCTGGACGTCGCGTCGCAGGCGTTGGCCGACGCCGGGTTCCCCGGCGGCGAGGGGCTGCCCCGCCAGCGGACGGCCGTCGTCGTGGGCAACAGCCTGACCGGTGAGTTCTCCCGCGCCGGTCAGATGCGGCTGCGCTGGCCGTTCGTCAGGCGTACGGTCGCCGCCGCGCTGCGCCGGGAGGGCTGGGACGACGATCGGCTCGGCGCGTTCATCGCGAAGCTGGAGGGCGTCTACAAGGCACCCTTCCCCGAGGTGGACGAGGACACCCTCGCCGGCGGTCTGTCGAACACGATCGCCGGCCGCATCTGCAACTACTTCGACCTCAACGGCGGTGGCTTCACCGTCGACGGCGCCTGCTCGTCGTCGCTGCTGGCGGTGGCCACCGCCTGCAACAACCTGGTCGACGGTGTGGTCGACGTGGCCGTGGCCGGTGGGGTCGACCTGTCGATCGATCCGTTCGAGATGATCGGTTTCGCCAAGACCGGGGCGCTGGCCCGCGGCGAGATGAAGGTCTACGACCGGGGCGCGAACGGGTTCTGGCCCGGTGAGGGCTGCGGCATGATCGTCCTGATGCGCGAGGAGGACGCCCTGCGCAGCAGCCAGCGGGTGATCGCCACGGTGGCCGGCTGGGGCATGTCATCCGACGGCAAGGGCGGCATGACCCGGCCGGAGTTCAGCGGCTACCAACTGGCGATGCAGCGGGCGTACGAGCGCGCCGGATTCGGCGTCGAGACGGTCGGCATGTTCGAGGGTCACGGCACCGGCACCTCGGTCGGCGACGCGACCGAGCTGCGTGCGTTGTCCGAGGCGCGGCGGGCCGCCGGCGCCACCGGGACGCCGGCCGTGGTCGGCTCGGTCAAGGCGATGATCGGCCACACCAAGGCCGCCGCCGGCGTGGCCGGTCTGATCCGGGCCGCGATGGCCGTGCACCACCAGGTCCTGCCGCCGGCGTTGGGCTGTAACGATCCCCACGACCTGCTGACCGCCCCGGACGCGACGCTCCGGGTGCTGCGTCAGGCCGAGCCGTGGCCGACCACCGGTCCGGTCCGCGCCGGTGTGACCGCCATGGGCTTCGGTGGCATCAACACCCACGTCGTACTGGAGAACACCAAGCGGCGCAACGGATTCGATGTCCGGACCCGGGCCATCGCCACGGCCATCCAGGACCACGAACTGCTGCTGGTCGACGCGGCCTCGGCCACCGAACTGTCGGACCGGCTGCGGGAGCTTGTCGACTTCGTGCCGGTGATCTCGTACGCCCAGCTCGGTGACCTGGCCGCGACCCTGCACCAGCGGCTGCGTGACCTGCCCTTCCGCGCGGCCGTGGTGGCCAGTTCGCCCGCCGACGCCACCACCCGGCTGCGGAGCCTGCTGGAGAAGGTCGAGGCCGGCGAGACGACCAGCTTCAGCGCGGACGGACGGACCCTGCTCGGGTACTTCGCCCGGCGTGGCCAGGTCGGCTTCCTGTTCCCCGGCCAGGGATCCGGGCAGGGGACCAGCGGCGGCGCGATGCGACGCCGTTTCACCGAGGCGGACGCGGTGTACGCCAAGGCCGCCCTGCCGACCGGCCGCGACACAGTGGCGACCGAGGTGGCGCAACCCCGGATCGTCACCGGGTCGATGGCCGGCCTGCGGGTCCTGTCCTCGCTCGGGCTGCACGCCTCGGTGTCCCTCGGCCACAGCCTCGGCGAGCTCACGGCCCTGCACTGGGCAGGCGCTCTGGACGAGGACGCGCTGCTCCGGCTCGCCGCCGAGCGCGGTCAGGCCATGAGCGAGCACGGCGTGACCGGCACGATGGCCAGGATCAGCGCTCCCGCGGTGGAGGTCGAGCAGATCATCGACGGCTCGGACGTCGTCATCGCCGCCTACAACAGCCCGCAGCAGACGGTGATCGCCGGGCGCGTCGAGGCCGTCGAGGCGGCCTGTGTCCGGGCCCGCGAAGCTGGCTACGTCGCCGGCCGGCTCCCCGTGTCGCACGCGTTCCACTCGCCGCTTGTCGCAAAGGCGGCCGAGGTGTTCGGGGCGGCGCTCGACGGCCAGGCCTGGGCGCCGCTGAACGGTCGGGTGATGTCCTCGGTGACCGGTGAGCTGCTGCCGGCCGACGCGGACCTCACCGGGCTGCTGCGCAACCAGATCACCGATCCGGTGCTGTTCCAGCAGGCCCTCGCCCTGGTGGGCAAGGAGGTCGACCTGTTGATCGAGGTCGGTCCCGGTCGGGTGCTCACCGGGCTCGCCGCGGCCGCCGATCTGCGCGCGGTGTCCCTGGACACCGATGACGAGTCGCTGACCGGCGTGCTGCGGGTGGTCGGGGCGGCGTTCGTGGTCGGCGCCGCCGAGGTCGACTCGAGCCTGTTCCATGGCCGGCTGCTCAAGCCCTTGGAGATCGGGGCCAGGCAGTCGTTCTTCGCCAGTCCGTGCGAGGCGGTCCCGGCACTCGACATCGACGTACCGATCCAGCCCGCCGTTGCGGCGTCGTCGGTCCAGGCCCAGACGGACTCGCCGATAGGCGGCGCGGGCGCGGGGGTGGCCGACGATGCCGCGACCTCCAGTCTGGAGCTGCTGCGGCGGCTCGCCGCCGAACGGGCCGAGCTGCCGCTGGACCTGGTGCGTCCGGACAGCCGGTTGCTCGACGACCTGCACCTGAGCTCCATCACCGTGGGTCAGATCGTCAACCAGGTCGCGACCCAGCTCAAGATCCCGGTCGGCCAGACACCGCCCAACTTCGCCACCTCGACCGTACGGGAGCTGGCGGACGCCTACGAGGCGATGGCCCGCGACACCGAACCCGTCGAGGCGGCCGCTCCGGTGGCGCCCGCCGGAGCGGCCGGTTGGGTCCGCCCCTGGTCGGTGGACCTGGACGTCACCCCGATTCCGTCCCGGACGGCCCGGGACACCGACGACGAGTGGCAGGTCTTCGCGCCGGCCGGTCACCCGTACGCCCAGGACCTGAGCGCCGCCCTGGCCCGAGCCGGCGTGGGCGCGGGCGTGCTGGTCTGCCTTCCGCCGGACTGCGCCGAGCAGGACCTCGAACTGGCCCTGCGCGGGGCCAAGGTGATCCTGGCCGGCCCGTCGAACCGCCGCTTCGTCCTGGTCCAGCAGGGCCGGGGCGCGGCCGGGTTGGCCAAGACGCTGCACCTGGAGTCGCCGCAGACACGGGTGACTGTGGTCCACCTGGCCGACGCGGATGAGGCGGTGGCGCGGGTCACGGCGGAGACGACCGTGACGGAGTCCTTCGCCGAGGTGTTCTACGACGCGGACGGCACCCGCCGCACCCCGACACTCCGGGTGCTGCCCTTCGAACCGGCCCGGACCGTCCAGGCCCTCGCGGCGCCGGACGTGCTGCTGGTCACCGGAGGCGGCAAGGGCATCACGGCCGAGTGCGCCCTGGCCATGGCCCAGGACAGCGGGGCCAGGCTCGCGCTGCTGGGACGATCCGACCCGGCGGAGGACGCCGAGCTGTCGGCCAACCTCCAGCGAATGGCACAGGCCGGCGTCACCGTCGAGTACGCCCGCGCCGACGTCACCGACCCGGAGTCGGTCAGACGTGCGGTGGACACGCTGACCGCGACCCTCGGCCCGGTCACCGCGGTGCTGCACGGCGCCGGCCGCAACGAACCGGCCTCGCTGCTCACCCTGGAGGCGGACACCATCGGCCGTACGCTCGCGCCGAAGGTAGGCGGCCTGCGCGCGGTGCTGGCCGCCGTCGACCCGCGGCAGGTACGACTGCTGGTCACCCTGGGCAGCATCATCGGCCGCGCCGGACTACCCGGCGAGGCCCACTACGCCACGGCGAACGACTGGCTGGCCGACGCCACCGCCGAGTTCGGCCGGCAGAACCCGCACTGCCGCGCGCTCTGCCTGGAGTGGTCGGTGTGGTCGGACGTCGGCATGGGCGAACGGCTGGACGTGGTCGAGAAGCTCGACCGCGACGGAGTGAGCCCCATCCCACCGGAGCAGGGGATCGCCGTGCTCCGTCGGCTGCTGGCCGACCCGGACAGCCCGGGCACCGTGGTGATCAGCGGCCGTACCCACGGCATCGACACGATGCGGTACGACGAGCCGGAACTGCCGCTGCTGCGCTTCGTCGAACGCCCGGTGGTGCGCTACCACGGGGTCGAGCTGATCTGCGAGGTGGAGCTGAGCGGTGGAACCGACCTGTACCTGGCCGATCACCTGCTCGACGGCAACCAGCTCTTCCCGGCGGTCTTCGGGATGGAGGCCATGGCACAGGTCGCGACGGCGGTCACCGGTGCGGTAAACGCTCCGGTCATCGACAACGCCGAGTTCCTCCGACCGATCGTCGTGCCGCCGCACGGCAGCACCCGGATCCGGATCGCGGCCGTCGTCACCGGCCCGGACACCGTGGAGGTCGCGCTGCGCAGCGAGGAGACCGGATTCAGCGCCGACCACTTCCGGGCCCGGTTGTGCTTCACGCCGACACCTCCGGCGGCGGGAGCACCCGAACCTGTCGAACCCGGCCTGCCCGAGGTGCCACTCGACCCGGCGACCGACCTCTACGGCCCGGTCCTGTTCCAGGGCCGCCGGTTCCAGCGCCTGCGGACGTACCACCTGGCCGCCGCGCGCGACGTGGACGCCACAGTGGCGGCGGACGCCTCGACCGACTGGTTCGCCGCCTACCTGCCGTCCACCCTGCTGCTCGGCGATCCGGGTGTGCGGGACGCGATGATGCACGGCAACCAGGTCTGCGTACCCGACGCGACGTTGCTGCCCCAGGGCATCGAGCGGATCGTGCCGGCCGGCCCGGCCATGTTCGACGCCGACTCCCTCCGGTTCCGCGCCACCGAACGCTCGCGCGACGGCGACACCTACGTGTACGACATCGCGCTGCGCGACGCGGCCGGCACGGTCGTCGAACGGTGGGAGGGCCTGCGGCTGCGGGCCGTGCGCAGGCAGGACGGCTCAGGACCCTGGCACCCGGTCCTGCTCGGTTGCTACCTGGAACGGGCGATGCGGGACGTGCTGGGTTCCCCGGTCGCGGTCGCTGTCGAACCCGCGCCAGCGGGCCCGGCCCAGTCGACGACCACGATCGCGGTCGGTCGGGCACTGGGTACGCCGACCAAGGTCCGCTACACCAGGGACGGCCAACCCCGGGTCACCGGGGAGCGGAACGTGTCGGCCAGTTCGGCGGCCGGTCTCGCCCTGTGCGTCGCGGCCGCGGATCAGACCGGCTGCGCGGTCACCCCGGTGACCCGCCAGACCCCAGCGGAGTGGGCCGACCGGCTCGGCTCCCGGGTGGAGCTGGCGCATCAGGTCGCCCAGGCCGCCGGGGAACCGCTCGACGCCGCGGCGACGCGGGTCCAGGCCGCCCTGGACTGCCTGCCCGCCGCCGACGAGTGGCGCCTGATCTCGACCGAACCGATCGGGTGGGTCGTGCTCGGATGCGGTGACCGCCAGGTCGCCACCTTTGTCACCCGGGTGTCCGGCGCACCGGACAGGGTCGCCGTGGCCATTCTCAGCGGAGGGCGTGAATAGGCAGTGACGAAATACTACGAGTATCGCCACACCGTGGGGTTCGAGGAAACCAACATGGTCGGCAATGTCTACTACGTCAACTATCTGCGGTGGCAGGGCCGGTGCCGGGAGATGTTCCTCAAGGACCGGGCGCCGGCGGTCCTCGAGGATCTCCAGCAGGACCTGAAGTTGTTCACCCTCAAGGTGGACTGCGAATTCTTCGCCGAGCTGGCGGCCTTTGACGATCTGTCCATCCGTATGCGCCTGACCGAGTTGGCGCAGACCCAGGTGCAGTTCGGCTTCGACTACGTGCGGTTGGACGAAAACGGGGAGACGCTCGTCGCGCGCGGCAGTCAACGGGTCGCCTGTATGCGGGGCCCCAACACCCGGACGACTCCGGCCCGCGTGCCGGAGGCGCTGGCCAAGGCCCTTCAGCCCTATGCCTAGACGGCCCCCGGAGGCGAATGTGGAAAGGCTCCAGCCAACCCAGGATGTGGTCCACGAGAAGGCGTCACTGCGCCGGGTGTTCGGCGCCTTCGCCACCGGCGTCACCGTGGTGACGGTGGGTGGAGAGATCGCGCACGGCATGACCGCCAACTCCTTCACCGCGGTCTCCCTCGACCCGCCGCTCATCCTGGTCTGCGTCGGGCGCGACGCCCTCATGCACGACGTCCTGGAGCAGCAGCCGGCCTTCGCGGTGTCGATCCTGGCCGCCGACCAGACCGCGCTGGCCAGGTACTTCGCCGACAAGCGGCGGCCGGTCGGCCGGGATCAGTTCAACGCGGTGTCGTGGTCACCGGGGGCGTACAGCGGCGCGCCGCTCATCGACGGCTCGCTGGCCCATCTCGAATGCGAGCTGGAGCAGCACCACGAGGCGGGCGACCACACGATCTACGTCGGTCGGGTGCTGTCACTGTGGCGCCGACCCGGCGAGGACGCACTGCTGTTCCTCAACGGCCAGTTCCTGCGTACCGACCAGCCGCCGGCGCCGGTGCCCGCCCAGCCGGGGTCCACCGGCGCCGCATAGGACCGATCGGTACGACCGGGCGGCCGCGGCCGCCAACCTGTTGAGAAGCTCTGTCCCATTCGGGACCGCGGGGACCCGGTTCGGCCATTCCGGTGGCCCGCCGGGTCCTCAACGCGTTCGCAGGCAGGCCATCGCGCATTTCACGAGAAGAACTGCCGCAGCGCAGAACCCACGATTTCCTCGGCAGGAACTGCTGCCGCCGTCCGGCGTCGGCTGACGCCTTCTCCGTCGAGATGAGAGGATCCAATGCGATCGAGCCCAGTCGCGGTGGTCCGCAGACTCGCCCCAGCACTATTCGTCCTCGTCCTGTGCACCACGCTGTTCGTGGTGGCCCAGCGACCCGCGATCTCCGCCGCCGACGAGGCCGCACTGGCCGCGCAGTTCCGGTTCACGGAAATGCCGATCGCGCTGCCGGAGAATCTCCCGCAGAAGTCGGTGCGGGTGGTCAACCCGAGGTACAAGCACATCCGGTCGTGGATCTCGTCGGTCGGCGCCGCCATCTCCATCAACGACCTGGACGGTCGCGGTGTGGCAAACGACCTGTGCCTCGTCGACACGCGATCCGACGCGGCCATCGTCACCCCGGCCCCGGCCGGCGGCGAGAACTACCAGCCGTTCGTGCTGAACCCGGCCCCCCTGCCGATGAACGACGTCATCGCGCCGATGGGCTGCGTCCCGGGCGACTACAACGGTGACGGGTGGACCGACCTGCTGGTCTACTACTGGGGGCGTACCCCCGTGGTGTTCCTGCACCGGGGCCAGCAGGGCCCGCTGAGCCTGGCCAGCTACCAGCCCACCGAACTGATCGCGTCGTCCACCGGCCCCGGCGGCACCTACCAGGGCAAGCAGTGGAACACCAACGCCGTGGCGGTAGCCGACTTCGACGGCGACGGGCACCCCGACCTCGGGGTGTTCAACTACTTCCCGGAAAGCGGTGTGCTGGACCCCCACGGGCAGCCCAACGTCCAGATGAACCACTCCATGTCCCGGGCCACCAACGCCGGTGGCGCGCACATCCTGCGCTGGACCGGGGCGACCGCGACGTCTGTCTCCTTCGAAGAGGAACCGGCCATCGACCCCCGCTTCGCCACCGGCTGGACGCTGGGTGCCAGCTCGGCCGACCTCGACGGCGACCTGCTGCCCGAGCTCTACCTGGCCAACGACTTCGGTCAGGACCGGATGTTCCACAACCGCTCGACCAGGGGTGACATCAGGTTCGAGCTGGTGGAGGGCGAGCGGGACGCGCTCACGCCCAAGTCCCTGGTCGTCGGGCATGACTCGTTCAAGGGCATGTCCATCGAGTTCGGCGACCTGAACGGCAATGGCCAGTTCGACGCCTTCGTCAGCAACATCACCACGTCGTGGGGTCTGGAGGAGAGCAACCTCACCTGGATCAACACCGAGAGCAGCGAAGCCGGTGCCAGGGCGAAGCTGGAGAAGGGCATCGCGCCGTTCCGCAACGAGGCCGCCGACCTCGACATGGCCTGGACCGGCTGGGGCTGGGACTCCAAGATGGCCGACTTCGACAACAGCGGCCACCTGGCCGTCGTACAGGCCTGCGGGTTCGTCAAGGGCACCATCAACCGGTTCAACTGGTTGCAGGAACTGGCCATGAGCAACGACCTGTTGCTGGAGAACCCGGACATGTGGCCCAAGGCCGAGCCGGGTGACGACATCGCCGGGCACGAGCCCATGGCGTTCTGGGTACGCGACGGCGACGACCGCTTCGTCAACATCAGCGCCAAGCTCGGCCTGGCCGTGCCGATCCCGACCCGGGGTGTGGCGGTCGCCGACACCGACGGCGACGGCGGGCAGGAGTTCGCCATCGCCCGTCAGTGGGGTGCGCCGGCCTTCTACCGCAACGAGAGCGCCAACCGCGGTGACTTCGTCGGCCTGCGCCTGCACCGACCGGCCACAGCCGGCGCCGCGGCGGGACCGATCGGCACCCCGGCGTACGGCGCCAAGGTCGTGGTGACCACGGCCGACGGTCGCCGGCAGGTCGCCCAGCTCGACGGCGGTGGCGGCCACTCCGGCAAGCGGAGCTTCGACGTGTTCTTCGGTCTGGGCGACCAGGGCTCGCAGCCCGTGTCGGCCGAGATCAGCTGGCGGGACCTCCAGGGGACCGCCCGGGTGCAGAAGGTTGACCTGGCCGCCGGCTGGCACGACCTGATGCTGACCGACCAGGTCAAGGAGGTAGCAGCGAAATGACGGCGACGGACAGCGTCTCGACAGGTGACGGGCGCGGCCAGAACCACCTATCCAGCACCATCACCCTCCCACCGCCGGCCAGGGACGTGCCGGTGCCCCCGGCGCTGCGGCGCGCGGAGGACAGGCGAGCCGGCCGGCCACCGCGGGTGGACCGCCGGGACCCGCGCTACCTGGCGCTGCGGAACTTCGCCATCTCGATGAGCATCTTCAACATCCTGGGCTACACGGTTCTCGGATTCGAGCAGCCATGGGCCTGGCCGTTCTTCGCCCTGGCCATCGGTCTGGGCCTGGAGATCGTGATCGCGCTGATCGCCGCGTGGGCCACGCGGAGCACACCCGCCTTCGCCGGACACGGCGCATGGGGGTTGTTCACATTCCTGCTACCGGCCTACATCACCACACTCGCGGTCAACATGCTGCTGTACGCGAACGACCGGTTCTGGCCGATCGCCCTCGCCGTGGTGATCGGTGTCGGTCAGAAGGCGGTCCTCGTCGCGCCGATCAAGGGGCGGATGCGGCACTTCATGAATCCGTCGAACTTCGGCATCACCATGGCCCTGGTCCTGTTCTCCTGGGTCAACATCGCCCCGCCGTACCACTTCACCGAGCACGTGCCGGACGTGTTCCGGATCATGATCCCGGTCATCCTGCTGACCGCCGGTACGGTCCTGAACGCCGTCCTGACCAAGAAGGTGCCCCTGATCCTGGGCTGGGTCGGCACGTTCGTCATCCAGGCCCTGGTGCGGCACTGGGTCTGGGACGTCAACCTGTGGGCCGCGCTGGTGCCGATGACCGGTGTGGCGTTCCTTCTCTACACCAACTACATGGTGACCGACCCCGGTACCACCCCGAGCCGGCCGCTTCACCAGTTCATGTTCGGGATGAGCGTGGGTGTCGTGTACGGCGTGCTGATGCAGTTCAACATCGTGTACACCCTGTTCTTCGCGACGACCCTCGTCTGCCTGGGCCGGGGCGCCATGTGGTGGCTGAAGTGGCTGCGGGAGCGTCGCCGCCAGCCGGCGGTCGCCGCGGCGGCACCGGCGAGCTGACGTTGACCATCGGTGTCCCGGGCGGCGACACCGGCGCGGCGGTCCGCACCACGGACTGTTGCGTGTGGTGCATCGACCCGAGAGATGCGCCCGACTGGTGCGAGGAGCTGCTCAGCGAACCGGAACGGGCCCGCGCCGAGTCGTTCCACAACGTCGTGGCACGACGACGGTTCACCTCGGCCACCGCGCTCGTCAAGGTCGCGGTGGCCGGGTGGGCCGGTTGTGATCCCTTCGATGTCAGGCTGCGGCGGGAGTGCCCGGACTGCGGACGGCTGCACGGCCGCCCCGAGGTCGTGGGAGGCACACCGAACGTCTCCCTTTCGCACTCCGGCGACCGGGTCGCGGTCGCGCTGTACGAGCACGGACCGGTCGGGGTGGACGTGGAGCAGGTGAACCCCGACGTGGACATGGACAGCATGCTGGGATTCGTGTTCGGCGAGGCCGAGCGCCGGGTCTTCGACGCCATCGAGGACCCATCGGCCCGACTCCAGGCCTTCTACCACTGCTGGACGCGCAAGGAGTCGGTGCTCAAGGCGACAGGTGACGGGCTGCGGACCCCGATGTCGAACGTGACCGTGGGGGCGTCACACGGACAGGTGCGGCTGACCGGCTTCACCGACCGACCGGAGCTGGTCGAGACGGCACAGATGGTGGACCTGCGGCCCGAACCGGGTTACGTGGGAGCGGTGACGGTGCTGTCGGCCCGGCCCGTACGGGTCTGGGAGCTGGACGGGGCGGACGCGTTCGCCACCGCGGCCGAACTCGTCCGCGACCGTACCCGAATCGCCGTGCGATAGGGCGATCCCCCCGTTCGAGACGGGACACGAGTGCCGGGCGCCCAGGCGTCCGGCACTCGTCTTCGTGCGGACGGCACGGTGGGAGAGGGCCGAGCACGGCCGGCGGTGCCATGGTCGAGGGAACCGCCTCGGTCCCACCGACGCCGATGACAGGCGGTGGAACCCCGTGGCGCACCCCGACAGGAGATTCGACGGATGAGCCCAGTCGACACGAGCCCGCTGCACGACCGGCTCGCGTTTGCCCGACAGGTCAAGGCCGCCTCCACCGGCGAGCTGCTGGCCCTCATGCAGTCACCACGCCGCGCGTCGATCGTGCACGACATCGTCGAGGACCTGCCCGCGGTCTTCCGGGCCGACCGGGCCGGCGACCTCGACGCGGTGGTGCACTGGAAGGTGACCGGGCGCCCCGACGGCGGCACCGACACGCTGGAGCTGGTCATCACGCAGGGAACGCTGACGGCGTCGCTGGAGCCCACACGCCCGGCCCGTCTGACCCTGACCCTCGGTCCGGTCGACTTCCTCAGGATGGTCACCGGCAACGCCAACGCCAGGATCCTGTTCCTGCGCGGCCGCATGAAGGCCCGCGGGGACCTGGGTCTCACCACGCGTTTCCCCAGCCTGTTCGACACGCCGCGGCCGTAAAGGAAGGTACGTGGACAACTTCGACGCCCTGACAGCCGACCAGGTGATGACCCTGGAGGCGTACGCCGACACCATCATTCCCGGTGAGCGGCGTGATCCGAGCGACCGCGCGGTCGCCGGCGCGGCCAGCGGAGGCGGCGCCGTCGCCTCCGGAGCCGTGGACCTGATGCTCTCACCGGAGGGCGGCCTGGCAGGCACCCTGGACAGCCTGGCCGAGGGGCTCAACGAGCACGCCCGCGACTACGGTGCCCGGACCGGTCTCGACCTGGATCCCGCCGTGCCGCCCTTCGTGGCGCTGGCCTTCGCGGACCGGATCGCCCTGGCCCGGGAACTCCTGGCGCCGGGCCACCCGGAGCAGGAGCTGTGGGTCGCGCTGGCCATGTTCAGCGCCATGGCCTGGGACACCGGCGCCCACATGAGTACGACCGACGCCCTGGCCTCGGGCCATCCGGGTTTGACCTCGATGGGGTTCATGCCGCCCGACCCGGACGGCGCCTGGCGCTTCCCCCGATTTTCCTATGGCCGTGCCCTTGCCGCGATCCACCCGCGGACGACCCCGAGAGGAGATCCGCAGTGACAGCCCACGAACGGACCGATGTCCTGGTCATCGGCAGCGGCTTCGGCGGCGCGATTCCCGCGTACCACCTGGCGGCCGGCGGCGCCTCGGTCGTCGTCCTGGAACGCGGCCCGTGGCTGACCGCCGACGAGTTCGAGCACGACTTCAAGTTCGGTTCGTCGTCGACCCGGGTGTTCGAGTTCACCATGGGCGAGGGGATGAACGTGCTGGGCGGCAACTGCGTCGGCGGCGGCAGCGTCGTCTACTTCGCGGCCATGCCCCGCGCCCCGCGCTTCGTGTTCGAACGCGAGGGCAGCATCGGCCGGCGGATGTGGCCGAAGTCCATCACCAGGGACACGCTGGAGCCCTGGTACGACCGGGTGGCGCAGGCCCTGCCCATCACCCAGAGCAAGTGGGAAGACGTCACGTACGCCGGCGGCGTGTTCGCCGCGGCCTGTGACCACGCCGGTCGTACGGCCAATCCGGTCGCGGCGGCGATCGACACCGACCTGTGCACCAACTGCAACTGGATGATGTCCGGCTGCAAGTTCGACGCCAAGCGGTCGCTACTGCTCAACTACCTGCCGGCGGCGGTCGACCACGGCGCCCAGATCCGGCCCCTGCACGAGGTGCAGCGCATCGAGCGGTCCGCCGACGGTGACTTCCTGGTCCGCTACACAGTGGTCGACCCGGTCGACTACCGGGTGCAGGTCGACGAGGGTGTGATCGAGGCCAAACTCGTGGTGGTCGCGGCCGGCGCCGCGGCGACCCCGGTCATCCTGCAGCGGTCCGAGGAGACCCTCGGGGCGATGCCACCCGCTGTCGGGCGCTACTTCTCCGGCAACGGCGAGCGGCTCAACACGGCCATCCTCAACGAGGACCGGGTCCGTGACGTCCTGGGACTCGATCGGGGCGACGGCCTGGCGTACGCGGCCAACCAGATCGGCCGGGGGCCGTCCGCCGCCAGCTGGGACCGCCTCGACGGCTCGCTGCCCGAGTTCAGCCGCTACTCGCTGGAGCAGCTGTACTTCCCGCCCGGGTTCGGCACCATCCTCGCGCAGGCGCCCGACGCCCAGGGACCGAGCTGGTTCGGGTTGGACAAGAAGGAGATCCTGCGGCGCTGGCAGTCGTGGCTGACGATCTTCATCATGTCGGAGGACGACAACGAAGGCGTCTTCGGTCCTCCTCCGGAGACCGGCAACGCCGACCGCATCTCCATGCAGATGCTCAGCCGGGGCAACCTGCGGTACGAGCCGACCGCCAACACCCGCAACGGGTGGGCTCTGGCCGACGCGGACATCCGCGACATCCTGGAGCGCGACGGTCTCGCCCGGGTGATGCCCTGGACCAACGAGGTCATCGGGGCGTACACCGTGCATCCGCTGGCGTCGTGCCGGATGGGCGACGACCCGGAGACCTCGGCCCTGGACGACACGAACGAGTTGCGCGACCACCCGGGGATCTTCGTGACCGACGGCTCGGCCGTGCCCGGGGCGTTGACTGTCAATCCCGCGTTCACCATCGCCGCGATCGCCGAGCGCGCCGTGCCCCACATCGTCCGGGCCGCCCAGTCCCGTGGCGTCGACGTCCGGTATCTCGGGTCGCTGCCGCCGGGGGAGCGGGTCAGCCGGCGGACACCGGTGGCGGTGAACGGCCGTGACGGCCAGCCCGTGTCAGTCCCTTCGGTTTAGGTGAACATCAGGAGGATCCATGTCGAACCAGACGAGTGTCTACGATGACCTGATCGCCGACGGCGACGACGTCGAGGCCCTGGTGACCGGGCTGAGCCCGGCTCAGTGGTCCACGGACACGCCGGCGCCGGGCTGGACGGTCAAGCACCAGATCGCCCACCTGACCTTCGTGTCCCACCTGGCCGCCCTGTCGGCGACCCAGCCGGACGCCTTCGCCGAGCACGTGGCCGACGCCAAGCGTGACTTCCAGGCTGCGGTGGACAACGCCCTGACCGCGTACATGGAGCTGCCCACCGACGCGCTCGTGGACAGGTGGCGGCAGGAACGCAACACGGCCGCCAAGGCGCTGGCCGCAGTCGATCCGACGGGCACCGTCCCGTGGCTGGTCACCCCGTTGCCGCCGTCGGTGCTGGCCGCGGCCGGCATGATGGAGCTGTTCGGCCACGGGCAGGACATCGCCGACGCGCTCGGGCGTACCCGTGAGCTGACCGACCGGATCGGCCACCTGGCCTGGTTCGGCTTCCGTACCCGCGACTTCGGCTACCACGCGCACGGGTTGACGCCGCCGACGCAGGAGTTCCGGGTCGAGTTGACCGGTCCCTCGGGTGTGGTCTGGGAGTTCGGGCCGCCGGACGCGACCCAGCGGGTGACCGGCCCGGCCGTCGACTTCGCCCTGCTGGTCAGCCGCCGTCGACACCGCGACGACCTGTCCCTGACCGCGCAGGGCGAGGAGGCCGACCGCTGGCTCGACGTCGCCCAGGCCTACCGGGGCCCGGCCGGGCCGGGACGCCGTCCCGGTCAGTTCGCCAAGCGGTAGGTACACCGAGGTCCGCCTCCGCGGGCGCCCCGAGGGCGCCCGCGGAGGCGGACCTTTCTGTGTATCCGGGCGTCGCCGGGGTGGTGGGGCCCTTCGCGCGGCGACGGGAACCGGCGCGCGTCGCGCGACCGGTCCCGACGCGCGTCGCGCTACCTGCCTCGGGGTGCCAGTTCGGCGGTACGGCCCGCCTCGGCCCGAACGGCACGGCCCGGACGGTGAGCCTCCAGGTCGGGAATCGCGTAGAGGATGGGCAGGTCCGTCGTCCGCTTCGGCCGCAACGCGATGCCGACCATGCTTGTGGACCTGTCCGTCACGGTGACCGGATCGACGTCGCCCAGGAGCAGCGAGCGCCGGGTCCAGGGCTCCGGGTCGACGCTGTCCGCCGTCGCCACAGCCCGGACGAACCACTGCCCGGGGGAGACGTCGGGCAGGCAGTAGCGTGCCTTCGTGCCGGCCTCGGCCTCGACGACGGTCCAGGCCGCCGGCCGCCGCTGGATGATCGGGGTGTCGAACGCGCCGATGTAGACCCGGGCCGTGGCATACCCGGCCGGCAGGGTGACGGTGCCGGTGATGGTGCCCGACTCGGGCAGTGCCCGATCCTCGGGCTGGGGTGTCCCACGGATGCCCTCGGTCCACATTCGTCTGAACCGGCTGGGTGAGGTTCCCACGCTGTCGGTGAAGTGGTTCGTGAACGACCCCAGGCTGTTGAAGCCGACCGCCAGGGAGATGTCCGTGACGCTCATCGAGGTGGTGGCGAGCAGGCGTTTGGCCTGGTAGATGCGGACCGCCGACAGGTACCTCCCGGGGGAGACCCGGGTGGCGGCGCGGAACACGCGGGAGAAGTGGAACCTGCTGAGGATTGCGCTCCTCGCGATCTCGTCGAGCGACAGCGGCTCGCTGTAGCCCTCCCAGATGCGCGCGATGGCGGATTTGATGGCACTGTTCATGAGGGGCCTCCGTGAGCGGAGCAACACGATCCGTCATCACTCTGCACGGGTGACCTCGAGAGCCGGTCGGGCTCGGATGGGGCCGTGGTCGAGGCCGGCTGAGGCCCGCGCCGAGAGCCCGACCCAATCCGTCGCTGGCTCTACTGTGGACGGACGGGTCGTGATCCGGCATGCTGTGAGGCCCTGCACACCGGCCGACGTCCTGCCCACCCGGCGCCCGGAACGGGCCCCCCAACCCCCTGACACCCGACGGGTCCACGGCTGCTCCCGTGGACTCGGGGGCATCGGCAGACCGACCCCGAAGCGACGATGTGGGCGGGCAGTCGAGGTTCGGCGCCTCTGAGGGCGCCGTCGACCGAAGAGGAGATGCTCATGGTGTTGCCGCAGGTGGTCTCCCGCGATCAGTGGCTGACGGCCCGTAGGGAGCTTCTCGCCACGGAGCAACAGCTCGCCCCGCGGCATGCCGCGCTGGTCGCCGCTCGCCGTCGGCTGCCGATGGTACGGATCGAGAAGGACTACGTCTTCCAGGGCGCGCGCGGGCCGGTGAGCCTGCCGGAGCTGTTCGAGGGCTGTCGCCAGCTGATCGTCTTCCACCTCATGTTCGACCCGACCTGGGACGACGCGTGCCCGAGCTGCTCGGCCTTCTCGGGTCGGCTCCACCCGGGGGTGCTCGCGGCCGTGCGGGCGAGCGACACCGCGTTCGTCGCCGTGTCCCGGGCCTCGCTGGCCAAGCTGCGGGCCAGCAGGGAATGGAGGCGGTTGCCCTTCCCGTGGTACTCGTCGTTCGGCAGCGACTTCAACTACGACTTCCACGTCACGCTCGACGAGCGCGTCGCCCCGGTGATGTACAACTTCGAGTCCAAGGAGGAGATCCTGGCCGCCGGCACGCCCATCGAGCTGGTCGTGAGCGAGACGCCTGTCGAGATCGTCGGCCTGAGCTGCTTCATCCAGGACAACGGGAACATCTTCCACACCTACTCCGTCTACGACCGCGGCGTCGAGGAGCTCAGCCAGGCCGACAGCCTGCTCGGGCTGACCGCCCTCGGCGGCCGGGTGTAGCCGGCCGCCGACCAGCTAGCCCGCGATCGTCTGCGGGTCGCGTGCTCGGTCTCCACACCGTCGGGCAATCCGGGAGATGTGACCGGCAGGCCGGATCCGAGATCGTGCTGCCAGCGACCGACACAGAGATCGGAGGCGGAGCCATGCCGCGATGGAATCCAGTTCGCGTAGTCAGCTCCCTTTTTCCCACCGAGCCGGGCCCCAGGCGCTCGTACGCGCTGGCCACGCTCATCACCACATTCGGAAGTGGGCTGCTGCTGGGAAGTCTGCCGTTGTACTTCACCCGAATCGTCGACCTGCCCGCCGCGCAGGTCGGGGTCGGTCTGACCGCCGCGGCTCTGGTCACCCTGGTGACGGGTCTCATGGTCGGTGAGATGGCCGACCGGCGTGGCCCGCTCGAAGTGGTCAAGGCGGTGCTGCTGCTGGACGCCGCCGCGATGTTCGCCTTCCTCTTCATCAACAACTTCGTCACGTTCCTCCTCGCCGCCACCGTGCACGCGGTGGCGTCGAGTGCGGTCGCGACGGCCGAGGGAGCGTTGCTGCGACGGGTGGCCGGCGACGAGGCGGCCGGCTACCGATCCTCGATCCACGCCATCACGAATCTGGGCCTGTCGCTCGGCCTGATCCCCGGCGGTATCGCGATCCAGCTCGGCACGGCGACCGCGTTCAAGACGCTCATCGTCCTCGACGTGATCAGCTTCCTGGTCGCCTGGGCGGTGCTCACCAGGCTGCCGAGTTACCCGCCCCTTCCGAAGCCGGCCACCGGGCCGCGCTGGATCGCGTTGCGTGATCGTCCGTACGTCTCGTTCGCGGTGCTCGCGGCTGCCATCCACCCGCAGTTCTACGTCCTCACGCTGCTGCTTCCGCTGTGGGTGGTCGAGGAGACGAACGCGCCGCGCTGGGCCATCCCGCTGTCCCTGGTGATCAACACGATTCTGATCATCATGCTCCAGGTCCGTCTCGGCGGTGAGGTGAAGACTCTCCGCCAGGGCGGCAACGCGTGGCGACGCGCCGGCGTGTTCTTCCTGTTCAGCAGCTCGCTGCTGGGCCTCGCGGCGGGGCTGCCCAGCTGGGCGGCGCTGCTGATGGTGGTCGCGGCCGTCGCCGTGCACACCTTCGGCGAGATCATGCACACGTCCGGCGGGTTCGCCCTCGGCATGGGCCTGCCCCCGGCCCACGCGCAGGGGCAGTACGACGGCGTCGGCGGGATCATCGGCGGCATGGGGTCCGTGATGGCTCCGGCGCTGCTCCTCGGTGTGGTCCTGGGCCTTGGCCTGCCCGGTCTGCTCGCACTCGGCGTGTTCTTCCTCCTGCCGGCCCTGCTGATGCCGGCCGTGGCGCGCTGGGGTGAGCGGACCAGGCCGGACGCGGCCGAACTCGTCGAGGCGAAGCCCGCCGGCGCGGTGAGCTGATCGAGACGGTTCTGGCCGGTGCTTCGCGAGGAGCACCGGCCAGGACGCGGATGGGAGCAGGGCCGGCCGGACCGACGGATCGGTCCGGCCGGCCCTGCCGTGACGGGGTGCAGGGGAGCGGCGCCGGCGCGACAGGTACGTGCGCGGACTGGTTCCATCCGTCACCTGCGCGCGTTCTCAGCCGACGGTGACGGTGGCCAACCGACCCTGGGGCGCCCGTCCAGCAGCCGATCGACGACCGCGGCGGGGCGCCCCCTGCGAGCGACGGGGCCTGCGGCTAGGCGGTGTGGCCGGTGACGCGGGACGGGCTGGGCGCCGCGGTCCGGAGAGTCGGCACGATGTGCGTGGCGACAAGTTCGGCCAGCTCCGGCGTGACCGTACCGACCGGCTGCGACGGCAGCTCGCGTACCAGGTAGGCATCCTCGGTCCGGCCGGGCACGGTGACGGTCGAGGGGGAGTCGGACAGCACCGTCACGGCCGCCTGTCCGGCGGCGAGCCCGATCTGCGTGTCGTTCCGCCCGGCCAGCAGGAAGGCCAGCCACGCGCGGTACCACACGATCAGGTCGGTGAACGCCCCCGCCGAGCCGCTGAGGCCCCGGCTGACCGCCAGGGCCGTCACCTCGTCGAGGAGGGTGCGTTCCATCCCCGCCATGACGAGGGCAGGATCTGCCGTCAGATCCGGGGGCGCCGGGGTGGCCGGGCCGAACTTGCCCAGGAACTCGGTGAACTTCGCGGTCACATCGGCGTCGCCGGGCCACGTCGGGTTCACCAGGACGGCGGTGACCGGACGGGTGGCCGCCAACAGGCCCGCGACACGCAGTGCCAGAGGCGCGGCGCTGCAGTGCCCGACGACGTGCACATGGCCGTGGTCCGCGCCGGCGGTCAGGAACTCGTCCACGCAGGCCGCGGCGAGATCCGGCAACGGAACGTACAGGCGGTCCTCGGACAGCACGCCGATCGGATCGATCTGGAAGACGGCGCGGCCCTGGATCCGTTCGCTGAGCATCTCGCTCATGCGCGGTGACATGGACATCGCCTGGAAGTCGGCCACCAGGATCGGATCGGCGTCTCCGGGGCTCAGCCGCCGGAGGATTGGTTCGTCGCCCGAATGCGTCATGCCGCTCCCTAAAGCGCTCGTGCCGCCCGATGCGGCCCGTGGCCTCGCCGACCGGGGTTGGCCGCGACCCGGGAGGGTCACGGCCAACCATGATCGACTCGGTCGACCGTCGTCCCTCACCATCCTTCGCGCACCGGCGCGCGGCTCCTTATCGGACGGTGCCCAGTCGGAATCCGGTACCCGGCGGCGTCGTGACCTGGTCCCGTAGCACGGTGGAAGGTGTCCGGCCCGCCGCCATCCTCGATGCTGGCTCTGGTTCTGCCGGGGCCCATGCGGCGAAGAAGGGCCTTCGCCTGCCCGATACGGCGGCCGCCGGTACGCGAGGGCGCACGTTTCTTGGCCCACAGGGGAGGAAGAGATCGCGATGCCTGATCAGCTCGGTAACCGGGCGGTGGTACTTGGTGGCAGCCTCGCCGGCCTGCTCGCCGCCGACGTACTCGCCGACGTCTACGCGGAAGTGCTCGTGGTGGATCGTGACGAGCTGGCGGGGGTGGCTGGCCACCGGCGCGGCGTCCCGCACGGCCGCCACGCCCACGGTCTGGTCGCCCGCGGCCAGCAGATCCTCGAGAAGCGGTTCCCCGGCCTCATGACGGACCTGGAGGACGCCGGCGTCCAGCCCGGCGACTTCAGCGGCGACATCCGCTGGTACTTCAACGGCATGCGACTCCGGCCGGCACAGACGGGCCTGCTGTCGGTGCCGTGCACCCGGCCCGTCATCGAGCGGCTGATACGCGATCGGGTGGAGGAGCTGCGCAATGTGCGGTTCCTCGAGCAGCACGACATCGTCGGGCTGGAGACGACCCCCGACGCGAGTCGGGTCACGGGCGTGCGGGTGCAGCCCCGCGACGGGAGTTCCGGCCCGGAGATCCTGCCCGCCGACCTGGTGGTGGACACCACCGGCCGGGGGTCACGGACGCCGGCCTGGCTGGAGGAGCTGGGTTATGCCCGGCCGGCCGAGGACCGGGTGAAGGTCGACCTGGCCTACACCACCCGCCACTACCGGGTGCCTCGCGACCCCTTCGGCAGCGACATCGCGATCATGGCGGCGGCGACCCCCTCGCATCCGCGCGGCGCCTTCTACTACCGGCTCCCTGGGGGAGACGGCCGTGTCGAGCTGTCCCTCACGGGCGTGCTCGGCGACCACCCGCCGACCGACCCCGAGGGCTTCCTCGAGTTCGTCAGGTCTCTGCCCGTTCCGGAGATCTACGAGTCGATCCGTGAGGCCGAGCCGATCGACGACCCGGTGATGTTCCGTTTCCCGGCGAGCGTGCGCCGCCGCTACGAGCGGCTGACCCGCTTCCCGGAGGGCCTGCTGGTCATGGGCGACGCGGTGTGCAGCTTCAACCCTGTGTACGCGCAGGGCATGGCTGTCGCCGCCATCGAGTCGCGGGTGCTGGCCGACCAGCTCAGTAGGTCCCCCGTACCGCCGGCGCGGGAGTTCTTCCAGGCGATCTCGCGCCAGATCGACTCGCCCTGGGACTTCGCGGCGGTCGCGGACCTCGGCTACGCCGGAGTGGAGGGCCGACGAACCCCCCGGGTACGCATGATCAATAGCTACGTCGCCCGGCTCCAGCGGGCCGCGGTCCACGACGAGAGCCTCACCAACGCCCTCATGAGGGTCGCCGGCCTCGTCGACGAGCCGACCGCTCTCCTTCGTCCCGGCCGGGTTCTTCGGACGCTGCGGCATGCCGGGCGCCGGTCCCCGGCCCCGGCGCCGCTCGCAGTGGCCCGCGACTAGTTCAGGAGGTGCAGGATGCGCTCATTCCGTATCGAGATTCCGCAGTCCGAGCTCGACGATCTGAAACAGCGGATCGCCAGCACCCGCTGGCCGGACGAGATTCCGGGCGTCGGCTGGGACCGTGGCGTGCCGCTGGGATACCTCAGGGAGCTGGCCGACCACTGGCGAAGTGCCTACGACTGGCGGGCCGCCGAGGCACGCCTGAACGAGTACCCGCAGTACGTGACCGAGATCGACGGCACGAACGTGCACTTCATGCACATCAGGTCACCTGAGCCCGACGCGCTGCCGCTCATCATGACCCACGGCTGGCCGGGCACCGTTGCGGAGTTCCTGGAGGTCATCGAGCCGTTGACCGACCCCGTCAAGCACGGCGGCGAGCCGTCCGACGCGTTCCACCTGGTCATCCCGTCGATCCCCGGGTACGCGTTCTCCGGCCCCACCGGACAGGTCGGCTGGGACACCGGTCGGGTGGCCGACGCGTGGAAGGAGCTGATGCGCGGCCTCGGCTACGACCGGTACGCGGTTCAGGGCGGCGACTGGGGTATGCCGATCTCGCTGCGGCTCGGCCTGGCCGACCCCGAGCACGTCGTCGGCATCCACCTCAACATGTGCGTGACCTTCCCGCCGCCCGACCCGGCGGCGATGGCCGGCCTGGACCAGGCGGACCTGGCCCGGCTGGAGTTCACCGCCCGGTTCATGCAGGACGGCACCGGCTGGCAGCGGATCCAGTCGACCCGTCCGCAGACGCTGTCGTACGCGCTGACCGACTCGCCGGTGGGGCAGCTCGCCTGGATCGCCGAAAAGTACAAGGAATGGACGGACTCGGCGAAGGTGCCCGAGGACGCGGTGAGCCGCGACCACATCCTCACCGCCGTGTCGATCTACTGGCTGACGGCGACCGCCGGGTCCAGCGCCCAGCTGTACTACGAGTCCAGCCACATGGACGCCGACTTCGCCAGAACCTGGGCCGGGCCGTGGCCGCTGGAGATGCCGGTGGGCGTCGCGTCGTTCCCCAAGGACGCGGTGCGGCCGGTACGCCGGTTCGCCGAGCAGATCATGCCTACCCTCACCCACTGGACCGAGTTCGACCGTGGCGGCCACTTCCCGGCCCTGGAGCAGCCACAGCTGCTGGTCGGCGACATCCGCACGTTCGCCCGGTCCCTTCCACGCTGACCGCGCCGGCGCCCGGGTCGCCTGCCCGCGTCTTCACCCGATCAGAGCAGTGCCCAATTCGGTACGACGAAAGCGAGGAACCATGACGACCAATCCCTCTCCGGTCGCCGCGCCGTCCATCTCCGGCGCCGAGCAGGCCGAGATCGCCGCCGTACCCGCGCGGATGGTCGCGGCCTGGGCCGCGCACGACGCCGACGCCTTCGCCGACCTGTTCACCCAGGACGGAACGCTGATCCTTCCCGGCGTGTACAAGAAGGGCCGCGACGAGATCCGGGAATTCATGTCGGCCAGCTACGCCGGCCCCTACGAGGGTACGCGGGTCACCGGTACCCCGATCGACCTCAAGCCGCTCGCGGACGGCGCCGTGGCGCTGCTGACCACGGGCGGTGTGATCGCGTCGGGCGAGACCGAACTGGCGGACCGGGACGCCATCCGGGCGTCCTGGATCCTGGTCCGGCGCGACGACCGGTGGCAGCTGGCGGTCTACCAGAACTGTCCGCGCGACTGAGCTGTCCGACTGTCACCACGGGCGACCGATGCTCACCGGAGCATCGGTCGCCCGTCGCGTGACCGGTGGGTTGGCCCCGCGGGCGCGGACGGCCCGGCCCGGAACAGCGTTCTGCCGCCCCGGGCCGGGCCGTCGTCTCCTCGGAGTGTCATGAAGATGGGGGAGTCGGACCGTCGCCGCCAGCGAGCGACGATCCGACTCCCCCGTACCCGCCCCTCCCCTGAGGCGGGAACCGGTTCCGCTACGGCGCCGTGGCAGCCGACCGCCGCAGCGCCCTGTCGCAGGCCGCGAGGTGGCGGCCCAGGGCATCCTCGAAACTGGTGGTGGCGGCGTCGAACATCAGTTGCCGGCGCACGGCCAGCTCTCTGCCGGAGAGACCGCTCACCATCTCGACCGCCTCGGTCAGGGCCGTGGCCGGGTCGTCGGTCAGCTCGTCGACGATGCCCAGGTCGACGCTCTCGGACGCGTCCAGGTGGGCGCCGAAGAGGATCGCCCGGCGCAGACGGGGCCCACTGGACTGCTGTGCGAGTCGAAAGAGCGCCATGCCCGGCCAGGTGGCCTCCCCGTCGACGAGCAGGGACAGCCGGATGTCGGGGGTGGCGATGCGGTAGTCGGTCGCCAGCAGGACGTCCAGGGCGAGGCCCCCGCAGTCGCCGGAGGCGACCGCGACGGTCGTGACGTTCAGGCGTTCCAGCCGGCGTAGTGCCCGCTCCCACTTGCTGACCAGTGCGACGTCCAGGCCGTGTGTCCAGTCCTTGCCGGGCGTACCGGTCACCCGCACCGGCAGCACGGTCGTGGTCCGGTCCGACTCGGCGGCCGCGCAGGCGGCCTCCACCGCGGCCACGGACTCCCGGCTCAAGGGTTGTGAGCCATCGATGCGAAGCTCGACATCACCTCGCGCGCCGGCGGCGGCGTACAGGCCGCCCCGGCCGGTCCGGACGGTTTCCGCGCTCACCACTGGATCAACGCTGTCTCGATCGTGGAACCAGGACCCATGGTCATCAGCACTCCATAATCGCCCGGGACGGTTACTCTCTCCTGCTGGAGCCGCTCGTACGAGAAGAGGAACGAGCCGCTTGACACGTTGCCGTAGTCGCGAAGGACACCTGTGGTGTGTCGGACCTCGTGGCGGTTCAGTCCCAGGTTGACCATCACCGCGTCGATGACCTTCTTGCCGCCGGCGTGCACGATCCAGTGCGCGATGTCGCTCCGCAGCAGTCCGGTGTTCGCCAGCAGACGGTCGGCGACGATCTCCGCGTGCGCCCCGACCACGTACGGGATCTGCGGGTCGAGGAAGAAGCTGAACCGGTTCTGGTCGCTGTCCCAGTCGTAGCGCATGGCGCCGATGGCGTCCGGGATGATGCAACTGGCGAATTTGAGGATGCGCGGATGGCCGGAGGCGCCCGACGAACTGCCGACCGGACGACCGACCACGGCCACCGCGGCGGCGCCGTCGCCGAACAGACTGTTCACGACCGCCGTGCGCATGGTCGAGTCCAGGACGTACGCGGCGGAACAGGCCTCGGCGCACAACACCACGGCGAGCTCGCCCGGGTTGGCGACGGACCAGCTCGACACCACGTTCAGGGCGTTGAGCCCCGCGTTGCATCCCATCCCCACGATGTCGCTCCGGCTGCAGTGCCGGTCGATGCCCAGCTCACGGATGAGCAGGGCACTGAGCCCCGGCGTGAGAAACCCGGTCGACGTCACGCAGCACAGGTGCCGGATGTCGGCAACCGTCGCGCCGGCGTCGTCCAGGCACGCCTGCAGGGCGCGCATCCCCATGTCCACGGCCAGCCGCTTGTGCCGATCGAGCAGGTCGGCCTGCGTCTCCGGGGACGGGGTGCCGTCCTGGGCCGGAAGCGGCAGGTCGAGGAAACGGCGGCCGATCGCGCTGTTGAGGAAGACCGAGCGGATCTTCGGGTCGGAGATCGCGAAGGTGTCCAGCAGGTCCTGCTGCGAGAAGGACGTGGAGGACGAGGCCGTGCCCACCCCAACTATCGTGGAGTCGTAGGGGTTGGGTGGAAGAACGGGAAACTCCGCTACGAGTGTCCGGTCCTCCGGCCCCTGGGTATTGGCGATGTCAACGGTCACGCGCAGATCTTCCTTCCGCATCTCAGCCACCTTGGCACGGTTGGCCAAAGCCGCATTGTGCTCGTACTCCGACAATGCATTCCGGGACGCGGACGCTGCATCTTGGAGATTGCCGGGCACCGGCTCGAGGTCGGCGGACACCTGGCCTGATGTCGGGTCAGACCAGGTGCGGCGGCGGGGCTGTCGCCCCGAGGTCCGCGGCCGTGCAGACGGCGGACTCCGTGCGGAAGAGATGCCGCTGACAACGCTCAGCGGCAGGCGGAATGCCGAATCCGAGGGACGCGGCGCCTCACGAGAACAGGAATGGTTGACGTGCCATTCGCGGAAATCTGCGGGCGGTCCGTGCCGGACGACCCGAACGGGTCGCCCACGGGGCCGCCGCCCGGCACCGGAGTACCGGGCCGCGGACCGGCGTCAGAGGCGGTAGTTGGTCTGACTGAACGGGTCGCCCTTCGTATGGCCGAACGCCTTGCGCGGCGTCACCTCGAAGACCGCGACCTCGCCGCCGGCCGACTTCGAGAAAACGACCCCGTCGTGGACGTCGAGCTGCCAACGGCCGTCCCAGCAACCGCTGTAGAGCTCGGCGATGCGCCGCAGCAACGCGTCGTCCGTGACCGGCGCGGCCGTCCCCTCGACGGACACGTCCAGGCCGCGCTCCCACTCCGTGTCGCCGGCAAGCACGAGCACGCGGGGATTGGCCTGGATGTTGGCGTACTTCACCTCGGTGCTGCCGGTGTGGAAGTAGACCTTGTCGTCGTGGACCACCGGCACCATCGGGGTCGCGTGTGGACGGCCGTCCGGACGCACCGTCACCACCCAGGCGAGCCCCGCGGCGGCGAGCCTCGCCACCGCGTCGGCCCACGGGACAAGCTCGGCGCCGTCGTCGCTGTAGCGCCAGTCGATGCGTTCGCTCGTCGGCTCCATCAGCCCTCCGCAACTGATTGCAGAACAAAAGTGGTCGAGAGACGTTAACACGCCCGATTGCGAAGTACCGTCAGCGACGATGACTGACGTACGAGATTCCGTGTACCGGTCGGGCTGCCCGATCAACCTGGCCGTCGAGGCGGTTTGCGACCGCTGGTCGCTCGTGGTGCTCCGCGATGTGATGTTCGGCGACCGGCACTACTTCCGCGAGCTGTTGGCGGGGTCGCGCGAGGGGATCGCCTCCAACATCCTCGCCGACCGCCTGCGGCGGCTCGTCGACAACGGACTGCTGTGGCGGGCGGACGACCCGACCCACCGGCAGAAGATCCGCTACAGCCTCACCGAGGCGGGCGTGCAGCTCGTGCCGGTGATGGCGGCGCTCGGCTCGTGGGGCCGGCGACACATGCCCGCCAGCCACGAGCTCTCGGCCCGCGTCGAACTGCTCGAGCGGGGCGGACCGGAGCTGTGGGACCGGTTCATGGACGAGCTGCGCGAGCAGCACCTGGGCGTCCCGCGTGAGCCGGGGACACCGTCGGTCTTCGCCGAGCTGCGGGCGACGTACGCGGCAGCGGCCGCGGAGGCCGGGCTCGGGCAGACCGGCTGAGGTGGGTGTCCGGACGGCGTCACGCCGTCCGGGCATTCCGAGCCGGGTGCCGGCTCAGTCGTCGATCGCCTGGTAGGCGGTGGTCCAGAAGTCGTTCCACATCGGCAGGGTCTGGTCGCCCATGTGCGCCCGCTGCATCATGACGAGCGCCGTCATGTCCTCGGCGGGATCGTTGTACCAGGCCGTGCCGTAGAAGCCGGGCCAGCCGTAACTGCCCACCGAGGGGCCGACGCGCGTGCGCCGGGTGATGACGGACATCCCGAAACCCCAGCCCATGCTGTCGAAATACCCGGGCCAGAAGCCGGAGATCGCCTTCTGCTCGGGCGTCAGCTGGTCGGTGGTCATCAGGGCCACCGACGCCCGCGAAAGCACCCGCTCGCCATGGTGGGTGCCGCCGGCGAGCAGAGCGGACGCGAAGGCCAGGAAGTCGTCGGCGGTCGAGACGAGCCCGCCGCCGCCGCTCTCGAACGTCGCCGGCCGGCTGAACGGGCCGTCCGGCAGGTCCTCGACGACCGCCTCGCCCGAGGGGGTGCTGTCCCGGTCGTACGCCGTCGAGAACCGGTCGAGGCAGTCGGCGTTCACACTGAAGCCGGTGTCCTTCATCCCGAGCGGATCGCAGAGCCGTTCGCGCAGGGCCTCGCCGAAGGACTTGCCGGTGGCCCGGGCGATGAGGGCGCCCGTCGCGTCGGCGGCGGTGTGATACATCCAGCGCTCACCGGGCTGATGGACCAGGGGCAGCGCGCCCAGGCGGCGCACCCACTCGTCGAGGTGCGGCCGGCCGATCGAGTCCAGGGCGTCGGCGATCGGGGCCGTGTCCTGCTCGGCGATCACGATGCCGGTGCCCATCGTGAAGGTCAGCATGTCCCGCAGCGTTATCGGACGGGCAGCGGGATCGGTCTCGTCCAGGGGCCGGGTCGGATCGCCGAGCACCCGCATGTCCGCCAGTTCCGGCAGCAGGTCGTCCACCGGGTCGTCCAGGCGCAGCGTGCAGTCCTCGACAAGCGTCATCGCGCACGCCGCGACGATCGGCTTCGACATGGACCCCAGACGGACGATAGTGTCGCCCGCCATCGGGACCCCCGAGCCCGCGCCCTGGAACGCGAGAGTGCCCCTGGCCTCGACATGCACCTCGCCCCGGCGGGCCAGGACCATCATCAGGCCAGGAACGAAACCGGAGTCGACGTGTCGCTCGAGCAGGTCCCGTACCCGGACCAGTCGCTTCGCCGAAAATCCGCCAGCCGACATCCGCCGCTCCCTCACCTCGTCGATCGAAGACCCAGTCCGCCGTTCGACCTCACGGTTCCACATCAGCGACGAACCAGAGCGGCATCGATGATAACCGTTGCAGCGGAAATCTTCAGCCGCGCGGCGCGGTGTGCCGCACAGGAGCAATGAGCGGGTGGGGTCGCCGGTGCTCCGGTCGCGGGGTTATCTCGTGAGTTCCGGAATCACCTTGTCGGCGAACAGATCGATGCTCGACCGGTCGTACGCCGCGTCGACGAATCTGGCGTTCACGTACCCGACGCCCATCCGTCCCGCCTTGGTCAACTGCTCGACGATTTGTTCGGGCGTACCGATCAGACCCTCGCTCCAGTAACGCAGGAGAGACTCGAGTTCCGCCGCCGGCAGCACCGGGGCGTACTGGGCTCGGGTCCACGCCAACTTCTCGGCGACCTCCTTCTCGGTCTCACCGATCGTCACGTTGAGGATGACCGACCGGACGATGGCGTCGAAGTCGGTACCCACCTGCCGGCAGTGCTCGGCCAGGACCTGGGACTTGTGGGTGAAACCGTCAAGTGACGCCCCGAAGTTCGTGTACTGCGCGTACTTCGCCGCGATCCGCAGCGTCTTCTTCTCGCCGCCGCCCCCGACCCACAGCGGGATGCCGCCCTCCTGAAGGGGCAGCGGCCGGCTGATCGCACCGTCGACCTGGTAGTGCTTGCCGATCAGCGTGGCCCTGCCTGTCGTCCACAGCTGCCGCATGATCTGCACGCCCTCGTCGAGCATTCCCAGCCGGTCGCCGGTGCTGGGAAAGCCGTAGCCGTAACTGCGCCACTCGTGCTCGTTCCAGCCGGCGCCGACGCCCACGTCCAGTCGGCCGCCGGACATGACGTCGACGCAGGCCGCCACCTTGGCCAGGTACGCCGGATTGCGGTAGCCCATGCACGTGCAGAGCTGCCCGAGGCGTACCCGTGAGGTGCAGGCGGCGAACGCCGCCATCATCGACCACGCCTCGAACGCCGACTCCTCGGACGGGGGATCACTGACGAAGTGGTCGAACACCCAGATCGAATCGAACGGACCTGCGTCTGCGGCCTGGGCGAGACCGCGGAGTATGTCCCACTGCTCGGCCGGCGGTATGCCGACGAGGTCGAAGTCGGCACCCTGGGGGATGAACATACCGAATCGCATGGTCGGGATGCTATTGGTCACGATGGATGTCCTCTTCTCGGGTGGTGTTTCGCCGTCCGCGGGAGGTGTCGCCGTCCTGAGTGCGTTACACCAGGCCCGGTGACGCGCCGGGGGAGGAGCTGAAGGCGCGGGCTATCTCGCCGAACTCCGCCGCCATCGAAGCGATCGTGTCCGGGCGAAAGAGGTTCCGCTTGTAGGTGACGGCACCGATGCCGACGCCGGACGGATCCCGGTTCACGTCCCACAGCGCCCCGTCCGGCACCGCGGACGACAACTCCTGCGACCTCACCAGACGGGTGATCCGGACGAATCTCAGGTCACCCGGCGCGTCCACGACCGGATTCGTGGGCACGCTCTCGAGCACCATCGCCGTCGTGTTGTCGGTCATCGCGGAGTCCATCAGCTGCGGCGCCTCGGCGAAGATCTGCATGGTCGGGATGTCGTGGGAGAAGGCCTCGAGGCAGGTGCGCCGGGTCCGCCGGAGCACATCCTCGTACGACGCGCACCCGGTGAGGTCCGTGCGCAGTGGCACGAAGTTGTAGAGCGAACCGACGGTCTCGTCGAAGAGCCCCCCGCCACGGCCCGGCGTGAAGGTCGCCATCACCACGTCCGTGACGCCGGTGAGCCGATGCACGAGCAACTGGTAGATCGCGGCCATGGCCATGAAGCGCGTGGTCCGGTTCGACCTGGCGACGCGGTCGATTGACGACATCACGTCGGCCGGGATGAGAAAGCGGTGCCGAGCCGTCGTCTCGGGCAGGCCGGACGAGCGCGGCAGGTCGGTGGCGACAGCCGTGTACTGGGCGCCGTCCAGGTGGCGGCGCCAGTAGTCGCGGGCCACGACCGAGGTGGCGGCCTCGCGCTCCCAGGCGCCGTACTCGCGGTACTGCGGGGCGGCCGGCAGCTCCGGCACGCTGTGCCCGGTCCGGGCGGCGTAGCGGTTGGCCAGGTCCCGCATGATCACCGCCAGGGACTGCCCGTCGACGCTGAGGTGATGTCCCATCAGGACCAGGACCGCGTCCCGGTCGTCGAACCTGGCCAGGACGACGCGCACGAACGGCGCCTCGTACGCGCTGATCGTCTCCGTCTCGATCTCGTGCAGCAGCGTCTCGGCCAGCTCCGCGCGCGAGGCCTCGGGGGTGGGCGGGAAATCGCGGACGTCCACCCGGGCCGGGCTCGGCGGCAGGATCTCCTGGTACCGATCGTCCGGTGGCCCGGCGATTCGCGTCCGGAGCGCCTCGTGTCGGGCCACCACGTCGGCCAGCGCGTCGCGCAGCACATCCGGGTCGACCGGCCCACCGGTGACGCGCCACCCGCCGACCGCGAAATTGCGACAACCGAACGGGCCGTCGTCGCCACCCCCGTCGAAGAGGCTGTTGAACTCCTGATTCAGCGACAACGGGGCCACTCCGGCCGCCGCGGCCCGACCCTCGGCGTCGGTTGTCGTCACGCCTGCCTCCTGCTGGTCACGATGTGATGCGAGGTCACAGTCCGGTACCGCTCAACTCTCGATGTGCTGGTTCAGTTCGGCGACGGTCGGGAAGTCGAACAACTCGTCGATCGACAGGTCCAGCCCGAGCGCCTTGTTGATGAGGTTGACCAGCCGGATGCCGTTGAGTGACTGGCCGCCCAGGTCGAAGAAGTTGTCGTCCAGTCCCACCCGGGTCACGCCGAGGGCCTCCGCGAACAGCGCGCACAGGGTCTCCTGTCGCGGCGTGTCGGGTGCCCGGTAGGCCGCCGGGTTGGCGAACACCGGTTCGGGCAGCTCCGCGTCCGGTGCCTGGGCGACCTGCGCGGCGAGCTGTTCCCGGGTGGAGTTGGAACCCATGCCTGTTCCCCATTCGAGCCCGGAGCGGAATGTCCTTCGCGGAATCCACCGTGGCACCGGGGCCTCGCGGATGCCTCTCGGCTGTTGCGCCGACCCGTTCGGTGGCCGACAGGAGCGGCGGCGGGGAGCAACCCGTGAGGTGCGATCCCGAAGAAGTCCGGGCAATCCTCAGCTTCTGGCCAATCCTGTTTGCCAGCCCTTCCCATCCCCTCCGAGGAGTGGAAATGACGCAGCAAGAGGCCCTGGAGACCTCCCCCACCGCTCCGTCGCCCGATATCGGCGCCGACGAGAGCCCACAAGGCGAGACGGAGGTCATGGTCGAGCGCATCTTCGCCGAGATGCTCGACGTTCCCGGCTTGCCGCGCACGGCTTCCGTCTTCGACCTCGGACTCGACTCGGTGTGGGTGACTGTTGCCTGTGCCCGGCTGGAGCAGATCACCGGCGTGCGGGTCAGGTTCACCCAGATCTTCCGGACCCCCACGGTCGCCCAGCTCGCCGCCTGGATCGACGAAGCCCGGGCCAAGGCGGGAAACGAGCAGGGCCGCCCCGCCAAGCCCTCCGGCGGCGAGGGTGACGAACTCGTGGCGATCACGCCGATGCAGGCCGAGACGGTCCCGCAGAAGATCACGGTCGAGCTGGCCTGGTGGTTCGACGGCGAGATCGACGACGTGGCTCTGGAACGCGCGGCGAACGACGTCCATCGCCGGCACCAGGCGCTGCACGCCCGGTACCTCAGCGGGCCGGAGCTCGGCCTGGCCGAGGTACCGGCCGACCCGGGACAGGTCGAGTTCCAGCGACTGGGCGAGGAGGACACCGACAAGGCCGCCGCCGAGACGCTCCGGCGCGCGCTCTGGGTGCCCCTGCGGGTCGACGAGGGCAGGGTGTGGCGGTGTGTGCTCGTCCGCAGCGGGCAGAGCGGACGCCTCCTGTTCGGGCTCGCCGTGGACCACGCGGGGTTCGACGGCCGTTCCGCGGAGATCGTGACCACCGAGCTGTCGGTCGCGTACGCGGCGCGGGTGGCCGGCAAGGAGCCGCAGTGGCCGATCCGTACAGCGTCGCTCGCCGAGATGGCCTGCGACTTCCGACACCAGCTCGCGTCGGCGAACATCGAGGCGCAGCGGCAGTACTGGCGCGACGAGCTCCGCGACCTCCCGGCCTGTGAGCTGCCCGGACGCAGCGACGGATCGACCGAGAAGCCACCGATGCCGGAGGGCTCGCGATATTCGGCGCCGGGTCCGGCCGCGCTGCGCAGCTTCCTGGTGCCGCAGTCGCAGCTGCAGAGCTGGAACGACTACGCCCGGGCCAAGGGGATGCCGCCCTCGGTGGGTATCGCGGCCGTCTACGTGGAGACCCTGGTCCGCGCGGGTGGGTTGCCGGACTTCGCGGTCATGGTCCCGATCGCGAACAACTCCGGTGAGGTGATCGACGGAACCGTCACCAACCGGGTCGGCAACATTCTGCTGCGGCCGAACGGACCGTCCCACTCCGGTCCGCACATCCTGGCGCGAATGCGCGAGACGTACCAGCGGGCGATGGCCGCGCGGGACGTTCTCGTCGTACCGAAGGAGATGGGAGCTGTGCTCGGCGGCCCGGAGGGTCTGATTCACATGGACCGGATGGTGGCGCTGAACTACACCTCGACGCCCAGCATCAGCCTGGGCGGCGTCTCCGGGTCGTTCCTGAACGAGGGCGCCGGGCTCGCCGGCATGAGCTTCTTCGCCGTCATGCTCATCGTGGCGCCGGTCCCCGAGGGCCTGGAAATCGTCTTCCAGGTGCGGACCGACATGCACGACGCCGAGCTCGCCGACCGCATCCAGCAGTGCTTCCTCGACATCATCAGCGACGGGCCCGATCGGCTCGAGCTGGCGGCGTCGTGACGGATGAGACGATCGGGGCCGTACCGGCCCGACTGTGAGATCACCGCCCGGCGGGGAAGTCCCCGCCGGGCGGTGCCGTCTCACGCCCTGGGCGGTCACGCGGGAAAACGGGGACGTCGCGCGCTGGTGGCGAAGGCCGACACACGAGGACCCCGTCGCCGGTGGGTGACCGGCAACGGGGTCCAGGGCGCCCACGGCGCCGGTGGTCAGTGCACAAGCGTCCTGGCGAGTTGGCGCATGGCGATCGTGGGCAGCAGGACCGAGAGACCAGCGTGGGTACGCAGCGTGGACATATCCCGCCACACCCGCTCCAGGCGCTCACCGTGCCGGACCGCACTCGAACCGGCCGTCGGCATGATGTAGCCGCCCACCGCATCCCAGCACAGTTTGGCCACGTGCCGGCAGATGGCCGAGAGGCGCAGGTCCACCTCCCTGGTCACCGCCGCCGGCCCTCGGACGGTCGCGTCATGCCACTGCTGGACCGCGTTCAGCAGTGCGGCCTCGGCGGTGCCGATCATCCCGACGGCGTCGCCGTACCAGAGCTGGTAGTCCGGGTCCTGGTAGCGGGGGACCATCGGCGGTACCAGAGTCGTCCGGACGCGAAGCAGATCCTCGTACGCGTCGAGCGCTCCCCGGGCCATGCCGACCGCCATGGAGCAGTTGATGAAGTTGATGAAGGTGAGCAGCGCGCCACCGTACTCCGGGTTGCCGTGCAGCGTCCGCCCCGGCGTGCCGGACGTCGCGTCGTACTCGGCGATCTGCACACCGGGCTGCGCCAGGTGGTCCGGGATGTGCCCGTTCTCCATCCTGATGCTGTGCGAGCCGCTGCCCCGCAGGCCCAGTTGCTGGCCCCAGTCGTCCAGCCGCACCCACTGGCTGCGCGGCGCGACGAACAGCAGCGGCGCCGGCGGGTGCCCCTCCCGCGCCGGCATCAGCGCATGGCCCATGAAGTGGGTGGCGTAGGGCGCGCCGGAGGAGTACGACCAGGTGCCGTCGACCGTCCAGCCCCCGCCCTCAGCGGGTACCGCGGACCCGCTGGGGACGGAGGTGCTGGGACAGATGAAGTCGCCGCCACCGAAGATCTCCGCCTGCGCCCGCTCGTCGAACAACGTGGCGGCCATCAGCGCGTGCGCGGCCCCGAGGCTGTACATCCAGCCGGTCGACGAGCAGCCGCGCACCAGGGTCATGGACACCCGCAGGAACGTCTCGATCCCGAACTCGTACCCGCCGTAGCGGCGGGGCACCAGGATCCGGTAGAAGCCGTTGCGCGCGAAGCGTTCGTGGATGTCCTCGGCGTAGAAGCCGCGTTCCTCCGCCTCGGCCTGGCGTTCGATGAGCTCGGGGATCATCGCCTCCGCTCTCGCCACCACCTGGTCCGCGGTGAGGCCGGGTTCGGGCGGGGCGGGAAGGTCGAGTTCTGCGGTGTCCGTGTTCGCGGTCATTGACCATCCATCTCCGGCTGCTGACGATCGCGCTGACGGGGTGACTACCAGCTCACGGGAAGCTCGTACACGCCGAAGGAGGACGTCGGCCGCCGGAAGCGGATCTCCTGGGGATCGACGGCGGGTCGCAGGTTCGGCATCCTGCGCAGCAGCGTCTCGAAGGCCACTTCCAGCTCGACCCGCGCGATGTGCTGCCCGAGGCACCGGTGCGGCCCGTACCCGAACGCCACGTGGCCGCGGTTCTTCCTGCGTACGTTCAGCGTTTCGGGATCGTCGAAGAACTCGGGGTCGAAGTTCGCCGAGGGCAGGTACGCCAACACGCCGTCGCCGGCCTTGATCTGCTGCCCGCCGATCTCGGTGTCGGCGAGGGCGGCCCGCGGTATGCCTGTGTGGTTGATAGTCGTGAAGCGCAGCAGCTCGTCGACCGCGCCCGGCATCAGGCTCGGGTCCTCGCGCAGCGCCGCCATCTCCGAGGGGTGCAGGAACAGCGCGGCCATGCCGAGCGCGATCGCGCTGCCGCTCGTCTCGAACCCGGCGGTGAGCATCACCCGGGCCATCGAGATGATGTCGATCCTGCGAAGTTCGCCGGTACGCTCGCGTTCCACCACGAGGCGGCTCAGCAGGTCGTCAGCGGGCTCCCGGTCCTTGCGCTCGATCACGTCGGCGAGGAACCGGGTCAGCTTCTCGTTCGCGTCCCTGATCGCCTCCTCACCCGAGTAGTGGTCGCAGATGGTGTGGGTGAGACTCTGGAAGTAGTCGCGGTACTCGTGCGGGATACCGAGGATCAGGCAGATCACCCGCGCCGGCACCTGCACGGCGAACTCCGTGACCAGATCGGCCGGCCCGGGCTTCGCCATCATCTGGTCCAGCAGATCGTCGACGATCTGCTGGATCTGCGGTCGTAGCTCGTTCGCCCGCTTGTGGGTGAACTCGGCGTTGACCATGGCGCGCTGCCGGGGATGCTCGGGAGCGTCCATCCGGGCGAACGTGGGGTTGTCCTCGACCAGGCTCTCCGAGCCGGGGGACACCAGCGGGAAGCCGGGCGTACGGCTGTCGGCGCTCATCGCCTCACTGGCGAAGACGGCCCGGACGTCCTTCTGCCGGGTGACGAACCAGGCCTTGCTGCCGTCCCACATGGAGATCTGGCTCACGGGGCACTTGTTGCGGAGTTCCTCGTACTGGGACGGCGGAGTGAACGGCGTCTTGCCGTCCCGGTCGGCGCCGTAGTCGAAAACCAATGACACGTCAGATCTCCCGCCTTGACCGTCCTCTGCGCGGACGACTGGTCGTTTCCACGAGTACCACCGTCGCCCCGTCGCGCGACGCTCAACCACTTCACCGTTGCCGTGCCCCGGCCGCCCGCCCGCGCGGCGGCGCGGCGGTCGGCCGGCGCCGTCCGAACCGCCGGAGGTCAGCCCATCGCGGCGACGACGGACGCCAGCAGCGGCCAGTCGACCGCCGCGTCGTCATCCACCGCGAGCAGTACGAGGTCGGCGTCCTCTGCCGTCGCCCGCCACGCGCGCAGGAGTTGGTGGTCGCGGCTCGCCACCCACTGTGGAGCGCGCTTTTGCCCATGTCCGGGCGCGGGTGGTTCGACCGCCAGCACCTTCGGCCCGACGCCGATGCGCTCGCGCAGGTCGTGGGCGAACTCGGCCGCGCCTGTCACCAGGTCACCGCGGGCCACCAGCACCGCGCCGCCGGGGGCGTCGAGCGTGGCCAGCCGCGCCGGCACGTCCCGGCCGTGCCCGTCGGAGACGTCGAGGATCGCCACCCGGAACCAGCGCTCGAACTCCGCCACCGCCTGCGCCGGCCAGGTGGCATCCCCTTGGAGGAGCACCAGCGGCGTCCGATCGGTACGGCCGGACCAGCGCAGGGGCGGGCCGCCCGCGGCGAGCTGGTCCTGTCGGATCCGCTGTGCCTGACCGGCGGCGGTCGACGCCGTCACGATGTCGTCCAGGCGAAGCTGGACGCCCAGCTCGCGCCGTACGTGGGTGCGCAGTTTCCAGGCGAGCCGCAGGTCTCCGGCGAGCTGCGCCTCGTCGGGGCGCTCGGTGCCGGCGACGGTACGCCATGCGTCGTACACCCAGCGGGTCTGTGGGTCGTCCTCGGCGCCGTTCTGTCGCGGGGGCCTGATCCGGGCCAGCGCGACCCGATCGATCTTGCCGGTGGCGGTCAGGGGCATCGCGCGAAGCAGCGCGTACGAGGCCGGCACCATGTACGCCGGCAACACCTCGCGGGCGTGCGCCGCGACCCGGGTCACCAGGTCCTGACCGGCGCCTGCCTGTCGTGGCTGGAGGAACGCCACGATGCTCCTGCTCTCGCGGTCCTTGCCGGCCACCACGATCGCGGCGACCGCGATGTCCGGGTGGCCGTTGAGGACGCTCTCGATCTCGTCCGGTTCGATCCGGTGGCCGCGGATCTTGACCTGACGATCGTTGCGTCCCCGGAGTTCCAACCGGCCGTCGGCGCGCCACCGTGCCAGGTCACCCGTGCGGTAGAGCCGGCGGCCCGGGCTGGTCGGGTCGGGCACGAAACGTTCAGCGGTCTGCCCGGGCGCGCCGACGTAACCTCGCGCCACACCGACACCACCGATGTACAGCTCGCCAATGACACCCGGCGGCACGGGTGAGCCCGCGTCGTCGAGGATCCGCAGCCATACGCCGGGCAGCGGACGGCCGACCGGCACGATCGACGTCTGCGGCCCGCGTGGCAGTCGTTCACACACCGCGTACATCGAGGCCTCCGTGGGCCCGTAGGTGTGCCAGAACTCCTTCGTGCACGCGACCAGGCGGCTGGCCAGTTCGGGCGGGACGACGTCGCCACCGCACGACACGATCAGCTGGGGGTCCCCGGGCCAGCCCGTCGCGAACAGGATGCGCCAGGTCATCGGCGTGGCCTGCATGACATCGGGCCGGTACCGGCGCAGGGCGGCCTGCAACTCCACACCGTTGCGCGCCTGGGCGCTGGTCGCCAGGATCGTCCGTCCGCCGCTGACCAGCGCGAGGAAGGTCTCCAGCATCGCGATGTCGAAGGAGATCGTGGTGACGGCGAGCAGCGACTGGTCCGGCCGGAATCCCAGCAGCTCCCGGGTGGCCACCAGACAGTTGGCCAGGCCGCGGTGGGTCACCGCGACACCCTTGGGACGGCCGGTGGACCCGGACGTGTACAGCACGTACGCCAGCGCGTCGGGGTGCGGGCCCCGGTCGGTCGGCGCCGGGTCGGCCGCCAGCAGGTCGGACAGCGACACCACAGGCGCGCCGAGGGCCGCCACCCGATCGTCAGGCAGGGCGCCGTCGGTGACCACCGCGCCGCACCGGCTGTCACTGACGATGTACGACAGGCGCTCAGCGGGATGATCCGGATCCATGGGTACGGCGGCCAGGCCGGCACGGGCGACTCCGAGCAGGAGCGCGGGCAGCTCCACACGGCGGGCCACGAGAATGCCGACGGGTGACTCGGGCGGGAGGCGCAGGGCGTGCAGCGCGGCCGTCACCCGGCTGGCCGCATCGTCCAGGTCCCGGTAGCTGTGGACGGTGTCGGCCATCACCACCGCCGGCCGCTCGGGCGTGCCGCGGATCCACCGGTCCACCAGGTGGACGAGCGTGTCCGTACCGCTCACGCCCGGGGTCGGCGCCTCCCACTCGGCAAGCCGCGCCCGGTCGGTCGGATGGATCACGTCCAGGTCACCGATCGGCGCGGCGGGACACCGCACGAGCCCGTGCAGCAGGGTCGTGTAGCTGCGTCCCATCCGTTCCAGGGTGTGCTCGTCGAACAGCCCGACCGCGCCGCGCCACGCGCCGACGACCCGAGGGCCGTCGACTGTCACGTCGAACTCCAGCTCGTAGGGTGAGTGCGCCACCGGAAGATCGATGTCGCGCGTCGCCATGCCGGCCCAGCTCGTGCGCGGCCCGTCCGCGGTGTCGTACCGGAAGCCGACCTGGACGTCGGCCCCGGCGGGCCGCTCGGACCGCAACGGCCGCGACAGCAGCGCGCCCAGCACGTCGGGATGGTCGAGCGGCCGCGTCGCGGCGGCGTGCTCGGCCCGGACCGTGTCGACGACCGAGGTGCTCGGGTCGAGGACGTGGTGCAGGACCTGGATGCCCTCGGGTACGACGTCGGGGTCGCCGGTTCCGCCGGGCCGCGGTGAGCCGATCGGGATGTCCCGCTCGCCGGTCTCGCGCAGGAGCAGGACGCGCAGGGCGCACCGCAGGACCGTGGCCAGGGAGACGCCCGCGCGGTCGGCGAACTGTCGCGCGAGCGCGGTGTGGCTCTCGTCCAGCGACCAGGCCGTCATGATCGACCGACCGTCGCTGCGCCCACGGCCGCGGCTGGTGGGCCACGTGATCGGCTGCGCTGCCACCGTCGGCGCGCCGGGGGCGCTGTCGAGCGCGGTGCCCCGGTCGTCCCGCTCGATCGCCACCGTGTCGGCCGACGGCCAGGGCGGACCGGTGACCGTGGACCGGTAGCGCTCACCCAGCTCGTCGAGCAGGCGCGACGCCACGGACCGGCCGCCCAGCACGGCGTGGATGGTCAGCACCACGAGGGTGCTGCCACCCTCCACCGGATAGACGACCACCCTGATCGCCGGTCGTCCGTCCAGATCGAAGGGACGGCTCGCGTCGGCCGCGGCCACCGCCAGCGCGGTGGCCAACGGTCGAGGTACAGCGACGGCGAACTCCACCGGACAGCCGTCGCCCGGAACCAGCAGCGGCTCCCCGTCGACGTCCTGGAAGTGCCGCCTCAGCATCGGGTGGCGGCGCTGGAGATCCGTGCACGCGGCGGCCACCGCGGGAGGGACCACGTCGTCCTCGACCAGCACCGCCCGGCTGTGGTGCAGGCCACCGGCCCAGAACGCCGTCTGCTCGGCCAGGTACCACGCGAGCTGGTCGGCTGTCGGCCGCCGCTTGGATGACGAGAGGTCGTCGCTCACTGCTCCTCCTTGGCATGCGCACCGGTCGCCAACGCCGCCGGCGGGCGCCGCCGGGTCCGTACGGTGGGTTCGCTACAACGCGTTGACAAAGTCGGCGAGCCGGGCGGTGCCCTCGACGATCTCCTCGTGCTCCAGCGAGGAACACGACAACCGGATCCGGCGCTCGCCTCCGCCGTCGAGGTGGAAGCCGCGCATCGGCGTCCAGAGCACGCCGAACGTCTGGGCGGAGTGCCGCAGCAGCGCGTCGTCGGCCTCGACCGGAAGCTCGACCTGGACGAAGTAGCCGCCCTCGGGCGCCCACCAGCGAACCCCGGGGCCCGGCTGACCGGGCTCGCCGAAGTGGTGGACGAGCCGTTCGAGCAGGACGGCCCGGTTGCCGCGCAGGTGCGCCGCCTTACGTCGCCCGAGCGCGGCGATGGAGCCCTCGTGCTGGAGGAGGAGCCCGCCGATCAGGGCCTGGGCCAGCGGGGACGTGTTCAGGGTGACCGCGTTCTTGGCGGCGGCGATCATGGTGGCGAGTCGCGTCGGCGGGCCGGAACGCGACGTGACCCACTGGTCGGCCACGACGTAACCGACCCGGGCACCCGGCACCGCGACCTTCGCGAAGGTGCCGGTGTGCACCACCCGCCCCGTCCGGTCGAGCGCCTTGAGGCTGGGCAGCCGGTCGTCCGAGGCGGCCGTGAACGCGTACGGGTTGTCCTCGATCAGGATGAGATCGAGCGCCGAGGCCGTCTCCAGCAGGCGCTGTCGGGCGGCGAGCGGAAGCCGGATTCCCGACGGGTTGGCGAAATCGGGGGAGACGTACAGCGCGCGGAGGCGACGCCCCGCCGCCCTCTCCCGCTCCCACGTCGCCCGCAGGGCCGCCAGGTCCGGGCCGGAGCCGTCATCGGGCACCGGGTGGACCGCTATGTCGAGGGCGTCGGCCGCCGCGACCACGCCGACGTACGACGGATCGGTGACCGCCAGACTGGCGCCCGGCGGATGCAGGACGCGCAGGGTGAGGAACAGCGCCTCCTGGCAGCCGACCGTCATGACGATCGCGTCAGGCGGGACGTCGATGCCCTCGTCGGCCCGCAGCGCGGCGGCAACCAGATCGTTGATGATCCCCTTGCTCGGGCCGTACTGGAACAGCTGTCGGCGTACCGCCTCCTCGCTGAGGCCGGCGGCCCTGCGGGCCTCGACGTAGGTGTCCAGCAGCGGACCGACCGCGATGTCCGCGAAGAACGGCTCGTAGGGGGCGCCCGGCGCGAACGAGATCGCGTCGGGGAACTCGGCCACGATCTCGTTGAGCATGGTCATGGCGGCGACCTGCCGGCTCGACACGCTGCGATGGAGGTCGTCGGCGTGCAGGTGCGCGCCGGTGGTCAGTGTTGCCGTTGCATCCACTGCTGCTCCAACCGGTGCAGGACGTCCTGGCTGTACAACCGCTGTACCTGGACCTCGGCGAACTCGGCGAGGTAGCCGCGGAAGTGATCATCGGGCTCCTCGAAGGCGGTGATCATGTGCCGATTGGCGAGGACGGCCGGGTTGTCCATGGCGCGCACCGCCTGGTCGATCGCGTCCTCGACCGCGTCCTCCGCCACGACGGCGTCGCAGAGCAGGGCCGCTACCGGATCGCGGGCCTCGATCCGTCGACCACCCAGGAGCACCTGCCGGGCCAGCCTGGGGCCGAGGATGCGGCTGAGCCGGAGGTTGGCCGCGCCGGGCACGATGCCCTCGCGCGCCGCCGGCAGCGTGAAGTAGGCGGTGTCCGGGCTGATCACGTAGTCGAACGTCAGCATCAGCTGCATGCCACCGCCGATGGCGAACCCGTCGACGACCGCGATCCACGGCTTGCCGCCCCGAGCCGCCGGGTCCGCCTGCTGCCGGGGATCCCACAGACCTCGTTGGATCTTGCTCAGGTAGCCGATCTCGCGCTGCATGACGAAGCCCAGAAAGGGGATCTGTCCGGTGCACAGGAGTGTCAGGTTGATGCCCGAGCTGAAGACCCGACGACCGGCGTACCTCGGGTGCCGCATGACCGCGCCCCGCACGACGCCGACGCGGACGCCCGGATCCAGCAGAGCCAGGTCCACGGCGATCTCCAGCTGCTGCCCGAGGGCCTCGTCCTCCGCGTTGAGGTAGCGCTGGTTGGCGACGGTTATCTCGGCCACCCCGTCCGTGCGGCGCAGCGACACCACGGGCATCTCGACCACGCCGGTCCGCTGGAACTCGGGCAGCCGCGCACGGGCTTCGTCCGTGGGCAGCCGCTGTGAGCGCAGGAGGGCGCCGCCGGCGGAGGACCTGAGCAGCGCGGCGTACGCGATGCCCTGGTCGATCTCGAGACCCTCCTTGGCGGCCTGCCGCAGGCCCCGCTCCCGCCGCATCTCCGCCCGGCTCGGGGTCAGGCCGGGAACGATGTCGGCCAGCCGGTACGACATGTCGGTAAGCGACCGTCGATGCCGGCCCTGCCCGACGATCTCCCGACCGAGCTGGTGCGCCTGCGCGCCCAGGAGTCGACGCCGCGCGGCCCGGGCACGTCCGTGTGCGGCGGCGGCCCGGCTCCGCTGGTACGGGTCGCGGTCGGCGGGAGCGGGCAACGTCGACAGCAGCTCGGCCAGGCGCGCGGCGGCATCCGTGACCTCGGTCCGCAGGCGGTCCCGCACGAGGGGAATGGAGGGCGCGACCGCGGAACGCTGGTTCTCCACATTCGCCTCCAGTCACCGATGTCAAACGCCGGTCTGACAATAAGTTCGGTGACACGAGGGGCGATTCTCCGAACGTGCGGCTCGACCCGAAACCGTCCACGAGCCCGGGTGTCGGGGCGCTCCCGGCGCGAGTGGGCAACCGCGAAGATGTGGCCCCCGGCCCGGCCGAACAGGATTGTTCTGGCTTCTGGTTGGAGCGTGAGTGGCCGATGTCGCAGACATCGGCTCATCCCGCGACGAATTCAAGGGGGTAGACGGATTGTACGACTACGTCATTGTCGGCGGCGGCTCGGCCGGATGCGTTCTCGCGGCGCGACTCAGCGAGGACCCGGACGTGAAGGTCTGCCTGCTCGAAGCCGGGCCGGCGGACACATCCCCGAACATCCACGTGCCCGCCGGGGGAGCCAAGCTCTTCCGGACGCAGGTCGACTGGGATTACGACAGCCACGGCGAGCCGTACTGCGCCGACCGCAGGATCTACCTCCCGCGGGGCCGGGTGCTGGGCGGCACGAGCTCCATGAACGGCATGATCTACGTCCGCGGAAATCGGCTGGACTACGACTCCTGGGGCCAGCCCGGCTGGAGTTACGACGAGCTTCTTCCCTACTTCGTCCGGGCCGAGGACAACGAACGCGGCGCCTCCGGATATCACGGCTCCGGTGGGCCGCTCGCGGTCAGCGAGAACCGTTCCCGGAATCCGATGTCCGACGCGTTCATCGCCGCCGCCATCGAGGCCGGTTACTCGGCCAACGACGACTTCAACGGCCCGGATCAGGACGGCTTCGGGTATTTCCAGGTGACGCAGCGAAACGGCATGCGGTGCAGCAGCGCCGCCGCCTACCTGCATCCGGCGGCCGAACGCCCGAACCTCACCATCGAGACCGGCGTCCAGGTGCACCGCGTCGTCATGGAGGACGGCCGGGCCACCGGCGTCGCCGGTCAGCGGGCCGACGGCGAGTTCACGATCAGGGCCGAGCGTGAGGTCATCCTCGCCGCCGGCGCGTACAACTCGCCGCAACTGCTGATGCTGTCCGGCATCGGGCCGGCCGACCTGCTCACCGCGCTGGGCATCCCGGTCGTGGCCGACCAGCCGCAGGTCGGCCAGAACCTGCAGGACCATCCGCAGTTCTGGCTGGTCTACGGGCACTCCCAGCCGGTGAGCCTGCTCGCCGCGGGCGAGGAGCGCCACCAACGGCAGTTCGCCGAGCAGCAGTCCGGCCCGCTGACCTCCAACGGGCCCGAGGCGGGCGGCTTCATCCGTTCACGCCACGATCTGCCGACGCCCGACCTCCAGTTCGTCTCGCTGCCGGTGATGTTCGCGGACGGTGGCCTCGGCTTCCCCAACCAGCACGCCATCTCGTTCGGGGCGTTCGTGTTGCAGCCCCGCAGTCGCGGCAGCGTGACGCTCGCCGGTGACGACCCGACGGCCAAGCCGCGGATCACGCACAACTACTACGCCGACGACGCCGACCTTGAGGCCGCCGTGGTGGGCGTGCGGGTCGCGTTGAGCATCGCCCGACGCTCGGCGCTCGGCCCGTTCACCGAGCGACCGCTGAGTGTGCCGGCGTCCGAGTCGGACGCCGACATCCGCGACTTCCTCCGGCGCAACACGCAGACCTCCTATCACGCGGCCGGCTCGTGCGCGATGGGCCTGGTCACGGACTCGGAGCTGCGGGTGCTCGGCGCCGAGGGCCTGCGGATCGTCGACGCGTCGGTGATGCCGACGCTGGTCAGCGGCAACACCAACGCGCCGACGATCGCGATCGCGGAGAAGGCCGCCGATCTGATCCGGGGCATGGCGCCGCTGCCGCGGGCGGCGGCGGCCGCGGCGCGCGGCTGACGGGAGCGCGTCGCGCCAACGGCGTCGCGACATCGGACCACCACGTCACAAGGGAGATAGTTCATGACGATCAGTCAGGCCACGCCGGCGCTGTCCACCTCGCCGGACGAACTGGAGGATCTGGACCGGCGGCATCTCATCCACCCGCTCCTGTCCGGCGGCAGCACCGACCGGTGCGTCATCGTCCGGGGTAAGGGCTCCACCGTGTGGGACGCCCGCGGCAACGAACTGCTGGACATGACCGGCGCCGGCAACTGGCTGGCGCAGGTCGGCCACGGGCGCGTGGAGCTGGGCGAGGTGATGGCGGAGCAGGTGGGGCGCCTCTCGTACTTCACCAGCTTCTCCGAGTTCTCCAACGACCAGTCGATCCAGCTCGCCAAGCGCCTCTCCACGCTCGCGCCGGAGGGCTTCAACCGGGTGCTGTACACCTCCGGTGGCTCGGAGGCGGTGGACATGGCGATCAAGGCGGTGCGGCTCTACCACAGCCGGCGTGGCGAGCCGGACCGTACCTGGATCATCTCGCGGCAGATGGGCTACCACGGCTCGACGTACGGCGGCGGAAGCGCCACCGGCTTCGACTTCGTCCACCACGGGGTGGGACCGACCCTGCCGCACGTCCGCAAGGTGTCGCCCCCCTTCCCGTTCCACCCGGAGATGTACGGCGGCGAACCGATCACCGACTTCCTGGTGCGCGAGCTGGAGCAGACGATCGAGGAGATCGGCCCCGGACGGGTCGCTGCCATGATCGGTGAGCCGGTGATGGGCGGTGGCGGTGTCGTCGAGCCTCCGCCGGACTACTGGCCCCGGGTACGTGAGGTGTTGAGCCGGCACGGCATCCTGCTGATCGCCGACGAGGTCGTCACCGGGTACGGGCGGACGGGAAGCTGGTTCGCCTCACCCGAGCGCGGCATGGCGCCCGACGTGATCACCACCGCCAAGGGCATCACCAGCGGGTACGCGCCGCTGGGCGCGGCCCTGATGCGCGACGAGATCGGCGACGTCGTCGGTGGCGGCGACGGCTTCCTGCACGGCTTCACCTACTGCGGCCACCCGGTGGGGTGCGCCGTGGCGCTCGCCAACCTGGACATCATCGAGAAGGAGGGGCTGGTCCCGCGGTCCCTGCTGATCGGCAAGTGGCTCCGCCAGGGGCTGGCGCCCGCGGCCGAGCTGCCCGCCGTCGGTGAGGTCCGGGTGACGGGTGCGACGGTCGGCATCGAGCTGGTGGCCAACCGCACGACCCGCGAGCCGATGCCGCCGCCCGTTGCCAGCAGCGTGGTCAAGGAGCTTCAGCAGGCGCACGGGGTGATCGCCCGGGCCTACGGCCCGGTGGTCGTCATGGCGCCGCCGCTGGTGCTGGAGGAGGGCGAGGCGGCACGGGCCGCCGAGGCCACCGTCGAGGTCCTGTCCCGGCTCGGCACGGACGGCACCCTGAACTCCTGACCTGCCAGACGCGGACAGCACCGTCCCGCGCGGGGAGCCACCCGCCGGGCGGTGCTGTTCGTCGTCGCGGTGTCGTCCGTCGGGACGGTCTGCCGGACCAGCTCGACGAGCCCGTGCGGAGGGGGACGACCCGCAGCGACTCCCCGTAGCTGCCCGGCGGGCCGGACCGGCCCACCGCGGCGTGCCGCAAGAACGGAGATGGCTACGCGCCGTACGGCTGCGACGCTCGCAGAGAGCTGCGCGCAACCGCGCGGGCAGCCGATTGCACCCGTTGCGTGACCAGCGCGATTCGACTTGTTCCAGCCAGGATGGGGATGACCATGGCTAATCGCTTCGACGCCGATGGCGGGGAGCTGGACCGGAGGCCGCGGCCGACTCCGGATGTCGCTGTTCAGCTTCGCGGCCGGGAGCCGGCGTCGCCGCGGGAGGAGATCCTGTGCGAGCTGTTCGCGCAGGTGCTGGGCGTCGACCGGGTGGGCGTCGAGGAGAGCTTCTTCGATCTGGGTGGCCAGTCCCTGCGGGCCATCCGATTGATCAGCCGCATCCGGGCCGTGTTCGGCGTGGAGGTCCCGGTCCGCGCGCTGTTCTGGAACCCGACCGTGGCGCAGCTGGCCAGGGCCATGGGCGAGGCCGGCGACTCCCGGCCCCCACTGGTGCCCACCTCGCGACCCGAGCGGCTGCCACTGTCGTTCGCGCAGCGGCGACTGTGGTTCCTGGCCCGGCTGAACGGACCCAGCCCGGTCTACAACATGCCGTTCGCCTGGCGGCTGGAGGGCGGGCTGGACGCGGCGGCGCTGAAGTCGGCGCTGCGGGACGTGGTCCGGCGGCACGAGTCGCTGCGCACGGTCTTCCCGGTGGTGGCCGGTCAGCCCTACCAGCGGATCGTCGACGCCGACGAAGAGGCGCCGGACGTGACGGTGGTGGAGGCGGATCAGGCGACCCTGCCCGGGCTCCTGGAGGACGCGACGCGACACGTCTTCGACCTGACGACGGAGCTGCCGGTCCGGGCCTGGCTGTTCCGGCTGGCGCCCGAGGAGCACGTACTGCTGTTGATGACCCACCACATCGCCTGTGACGGATGGTCGATGGGGATCCTGATGCGCGATCTGGCCGAGGCGTACCGGGCCCGGGCGGGCGGCCAGGCGCCGGGGTGGGCCGAGCTGCCGGTCCAGTACGCGGACTACACCATGTGGGAGCGTGGCCTGCTCGGCGACAGCGTCGAGGCGAGCAACCTCCTGTCCGGCCAGGTGGACTACTGGACCTCGGCCCTGCGGGGCCTGCCCGACGAGCTGAAGCTGCCGTACGACCGGCCGCGCCCGATCGAACCGACCGACCGTGGCGGCGCCATCGGGATCACCCTGGACGCCGGGCTGCACCGCGGCCTGGAGGCGCTGGCGCGCGCGCACAAGACGACGCTGTTCATGGTGCTCCACGCGGGGCTGGCGGCCCTGCTGTCCCGCTGCGGCGCGGGCACCGACATCCCGATCGGCACGCCGGTGGCCGGCCGCTCCGACGAGGCGGTCCACGACCTGGTCGGATTCTTCGTCAACACCCTCGTGCTGCGCGCCGACCTGAGCGGCGACCCGAGCTTCACCGAGCTGCTGGCCCGCATCCGCGAGACCGACCTCGCCGCGTACACCAACCCGGACGTGCCCTTCGAGCGTCTGGTCGAGATCCTCAACCCGGCCCGTTCGGTGTCCCGGCACTCGCTGTTCCAGGTCATGCTCGTCTCCGACAACGCGGTCACCCGCCGCTGGGAGCTGCCCGGCCTGCGGATCGAGCCTGAGCTGTTCGGCCATGAGACGACCAAGTTCGACCTGTCGCTCTTCGTCCGCCCGATGCACCACGCCGACGGCTCGTCGGCGGGTATCCGTGGCACCTTCGAGTACGCGCAGGACCTCTTCGACGAGTCGACGGTCGAGGCCCTCGCCGACCGGCTCGCGCGGTTGCTGCGCCAGGTCGTCGAGGACCCGTCCCGGCCGGTCAGCGAGTACGAGTTGCTGGCGGACGCCGAGCGGCAGCGGATCCTGCACGAGTGGAACGACACCGGCCGGTCGGTGCCCGAGCACACCCTGCCGCAGCTGTTCGAGCAGCAGGCAGCCCGGACGCCGGACGCCACGGCGGTGCTCTCCGGCGCGAGCAGCCTCTCCTACGCGGTGCTCGACCACCGCGCCAACCAGCTCGCCCGGCACCTAGCCGCCGGCGGGGTCGGTCCGGAGCAGTCGGTGGCGGTCGCTCTGCCTCGCGGTGAGCTGCTGGCCATCGCGCTGCTCGGTGTGCTCAAGGCCGGCGCCGCGTACCTGCCGGTCGATCTGGACCGGCCCGCCGGGGAGATCGACCTCGTACTCGCCGACGCCCGGCCGACGGTCCTGCTCACCGACGGGGCCACCGCCGCCGGCGTACCCACGGCGGGCGGTCCCGCCGTCATGATCCTGGACGACCCCACCACCCGCGCCGCGCTGGCGAGCGTGCCGGGGACCGCCCTCGCCGACGACGAGCGGGCCGCCGCGCTGCGTCCCGACCACCCGGCGTACGTGGTTTACCCCGCCGACCCGACGGACACCCCCAGGGGCGTCACGGTCACCCACCGGAGCGTCGTCAACTACTGCGCCTGGGCCGCCGCCACCTATCGCGTCGAGGCGGGAAGCACGGCGCCGGTGGCCGCCCCGGTGTCGTCCGGCCCCGAGATCAGCTCGATCCTGGTGCCGTTGCTGGCCGGGGCCACGGTCGCGCTGATCCCGCAGGGCGGTGAGCCGCTGACCGCACTCCTCGATGGCGCGGCGGGTCCGGTGGCGCCGGTCCGGCTCAAGCCCTCGGACCTGCGGGCGATGGCCGGGCAGGAGGATCGGGCGACCGAACGGTCGATGGTGCTGGTCGTCGCCGGTGAGACCCTTCCGTCGTCGCTGGCACACGACTGGTCGCGCGGCGGTGCGGAGATCCACCGCGAGTACGGACCGGAGGAGTGCACTGTCGGCTGTGTCGCGCATCGCGCCGGCGACGACAGCGGTCTCGTCGTACCGATGGGGCGTCCGATCTGGAACACGCGGGTGTTCGTGCTCGATGACCGGTTGCGGCCGGTGCCGCCGGGCGCCGACGGCGAGCTGTACGTGGCCGGTGCGGCGCTCGCCCGGGGGTACCTGGGTCGGCCGGGGGCGACGGCCGAGCGGTTCGTCGCATGCCCGTTCGGCGTGGGTGAGCGGATGTACCGGACCGGCGATCTGGTCCGGTGGCGTCCGGACGGGACCCTGGAGTTCGCGGGGCAGATCGAGGAGCAGGCCTCACCCGCTCCGGCGGCGGATGCTGGTGACGGGACGCCGGCCTCGCCGCAGGAGGAGGTCCTGTGCGAGTTGTTCGCGCAGGTGCTCGGCGTCGACCGGGTGGGGGTCGGCGACAGCTTCTTCGATCTGGGCGGGCACTCCCTGCTGGCGGCCGTCCTCGTCGCGCGGATCACGGAGCGTTTCGGTGTGGAGCTGCCCCTCAAGAGCTTCTTCGCCAACCCGTCGGTGGGCGCGGTGAGCGCACACCTGGGCGACGTCTCCACCGACGCACGGGTCGGGTCGTCCGCAACGGGTGAGTAGCACCGACACCACCGTCAATCGACAATCGTGGACTCGACCAGAGGATCTCGATGAGTGAATCCAGGGAACAGTTCGTTGACAGTGCCTTTATAGAGCCGGATGGTGAAGTGGAGCAGTCGATCGCGCGCATCATCGCTGACGTACTGGCTGTCGACCGGGTCGGTCGTACCGACAGTTTCTATGATTTCGGTGGCACCTCACTCGCGGCCATCAAGATCTGCGCTCGCCTCGCACAGGAGCGCGGCTGGCGGGCGGAGCCGGCCTGGCTGTTCATCAACGACGTGGTCGCGGATTTCGCCCTCCGGGTGCGGTCCGAGTCCGTGCTGGCGGCCGAGGCATGAGCGCTCCGAGCAGTTCCCAGCCGCTGATCCACGACGCCGTCGCCGCGCACGCGACGCGCGACCCCGATGCGCCCGCACTGGTCTGGCACGACCGCGCGATCAGTTACCGCACGCTCGACACGGCCGCGAACACCTACGCCGCCGACCTGGCCGACCGCGGTGTCGGGCCGGGGCAGGTCGTACCGATCCTGCTGGACCGCTCGCCGGAGATGGTGGCGCTGGAACTGGCCGTACTCAAGACCGGCGCGGCCTACACGAATCTCGACCCGAACTGGCCGGCGGAGCGCCAGAGACTCATCATCGATCTCATCGCGCCGGCGGTGATCGTCACCGCGGACGACCAGTGGGACGGTCGGTTCGACAGGTACCAGCCCTCGGATGGCGGCATCGACGACGCGGCGTGGCGCGCCCGGGCGTTCGACCCGGCGTCGGTGCCACCGGACTCGCCCGCGACGGTCTTCTTCACGTCCGGCACGACGGGCGTCCCCAAGGGCGTGCTGTCGCCGCACCAGGCGGTGACGCGGCTCTTCGGCCCCGAGGGCCTCGACGGCTTCGGTCCCGGCCACGCGACGCCGCAGGTAGCGGCGCTGCCCTGGGACATGTACGCGTTCGAGCTGTGGGGGCAGCTCACGACGGGCGGCACCGTGGTGCTGGTCGCGGAGAGCTACCTGCTGCCGAACACGCTGCGGCAGGTCGTGTCGAGGCACGGCGTCGACACACTATGGATCACCACGTCGGTGTTCAACCTGTTCGTCGACGAGGCGCCGGACTGCTTCGACGGCCTTGCCCACGTCTACACCGGTGGTGAGAAGGCGTCGCCGGAGCACATGCGCGGCTTCCTGACCCACCATCCCGACCTGCCGCTCTGGAATGCCTACGGACCGGCCGAGAGCTGCATGATCACCACGCTGCGGCGGCTGGTGCCGGCGGACTGCGACGTGCCCGGGGGAGTGCCGGTCGGCACGCCGGTACGGGGTACCGGCGTGGTGCTGCTCGACGAACGCGACACGTGCTGCGAGCCCGGTCGGGAGGGCGAGATCTGCATCGCTGGTCAGGGCCTGGCGAACGGCTACCTGGCGCAGCCGGAGTTGACCCGCGAGAAGTTCCCGACCGTCGACATCGACGGGGTCCCGGATCGGATCTACCGGACCGGCGACGTGGGGGTGTGGGACGACGACGGCGTCCTGCACTACCGGGGCCGGCGCGATCGCCAGATCAAGATCAGCGGGCAGCGGATCGAACTCGCCGAGATCGAGTCGGTGGCGGGCTCGCTGCCGGGCGTCCGCAACTGCATCGCCTTCGCGGTGACCGACAGCGACGGTGTCCCGGTCCGGCTGGCGCTTGTGTACCTGGTCCCGAGATCGGACGCCGATCCGTCCGGTCCATCGGACGATCCCCTGCGGGTGCACGATCAACTGCGTCGGCTGTTGCCCGCGTACCTGGTGCCGCAGACCATTCGCGGTCTGACGCAGTATCCGGTGACCGCCAACGGCAAGGTCGACCGCGCGGCGCTGCACGAGATCGCCCGGATCTCGCGGCCCGCCACCCGAGTCCGGGCGGGGCGCACCGATGAGCGGTGAACTGGACGCGAACCCCGCCGCGGGCACGCGCTCGCGGATCTACCCGATGAGCTACGAGCAGCAGGGGCTGTGGGTCGACGACGCCGTGTGGGACGGATCGTCCCGGCACGTGGAAGCCTGGGTGTGCCGGATCAGCGGGCGACTCGACGTCGACGCGCTCGAATGGGCGCTCAGTCAGATCGTCGCTCGTCACGAGGTGCTCCGCACCCGGCTGACCGAGTGGAACGAGGAGCCGGTGCAGCTGGTCACCGGCCCGGATCCGGTACGCCTGGAGAAGCTCTCCTGCCCGCCTGCGGCGCTCGACGACGAGCTGGGCCGGATCGTCGGCAAACCGCTCAACCTGGGCGAGTCGCCCATGCGCTCGTGGCTGGTCCGCGTGTCCCCGGACGAGGTCGTCCTGGTGGTGCAGCTCCATCACGCCGTCATCGACGACTGGTCGCTGAACATCTTCCAGCGGGAGCTCAAGCACTTCTACATCGCCAGGGTACGCGGCCAGGAGCCCGGTCTGGAGCCGCTGCCGGTGCAGGCCGGCGAACTCGCCGTCACCCAGCGGGCCGTGGGGCTGGACCCGACGAACCTCGACTACTGGCGCGAGCGGGTGCGGGACGCGCCCCGGTCGTGCACCATCCCGCCGACCTGGCCGGGATCCGAGGCGGCGACGGACGACGACGGGGCACTCTCGGGCACGCTTCCGGCCTGGTGGCCGGAGTACGCCCGTCGTCGGAACGCGACAGCCGGACGGCACGCCTTCGACATCGGCCCCGAACTCGGCCAGGCGGTACGCGACGCGAGCCGGACACTGCGGACCACACCGTTCGGCGTCTTCGCGGCGGCGATGGCCGCGCTGCTGTGGCAGTACGGCGAGTCGGATGAGGTGATCTTCGGGACGCCGGTGTCGCTGCGCGGGACAGCCGAGGTCGACGACATGATCGGCGTCCTCATCAGCCTGCTGCCGATGCGACTGGCCGTCACGGCGGACATGTCGTTCCGGGCACTCGCCAGGGGCGCCAAGGCGGAGATCCTGGGCGCCATGCAGCATCGCGGCGTTCCGTACTCGGCGATCGTCCAGATGGCGCGCGTGGGTACCGCTCCCGACGCGCCGCCGCCGTGCGATGTGGCAATCGTCGTCGACGACATGAGGTGGGAGCCGTTCTCGCTGCCCGACGTCACCGCGGAGGTCATCCGCCTTCCGGAGCGGTACGCCAAGTTCGCGCTGCAGCTCAACCTGGTGGCCGGCCGGGACGGCGGGTACGCGGGCGAGTGGAACTACGAGGCCGAGACCTTCGACCCGGCCACCGTGGCGGAGGTGTCCAGCCGATTCCTGTCGCTGCTGGCGCACGGCGTCGCCGCGCCCGACGAGCCTCTCGGCCGGCTCTCCGATGCCGCCGGGCACGGTCGTGCGTAGCGGGGCGGGGCGCAGCGCCGGACGGGTGCGGCCCAGAAACCAGTGGTTCCCGTTCGGGACCGGCGAGGACGCGGCGGTCCGCCTGCTGTGCCTGCCACATGCCGGCGCCGGTGCGGCGGTCTACCGGGCGTGGGGCCGCGACCTGCCCGCGACGATCGCGGCCTGCCCCGTCCAACCGCCAGGCCGGGAGACGCGACGCTCCGAACAGCCCCTGACCTCGGCCGTGGAGATCGCCCGGCAGCTCGCGCCGGAGGTGCTCAGGACGGTACGACAGCCGTACGCCATCTTCGGCCACAGCACCGGGGCGCTCTGCGCCTTCGAGGTCGTCCGTGAGATCCGCCGTCTGGACGGACCCCTGCCGGTCCACCTCTTCGTGGCCGGCCGGCGTGCGCCGAGCATCCCGATGATCAGGACCGAGCTGGCCGGGCTGCCGGCGGACGAGCTGGCGGTGGTGCTGCGCCGGCTGGGTGGAACGCCCGAGGAGGTCCTGGCGGAGCCGGTGATGCTGGAGCTGATCCAGCCGCTGCTCGTCGCCGACTTCCACGTCAACGAGATCTACAGCTACCACCCCGAACCGCGTCTGCCGGTCCCCATCACGGCCTTCGCCAGCACGCGTGACCATTTCGCGGCACCGGAACAGGTCGCCGGCTGGGAGCAGGAGACCAGCGACCGGTACGCGCAACTCGTGCTCGACGGTGACCATTTCGCGATCTTCGAGAACTCCCCGGCGGTGCTCGGACGGATAGCCGCTGACCTGCGGGTGTGATCGCCGCGCGATGGCCGACCAGCAGCGCTGACGGCGGCAATCGCGAAGGTGTGACAGATCGTACGGGACTGGAATTGTCAGTGGCGGCCGCCGATGCGGTGCGGTCGTCGGCCCATTGCCGCTTACTTGGAGGGTCTGCGATGGATGAGCATTACGCGCCGGACCAACGGAGAAAATCGGTCACTGTTGCGATCGTGGGCGTCGGTGTCCGAGGGCTCGGTGTTCTGGAGCGTCTCATCAGTCACGCGGCCCTCGTCGACGAGGAGTTGACGTTCGACCTGCACCTGGTCGACCCCAACCCCGCCCAGCCGCAGCAGTACGACATCCACCAGCCGGACTACCTGCTGCTCAATCACGCCTGTGCGTACGTCTCGATGTTCCCGTCCCCCAGGTCCGTCTCCCAGGCGCCCGCGATGAGTGGGCCGACCCTCTTCGACTGGGCGCGTGAACGAGGGCTGCGGGTGGCGCACGACGGCTTCACGGTGGGCACGGAGGGGCGTCCGGTGCGGCCGAACGACAATCTGCCCCGACGGGTCTTCGGGGAGTATCTGCTGTGGTTCTACAGGCGCCTGCGGGACAACGCCCCGGAGAACGTACGCCTGATCGGTCATGTGTCCACCGCCGCGGATCTGCGGCAGAAGGGCGACACGTCGATCCTGTCCCTCGACAACGGCGACCACATCGAGGCCGACTACGTCTTCGTGACGGTCGGCCAGCGCCCCTCCCGGCCGCGTGACGACCGGGGTGTCCCGGCCGGTCGGCTGATCGGCACGCCCTACCCGCTGCCCGGGCAGCTCGCGTCCGTCCAGCCGTCGGAGACCGTCGCCATCGCGGGCCTCGGTCTGACGGCCACGGACGCGGTCCTCGCGTTGACCGTGGGGCGGGGCGGCAGATTCGACCGGACGGTCACACCGGAGCGGTATGTGCCGAGCGGCCGTGAGCCGCGGATCGTCGTGTTCTCCCGGTCCGGCCTGCCGTACCGCGCGCGGCCCGCGCCGTCGTCGGTCGTGGCGTACGAGCCCGTCGCGTTCACGCGCTCGGCGATCGACCGGCTGCGGGCCGCAACGCCGCAACTGGACTTCGACAGGGATGTCCTGCCGCTGCTCATGCTCGAACTGCGGGTGGCGTACCGCCGGGCGACGATCCTCCAGCAGACCGGCACCGAGGACGCCGAGGCGTTCCTCCTCCGTGCGCGTGCCGCGGTTGCCGCCGGGCGCCTGCACGCGCTCGACGACCTGCCCGGGCCGGACGAGTTCGACCCCGAGCTGGCGTACCACGGGACCGTGACGCCGAGCGCCGAGGACTCCCCGCCGCCGGCCGACGGCGAGGCGTACCAGCGGTCGCTGGAGTCGTGGATGGCCGCCGACATCGCGCACGCGGCCCGGGGATTCGAGGGGAGCCCGTTCAAGGCGGCGACCGAGATGTGTCGCGAGGTCCGCGACACCATCCGGTACGCGATCGAGTTCGGGGGACTGACGGACGCCTCGCTGGACCGGTTCTACCGCTACCACGCGGAGACGATCAACCGCCTGGTGATCGGTCCGGAGGAGGAGCGGTCGGCCAACATCCTGACCCTGCTGCGATGTGGTGTGGTGTCGATGTCCCTGGGGCCGAATCCCCTGGTGGGCTGGGATGACGACAGCCGTTCCTGGGCCCTGTCCTCGACGGCGTTCCCGGTCCGCCACACGGTCCACGCGGACTGGCTCTACCAGGGCTACACCGACCGCCTCAGCTCCCCGCACGACGACACGACAGTGGTCGGGGCGATGGCCAGACGGGGTGTGCTCCGGCGGTTCCGGCCCGACAGCCCGGTCGTGGCGTCGATCGACGTGGACGCGCTGGGCCATCCCGTCGCGCAGGACGGCACCTCCGCCGCCCGGATCTGGGCCTTCGGTCTGCTCTGCGAGGGCGCGACGTTCTACAACGGCTACCTCACCTCACCCGAACGCTTCGAGCGCGCCCAGTCCGACGTGGACCGCGCGGTGCACGAACTCGTCGAGGGCGTACGGCGTGCGGGGCAGATCGTGAGCGCGTTCGAGGGAGGCACCTCGCGATGATCACCGAAACCGGACTCTGGGGTGGGACGGCCGACCCGTCCTGCGTGCTCGACTCGTTCGAGCGTTCGCTCGACCTCCGGCCGGCGGCGCTCGCCGTCGCCGACTCGGAACACCAGTTGACCTACCGCGAGCTGGCCGCCTGGATCGCCCGGATCAGCGAGCTGCTTCGAGACGCCGGTGTCGGCGCGGGCGACACGGTCGCCGTCACCGGACGCCGTTCCGCGGCGATCGTCGCCGCGGCCTGGGCCGTCGTCGGCGCGGGCGCCACCTACCTGCCGCTGGACAGCACCTTCCCGCGCAGGCGCCTGGCCTACATGCTCGCCGAGAGCGGAGCCAAGGTCCTGCTGCACACGGGACCCGACCCGGAGCTGCCGGCGCCGCGCCGGATCACGATCCCGCCGTGGAGCGAGGTGGACCCGCTGGCCGGGGCCGACCTGAGGTTCGTCCGCTGCGCTCCGGAGACTCCCGTCTACGTCATCTACACCTCCGGGTCGACTGGGAACCCCAAGGGGGTGGCCCTGCCGCACAGCTGCATCGACAACATGGCGTCCTGGCAGCGGCACCACTCGGTCCGCGAGGACCTGCGGACGGCGCAGTTCGCACCGCTGAACTTCGACATCTGGTTCCAGGAGACGCTCAGCACGCTCGGCGGCGGCGGACCCCTGATCATCATGCCCGAGGAGCTGCGGCAGGACCCGATCGAGCTGCTGGACTGGCTCGCCCGCGAGCGGATCGAACGGCTGTTCCTGCCCTGCGTCGCGCTGCACATGCTGGCGACGGCGGCGACGGCGTTCGACTCGCTGACGAACCTCGCCCTCCGCGAGATCAATACCGCGGGCGAGCAGTTGGTCTGCACGCCGGCGATCAGGGACTTCTTCGACCGGCTACCCGGGTGCGTGCTCAACAACCACTACGGGCAGAGCGAGTCGCACACCGTGTCCGTGCACACGCTGACCGGACCGAGCAGCTCGTGGCCCGCGCTGGCGCCGATCGGCCTGCCACTGCCGGGCTGCGAGGTCCTGCTGGACATCGCCGAGTCCGGTGACCCGAACGTCGGTGAACTCCTCGTCGCCGGCTCGCCCCTGGCACTGGGCTACCTCAACCAGCCGACGTTGAACGCGCAGCGGTACGTGCGGATCCCGCCGACCGCGCACGGACACACCAGGGCCTTTCGCACCGGCGACCTGGCGAGCGTGGAGAACGGGATGCTGCACTTCCTCGGCCGTACCGACGACGAGGTGAAGATCCGTGGGTACCGGGTCAACCCGCTCGAGGTCGAGGCATGCCTGGGGAGGCAGCCCGGGGTGGTGGAGGCCATCTGCGTTCCGGTGAGCCTGGGCGCCGGCTCCCGCCAACTGCGCGCCGCCGTCACCGTCACGGGCGACGCGGAGTTCGACGCGCCCGCCGCGCTCACCGCGCTCCGCGAGGAACTTCCCTGGTACTCGGTCCCACCGTCCATCTCGGTGCTGCCGTCCCTGCCGCGGACGTCGAGCGGCAAGGCCGATCGTGCCGCCATCGCGCGGCTGCTGGCTCCGGGAAACCGCACCACAGCGGTAGCCGCCGACGCAGGGGAGCGATGAGACCGTGTCCGACAATCCACTGCTGCTCATCCTCGACTACCCGGGCCGGCGGCCCGAGGCGCACATCAGCGAATTGCACCTCGACCGGTCCGGATTCGAGTGCCAGGAGGTCCTGACCTCGCCGATGCCGACCGTGCTCACGACTCCGGCGTACGCCCGCGAGCTCTTCGCGCGGCTGGGGCCGGACCGCCCGGTCGCCCTTGTCGCGTACTGCGCGACCGCGCCCCTGGCGGTCGCGATGGCCGCGCTCCTGGCCGGGCCCGCCGGTCCGGTACCCATCGTGCTGCTCGACCCGCAGCAGACCCCGCCGTCGGAGATCCTGCACGAATACCACGAGGTCGTGCGGCAGGTCGAGGGTCGGGCGCCGAATGTCGAACGACCCCCGCTGCTCGACATCGAGCGGCTGCTCGCCACCCCCGAGACCCTGGTGCGGCGGATCGGGGAGGATCTGCGCCTGCGGGCGAGGCTGGCACTGGCCGCCTTCGGGTTCGGCGACGCCGACGTCAGCGGCCCGGTGGAGAACGTGGTGGGCGTGTACGTCGAGTGGCTCACCTTCCTCGTGTCGGCCCACCACGACGAGCAGCCGCCTCCGCGTGGCCCGGTCCTCCAGGTGATCTCGCAGGGCCATCCGGCCGACGCCGGCTGGCTGGGCGCGACCGACCTGCGGACCGTACGCGTCCCCTGCGAGCGGCCGGAGCTGGCGGCCAACGACCAGGCGCGCGCGGCCGTGCTCGAGTTCCTGCACGGCGTCGCGCGGCCCGTGCCCGCCGACGGGGGAGTGCGGGAGCGAAACGCGCAGGCCGACCCGCTCACCGACACCGAACTCGCCCTGGCCCGCATGTGGGCGGAGGTCCTGGGCGTCGACGCGGTAGGCCGCGGCGACAACTTCTTCGACCTCGGTGGCGACTCGATGCTCGCGACCAGGCTGGTGCTGTCGGCCCGCCGCACCTGGAACGTGGAGTTCAACGTCCGGGTGCTCGTCGACACCCCGGTACTCAAGGACCTGGCCGGTCGGATCGACGTGCTGGTCGACGCCTCGAACAGCGGATCCCGTCGATGAGGGCGTCGGCAACGGGCAAGATGCCCGGTCCGCCTGCGACGCGGACGATCGATGCAGACGGCCGGCCCGCCAGTCGAGCGAAAGTGATCAACGACGAAACGAGGAGTGCTCGTGTCCAACCCGTTCGAAGACGCCGACGCTCGATATCACGTTCTGGTGAACGACGAAGCCCAGTACTCGCTGTGGCCCGCCGCTGTCGCCTGTCCCGACGGCTGGGTCGTCGTCCACGACGACGACTCGCGCTCCGCCTGCCTCGAGTACATCGAGAAGCACTGGACGGACATGCGTCCGGCAAGCCTTGTCCACTCCCAGGATGGCTGAGTGCCCGGCGGATACCGAGCCGGCCCACCGGCCGATGCCGACCACGCACCACTGGCGTAGCGAGGCCCGATGATCTTTGACGCCGCGTACGACATTGTCACCGACGACATCTTTCTCGACCTGGCCGGGTTCGTGCCCGGGGTCGACCTGAGCCTGAAGTTGGAGGGTCTGAATCCCGCCGGGTCCATCAAACTGAAGACCGCAGTCGCGCTGATCGAGGATCTGATCAGCAGATCCGGCATCGGACCGGGCGACCGGCTGATCGAATCGTCCTCCGGGAACCTCGGTATCGCACTCGGAACCGTGTGCGTCAACCGGGGGATCAGTCTCACGATCGTCGCCGATCCCAACACCAACGCGGCCGCCATCCGCACGATGCGGGCGCAGGGCACCACGGTGGTGGTCGTCACCGACCGGGATGCCAACGGCGGCTTTCTGCAGACCCGGATCGACTACATCCGGTCCCAGCTCAAGCAGGACCGCAAACTGTTCTGGCCCAACCAGTACGCCAATCGGGCCAACAGTTCCGCCCACTACCGGCACACCGCGCGCAGCATTCTCGAAGAGCTGCCCGATGTCGGAGCGGTGCTCGTCGGGGTGAGCACCTCCGGCACGCTCATGGGCTGCCTGGAGTTCTTCCGCGAGAACCGCCCGGCCACCCGGATCATCGCCGTCGACTCCGAGGGATCGATCCTCTTCGCGGATCAGGGCGCCCCTCGCCTCATCCCCGGCCTGGGCGCGAGCCTCCGACCCGAGCTGCTCGTCGACCGGGGCGACTACGAGCGGGTGGTCGTACCCGAGGTGGAGACGGTCTCGGCGTGCCACATCGTGGCGCGCCGGTACGGCCTGCTGGTCGGCGGGTCCACCGGTACGGTGCTCGCCGCGGTGCGCCGCCTGGCGCCGACGTTCCGCAACGGCGAACCGGTGGTGGCCATCTCGCCGGACACCGGCGAGCGGTACGTCGACACCATCTACTCGGAGAAGTGGGTGGCTGAGCACTTCCCGGGCATCGACTCGGTCCTGGCGCGGTGGTGAGGAGTCCGAATGTTTCAGATCGTGCCGCACGCGGTCGCCGTCGACGCGCTCGACGGCGCCCGCGACGCCGTCATGACGGCGGTCGAGAAGGCGTACCTCGCCCACGACCGGGGCGAGACCGTCAACCCGTCCAGCCACTTCCTGCGCTTCCCGGACCAGCCGGCGAACCGCATCATCGCCCTGCCGGCGTACCTGGGCGGCGAGGTCGGGATACCCGGGCTCAAGTGGATCAGCAGTTTCCCGGGCAACCACGACCTCGGTATGCCCAGGGCGTCAGCCGTGCTCCTGCTCAACGACGACCGGACCGGCCGGCCCGTGGCCTGCCTCGAGGCGGCCCACATCAGCGCCGTGCGTACCGCCGCGTCGGCGGCCCTGGCGGCGCGGGCCCTTCGACCGCAGGGCGGGCCGGTCAGTCTCGGCTTCGTCGGTACGGGCGTGATCGCACGCACCATCGCCGAGTTCCTCAGGCACACGGAGCTGCCGGTGACCCGGTTCGTGTGCCACGATCTCGTGCCCGAGCGGGCGCAGCGGTTCGTCGGCGACGTGGAGAGGCACTGGCCCGGGTCGGGCGATGTCGTGGATCTGGACGCCGCGCTCGCCTGCGACGTGGTCGTCTTCGCCACGACCGCGGGAACGCCCTACCTGCCCGAGGCCCTGCGCTTCGCGCCGGGACAGACCGTCCTGAACGTCTCCCTGCGCGACATCCACCCGCAGACGCTGCTCGCCGCGCAGAACATCGTCGACGACGTGGACCACTGCCTGCGCGCCCAGACCTCCCCGCACCTGGCCGAGCAGCTGTCCGGCGGACGCGGGTTCGTCACGGGCACCCTCGCCGACGTCCTGGTCGGCAGGTGCGAGCTGAAGCCGCACGAGCCGGTCGTGTTCTCGCCGTTCGGTCTCGGCGTTCTCGACATCGCGATCGGCGCCATCGTCCTGGACAGCGCGAAGAACGATGCGCGCGCCGTCTCGGTGACGGACTTCTTCGAGAACTGACGTGCGGGGAGGCACCGGTGGGTGAGGCACGGCTGGAGTCCGTCGCGCACGGGCACGAGACGTACACCTATGACTACGACCAGTCGCTCCTGCCCGGCCCCGACTCCGGGGCCGGCATGTGGCGCTATCAGGGCCTGCTGCCCCGGCCCGACGTGCCCACCCGGTATCCGCTGCCGGTGGGCGGCACTCCGCTGCGCCCCGCGCGGGGGCTGCGGCGACGGCTGGGGCTGCCGGGGCTGTGGCTCAAGGACGAGACCGCCGGTCCCAGCGCCTCCAACAAGGACCGGGCGACCGCCCTGGTGATCGACCAGGGGCTGCGGCTCGGCGTCGGTGTGGTGTCCACCGCGTCGACCGGTAACGCCGCCCTGTCCACCGCCATCGGCGGCGCGGCCGCCGGTGTCGCCGTCGTCATCTTCGTACCCGAGGACTGTGCGCCGGCGAAGGTCGAGCTGATGACGACGATGGGGGCGTACGTCTTCCGGGTCCGCGAGGGCTACCGCGCCGCGTTCGAGCTGTCCCGGCGTGCCGCGGCCCACTTCGGCTGGCTGGACCGGTGTACGGGGCTGAACCCGCTGACCATCGAGGCGAAGAAGACGGCCTCCTTCGAGGTCTGGGAGCAGCTCGGGAGACGCGCGCCGGACGCGGTGGTCCTGCCCGTCGGCGACGGGGTGACGCTGATCGGCGCTGCCAAGGGGTTCCGTGAACTCGTCGCGTGCGGCGTGCTGGCGGCGGTTCCCCGGATCATCGCGGTACAGGCGCGGGACTGCGCGCCGCTGGCCGCCCGGTGGCACGGCGCCCAGGCGCCCGTCCGGTGGCCGGGCACGGTGGCCGACGGCATCGAGGTGCCCGAGCCGATGCTCGGCGACTGGGCCATCGACGAGGTCCGCCATGCCGGGGGTGACTTCGTCACGGTCAGCGACGCGGAGATCCTGGACGCGGTCGAGCTGCTGTCCGACGCGGCGCGGATCCCGACCGAGCCGGCCGGAGCCGCCGCGGTCGCGGGCCTGTGTCGAGCGAGCGCCGCCGGTCTGGTCGGTCCAAACGAGACGGTGGTCGCGTGGGTGACCGGCGCGGATCTGCCGTCCGCGCCCGTCGGGGCGGCCCGGCCCGGCGCCGTGTTCACCATTTCGGCGAGCCTGGACGAGGTGGCCGCCGCGCTTACCGGAACCTCCGTGCCAGCGGTGTGAGCCCGGCACCGGGCCGGCCCCGCAGCCTCGACGGCCCCGCAGCCCCGACGCCCGGCGCAGCTGCGGCGGCCGTCGACCACTATCGCCGCTCGGACAGCCACTCCTGCGCCTCGGGCACGCGCTTTCGCGCCAGCGTCCCGTGCCCGTCCTCGTCGAACCACCGGGCCTCGACGCCGGGGATCTGCCGGGCCAGCCATGCGCCGTGGCCGGACGGCACGAACACGTCCCGCCGGCCGTACATGAGCAGCACGGGGACGGTGATGTCGGCGACGTCGAATCCCCACGGCCGCAACTGCGTACCGTTGTCGTCCCACCAGCCCCGGATGCCCGGCGTCAGCCCGAAGGTCCGGCTCGAGGAGTGGAACTCGTGGAATCGGCCCAGCGTGTCCACCGCATCGTCCCCGGTTAACGGTGACTCGTCCGCACCGGACATCTCGCCCGTCGACGCGAGCAGGAACTCGTCCCGGTCCTGGCTCATCTTCTTCCAGGCCGCGACCGGGTCGGTGAGGTACAGCTGGGTGTCCTCGACGTCGTCCCGGTACATGCCGTCGAACCAGTCGAGGCCCTCGCCCTCGAACGGCGCCATCCCGGCCAGCGCCACGGCGGCGGTCACCAGGTCGGGCAGCAGGGCGGCGCACGCCAGTACGTGCGGACCACCACCGGAGAAGCCCCACGTGCCGAGGCGGTCGATGTCCAGCTCGGCGCAGATCGCGCGGACATCGGCGGCGGTGTCGGCGGCGGTGCGGCTGGGCAGGGGCGTGGACCCGCCATAGCCGGGCCTGTCGTAGCTGATCAGCCGTAGCCCGCGCGCGGTGGCGTCGCGTACCCACGGGCCGTAGAAGGCCGCCCTGCGGGAACTCGGCGTGCCGTGGTGGACCAGGATCGGCCAGCCGGCGGGGTCACCCCGCTCCTCGACAGCCAGCAGCCGACCATCCGGAGTCTGTACCGTGCGCGGCATCCTGCCTCCTCACGCGGCGCGTCGACGCGGCAGTAGCCATCAGAGCACGGTGCCGCGCGGCGGTCAGCTTCCCGATTGCCCCACCGCCGCCCCCGGTGAGCAAACCCGAAGGCGCGGCCCGGCGCGCATCGCTGACACGGTGGAGATGCGCGCCTACCCGTGACCCGCCTTGCCGGCAAGATGGAGGCTGACATGACAGCAGCACACCGTTCGAGTGACGTCGCCGAAGAACGACCGATCAAGATCAATGTCTGGCTGACGGACCCGGCCCGCTGGGCCACCAACGAGGCGGACATCGCCGTCATCGCCGCTGACGAGTTCAACGCGGCACACCCGGAGTACCAGGTCGAGATCAACAGTTACGACTTCCGGACGATGCCCGCCGAGGTGGCCCGCGCGGCGGAACGGGGCGAGGCGCCGGACATCGCCGAGTACCACTTCACCGCCACCCGCGGCGCCATGGACACGCTCGGGAACGACGGGAACCCCCTGTTCACCCCCGTCGAGCGCGCCATCGCCGGACGGACCGAGATCCTCGGTGAGCCCGTCATACTCGACGACATGGTGCCGGCGGCCCGCGACTACTTCCGCTACGCCGGCGAGCTGACGGCCATCCCCCGTACGGCCTCGGGGATCGTGCTGTACGCCAACATGGACCTGCTGGCCAAGGCCGGCGTGACCGAGCCGCCGCGCACCTGGCGCGAGGTCACGGCCGCCTGCCAGGCGCTCGCCAAACTGCCCAACGGGCCCACGCACGGCATCGCCTGGCCCAACTTCTACTGGGTCTTCCTCCAGGCGGTCGCCCAGCAGGGCGGGCTGATCGCGGACCACGACAACGGCCGTTCCGGCCGGGCCGAGAAGGTCGACCTCGCCACGACCGAGATGATGAACTACGTCCGGTGGTGGCAGGGCCTGCACCGGGACGGCCACTACCTCTACACGGGCGAGCTCCTGGACTTCCCGGGCGGCTACGCCGCGTTCGAGGAGCAGCGGATCGGGCTCTTCCTCAGCTCCTCGGTGGACGCGTCGCACCTGCTGGACAGGGGCGACCGGCACGGATTCACCGTGGCGGTGGGGCCGCTGCCGCACAACGACGAGGTTCCGTTGGCCGGCGTCATGATGGGTGGGTTCGCGCTCTGGCTCGCCGCCGGTCTCAGCCCGGCCAAGCAGGACGGCGCGCTGGCGTTCATGCAGTACCTGAACCGGCCGAGCAACGCCGCGGAGTGGGCCAAGCGCCACTATCGCATCCCGGTCACCCGGGCAGCGGTCGACATCCTCCGCAAGGGCCTGTACCGCGACAATCCCCGCCTGCGCGTCGCGGGCGAGCAGCTGGAGGCCGGGGACGGGTCGCCGGCGGCGCTCGGCCCCCTGCTCGGTGGTCAGGCCGGCATCATGGGCGAGATCACCAGCGCCATGCACGACGTCCTGACCTCCGGCGCCGAACCCCACGCCCGGTTCGTCGAGGCGACCCGCCGGGCGCAGCAGATCCTCGACGCCTACAACGCGGACTGCGACGGACCTCCCCGCCGCACCCCCGAGGACCTGGCCGTCAGCCTGTAGCCGCCGCACCGGAGTCAGCATCTGGAGGTCACGATGTCGCTCGAGCACAGTCTCGTCGGCGTACCCGGGGAACCGTGCGAGCGATCCTGGACCTCGAAGGACGCGCTGCTGTACGCCCTCGGCGTCGGCGCCGGCCTCGGCGATCCGTTGCGCGAGCTGGAGTTCACCACCGAGAACAGCGAGGGTGTCGAGCAGAAGGTGCTGCCCACCTACGGCCTGGTGATAGCGCAGATCCCACCGGCGCGCAGCATCGGTGACTTCGACCGTGCCAACCTCGTCCTCGCCGAGCAGTACGTCGAGCTTCATCGGCCGCTGCCGGTCTGCGGCACGGTCATCACCTCGTCGACCGTCACCGGGATGTACGACAAGGGCGCCGACGCGCTGGTCCGGTTCGAGAGCGTCGCGGTCGACCCCGCCACCGGCGAACCGGTCATCACCACCCGGTCCGGCATGTTCATCCGGGGCGAGGGCGGGTTCGGCGGTGACCGCGGCAGCTCCATGCCGTGGTCGCCGCCGAACCGGACCCCGGACCACACGGTCGTGGAACGCACCAGACCGGAGCAGGCGTTGATCTACCGGCTCTCCGGTGACCGGAACCCGCTGCACGCCGACCCCCGGTTCGCCGCGCGAGGGGGGTTCAGCCGACCGATCCTGCATGGGCCGTGCACCTTCGGATTCACCGGGCGGGTGCTGCTGCACGAGCTGTGCGGCTCCGACCCGGCGAACTTCGTCGCGATGTCCGGCCGGTTCACCGCACCCGTCGTTCCGGGCGACTCCCTCGTCGTCTCGATCTGGCGCGGAGACGACGGCAGCGCCTCGTTCCAGACGGCCACCGGGGACGGGACCGTGGTCATCGACCGGGGTCGGATGGCCTATCGCGTCCCGTCCGGGTAGCAGTCCGTCCCACCGGAGACCGGTACCAGCTCGTCCCGTGAGCCGGTACCGGTCGCACTCGTCCTGGCGCCGGTCACTCGTCGTCGAAGTGCGCCCGGATCCGCTGACGCCACAACTCGTAGGCGGGCTCGGCGCCGGGGGAGTGCACCGCGGTGGCGTCGGCGAGCGCGACCGCCTTGTCCACGGTGAGGCCGGCCAGGATCTGGCAGGCGGTGGCGCTGTAGTCCGGCACCAGACCGGAATACGAACGCGCCTTCACCGCGAACACCACGCCCAGTGCCATCTGCGGCCACTGGTCACCGGCGGCCCGCCGCAGCGCGCCCAGGCCGTCGGCGTCGCTTCCCCCGGCGAAGGTCGCGGCCAGCCCCACACCGCTCCACAGATCGGGTTGACGGTGCTCGGCGAAACGGTGCACCGCGGCGGCGACATCGGGGGCGCGACCGCCGCAGATGAACCACAACGCCCGGCCCACGCCCTGATCGACGGCGCGCAGGAAATAGTCCGGTGAACCCTCCCACGGGTAGGGCTTCGGCACCTGCTGCGCATCGATCCAGCGCGGTTTCTCGAAATAGGCCCGGTCAAATCCGTAGCCGTCGACCGCGAGCCAGCTCATCGTCGGGTAATAGGGATCGCCGGCGAGGTCGGGAACGGCCTTGCTCCACAATTTCCGGGGCAGTCTGGCCATCGCGAAACCCATACCGATGTACGCCAGAAAAATGTGCGGGCGCCCCGGCCCGAGAAGCAGATCGCGGGTCCGGTGGCCGCGTCCCATGGCGTCGAGGACGGTGAAGGCCATCGTCACCCCCTCGTAGGCGAAACCGCGCAGATCCTCGTTCACGAGGTCCAGCCGGCGCTCCACCTCCCACTGGTCGCGGGCGTCGATGCCCCACTCGAATCCGCAGATCACGGCCTGGGGCACCGCCTCCAGGTGTTGGGTGCCCGGGGACGGCTGCGCCGGGAATCCCCGTTTGGCGAAGGTCACGTCGGCGAGCTGAGGGGTCAGCATGAGCCTGCGCATCGAGCCGAAGACAGTTGGCACCTATCCACCTTCCGGGTGACAGCGACGGGTCACCCTCCATCGTGGCGCTGGAAATGTGGGCGTGCTTACTCTCGGTTGCTGTCCGTCGTCCGACTTCGTCACAGCGTCGGCCATTGATTCTCGTACATTGCGGTGTCATGTTTGTGGGGTGAGTTCTTCACCCTTCGGGTCATGACCATGTCTCTGGAAGCTTGGGTTCTGCTCGAGGCAAGATCGAGCAACCGAAAGTCACCCGGTACGAGCCCTTGGAGCCGAGAAGTGATCAATGTAGACGGAAAACTCGTCGTCCGACTGCTGGGCCCGGCGTCCGCGTACCTGAACCACCAGCCGGTGATGCCGAGCGCGCCCAAGCAGCGGCAGATCCTCGTGCTGCTCGCGCTCAACGCCGGGCGGGTGGTCACCACGCAGACGCTCGTCGAGGAGCTCTGGGGGGACCGGCCGCCACGCAGCTTCGCCACCACACTGCAAACCTACATATTCCAGCTGAGAGCCAAGCTGACCACGGCCGCCCGGAACCGCGAGTGGGCGAGACGGCTGCTGGAGACCCGGCACTCCGGCTACCAGCTCGACGGGCAGCTGTGCGAGACCGACGTCGCGGAGTTCGACAACCTGGCACGCGCGGGTCGCCGCGCGGTGGACGTCGGCGACCCGAAGGCCAGCTCCGAACTGCTGGGTCGCGCGCTGGCCCTGTGGCGCGGGCCGGCCCTGGTGGACGTCCCGGCCGGGCGGATCCTCCGTGCGGAGGTGGCATCGCTGGAGGAGAACAGGCTCGGCGTGCTGGAACGCCGGATCGAGGCCGACATCGCCCTCGGCCGCCACGCGGACCTGCTGGGCGAGTTGACGATGCTGGTGGCCCGGCACCCGATGCACGAGAACCTCTACGCCCTGCTGATGACCGCGTACTACCGCTGCGGGCGGGCCGGGAACGCGCTGGAGGCGTTCCGGCAGATCCGTACCGTGCTGCGCAGCGAGCTGGGGGTGGAGCCGGGCCCCCGGTTGCAGCGGCTGCACCAGGCGATCCTCGCCGGCGCCCTGGACTCCGAGCCGGTCTGGCTCGCCTCGTAGACCGGTCCGCCGGGTGCCCCGGCCGGTGGGCCGGGACCGCGGCGGCCGTCGGGACGTGGCGCTCAGGCCGGTCGTACCCGCACCGGCAGGCCACCGCGGATCCGCAGCGACAGCATGGCCTCGGGCACCGGATCGGTCGGACCCGCGAACTCGAACCGGAAGCGACGCGCGACCATCGCCGCGATGATGGTGGCCTCGAGCATGCCGAGATGGCTTCCCACACAGACCCGTGGGCCAGCCCCGAAGGGGATGTAGGCGTACCGGTGCGCGACGGCCGGGGCGTCGGAGGCGAACCGCTCCGGCCGGAACTGGTCCGGCTCGTCCCAGAAGTCGCGGTGCCGGTGCAGCGTGTAGGGGCTGATCATGATGTCCGCGCCGGCGGGGACCGGATATCCGCCGATCTCGTCCGCGGCCAGGGCCACTCTCGGCAACCCCCAGACCGCCGGGTAGAGCCGCATCGTCTCCTGGATGACCATCGTGGTGTACGGCAGTCTGGTCAGGTCGGCGTACTCGGGTGTGCGGTCGCCGAGCACCGCGACCGCCTCGGCGCGCAGCCGCTCGGCCGCCTCGGGATGACGGCTGAGCAGATACCAGGCCCAGGACAACGTGCTGGCCGTGGTCTCGTGCCCGGCCAGGAGCATCGTGATGATCTGGTCCCGCAGCCCGCGCCAGCGGGCGTCGGTGTCCTGCTCACGCTCGGCGACACGGAGCAGCACCGACATGAGGTCGGACCCGTCCGTACCCGTGCCACGCTCGCGGGACGCGACGAGCGTCCGTACCGCGTCCTCGATCTGCCGTTTGGCCGCCCGGAAACGGCGGTGGCGCGGCAGCGGCAACCACAGCGGCACCGCGCCCAGCGTGACCATCTCGAACATCGCCTGCTCCTGGGTGGCCTCAAAAGCGGACCCCAGGAAGCTCAGTGGGCTCAGATCGACATCGAGGAGAGTCCTGCCGAGCACGTCCATCGTCAGCGCCGTCATCTCCTCGGCCACGTCCACGACGTTCCCGGACCGCGCCTCCAGGCGCTGGGTCAACTGGGCGCCGGCTTCGGCCACCACACCCGTGAATCCGGCGATCCGCTCTCGGCGGAAGGCGGGAGAGATGACCCGGCGCTGACCGCGCCACGTCTCGCCCTCGCTGGTGAGCAGGCCGTCGCCGAGAATGCGCCGTCGGGCTTCGGCCAGGCCCAGTCCCTTGTGGTAGTTGGCGGCGTTGTCGGCGAGCACGTGCCGGGCGTGATCCGGGTGGTTGAAGAAGTAGAGGGTCTTGGGACCCATGGCGAACCGGACCACGTCGCCGTACTCGCGCGCCGCGTCGGACAGCAGGCCCAGCCGGTCACCCCACAGCTTGCGCAGCAGTGCGGGTGTCGCCCACGGCGGCGGCCCGGGGTACGTCCGCCGGCCGCCCGCGGCCCGCCGCGCCGGATTCTTCGGCGTCTGGTCGGCGCCGTTCGCGATCGTCATGTCAGCTCCCGAGGTGGTCGGATCGCGAGAACCTGGGCGCGGGAAGCCCGGATTTCCGTGGCGGACGGGGTGCGGGTGCACGCTGCCCGGCCGAACTCACGCCCGGCCTCCGGTGCCGGTGCCCCTGGCCTGGGTGGCGGGGGCGACCGCGTAGACGCTCAGCGCCGATGCGAGCTGTGCCGGTACCTGCGCGGGGGTGCTGGCGCCGTTGACGTCACGTACGCACGCCACCCGCTGACGGCACCGGGCGATCAGGTCCTCCACCCCGTCGCGCACCCGCACGACGTCGAAGGCGAAGCCGATCTGGGTCTGGGTCAGCTCGTCCAGCCGCATCCGGATCGACACCTCGTCGAAGGCGGAAACCTCGCCCAGGTGTTCGCACTCGGAGTCGACCGGGCGTAGCTCCAGGTCGCCGCTCAACTGGTCGAGCACTCCCGGAGCGTGCTCGAGCAGGAACATCTCCCGGCACCGCCCCTGCCAACGCTCGTAGTAGACGTCGTAGACATTGCCGACGAGGTTCGTCTCCTCGAAGCCGACGACGTGCCGGTACTCGTAGTACTGCTTCCTCACTGGTCGCCTCCGTCCGAGTCGTTCCTGCGGGTCTCGGCTGTGCCGCAGCCTGTCCTGCCCACTGACCTGTGATCACGATGCGGGACGGAGGTACGCCGCTCCATCTCGGACCTTGCTCACGCAAACAGCAATCTCCGATCACCCGCAGTCGCGACGTGCCGCCCGTACCTATGGCAGCCAGCCCGAGTCGTAGGCCAACTTGACCGCTTCGACGCGGTTGCGGGCGTGCAGCTTGGTCACGACCGTCGTGAGGTAGTTGCGGACGGTCCCGACCGACAGGTGCAGCGCCGAGGCGATCTCGCCGGGGTCGGCGCCCCCGGCGGTCAACCGCAGCACCTCGTGCTCCCGGGTGGACAGCGGGTTCTGGCCGCAGTCCCACGCGGACAGGGCCAACTGTGGGTCGATCACCCGGCGGCCCCCGGCGACGGCGCGGATCGCGTTCGCCAGGTCCTCCGGCGGGGAGTCCTTGAGCAGGAAGCCGGACACCCGGGCGGCGAGCGCACGGCTGACCGTTCCGGACCGTCCCAGGTTCGTGAGGATGAGGGTACGACAGCACGGCAGCGTGGTCCGGAGCTGTGCCGCCGCCGACAGGCCGTCCAGGCCCGGAAGGTCGACGTCGAGGACCGCGACGTCGGGTCGGCAGCTCAGCGCCGTGGAGACGATGTCCGTGCCGTTGTCGACGGCCGCCACGACCCGCAGGTCCTCCTCCAGTTCGATGAGGGCGATCAGCGCCCCGCGGACCATGGCGACATCCTCGGCGAGCAGGATCCGCAACATGCGCAACTCCCCTCAATGGACGTCGTCGGCGGACGCCGGGTGGACGACGGGGTGCGTTCGGTCCGGTGTGACCGGGCTCCGACGACCGCGTCAGCTCTGACGGGGATCTCCGCGAGCACGTGGAACCGCCCGTCGTCCCGTACCGATGCGCTCAACGTGCCGCCGACCGCCTGGAGGCGGAAGGCGAGATTCTCCAGCCCACCGCCATCGCGGTAGGTGGTCGCGGTCCGTGGCACCCCGTCGTTGACCACGGACAGCGTGATGTGTTCCTCGGTCTGGTCGACCGCGATCCAGCAGTTCCGCGCGCTGCTGTGCCGGAGGATGTTCGTGGTCAGTTCGCGCAGGAGCATGGCCAGCACGGAGTCGACCTTGTCCGGCAGGACCGCGCAGTTCACCTCGACCCGGGCCGTCACGTTGGCGCTGGCGAACAGCGAGGCCACGGCCGCCACCTCCCGGGCCAGCGAGATGTTGCGGTAGCCGTCGGCCACCTGCCGTACCTCGGCGACGGCCTGCCGTGCCATGGCGGCCACGTCCCGCAGTTCGCCGCCCGCCGTGGCCGGGTCGCTCTTCATGAGCCGCCCGGCCAACTCGGCCCGGAGCGTGATCGCGGCCAGGCTGTAGCCGAGCAGGTCGTGCAGGTCGCGGGCGAACCGCATCCGTTCCCTGATCACGGCGAGCTGTATCGCCTCGGTGTGCATGCCCTGCACGTGCCGGACCATGCGGGTGAGGCGGCACGTGGCGAACATGGTCAGGCCGACGGCCAGGCTGGCGATGGTGATGTTCTCGGCGAACCAGAACCCCGACCCGGACGTCATCGCGGCCGCGAACACGCTCATGATGACGGCGGCGAACAGCACCCATGCCGCGCGACCGGATATCACGAGCAGCACCGATGCCGCGAGGAATCCCCCCGCTCCGGGCCATGCCGCCCCGGCGGCCAGCATCGGCAGGTAGGTGGCGAGACCCTCGACGGCCAGAACGCCCAGTCGCAGCCACGGCGGGCCCGCTGCGGTCACCGCGAGGTGACGGGCCTGGAGGGCGGCCAGGATGGCGACCGCGCCCAGGCTGACGGCCACCCGCCGCGGCGACATGGGCACGGCCAGGATCGCACTGATCTGCACCGCGAGCAGGACGCCCAGGATCACCAGCCGTAGGCGCGCCATCCCCGGCGCCACGTCTTCGCGTTGAGCCTCCTCGGCCGACGGTATGGAACTGATCGGCTTCATGGCATCTGTGATGTCATTCGGAAACCCCCGAAACCAGGTCTTCGTGGAAGGTCAGTGGCCCTTTCTGCAATTCCATTGACGACCCGCGGCCCGGCCGGCAACACCCACCTGGCCGAACTGCTCGATCCGTCGTGGTGAAGGCGCTGTGGGCGTACGTCGAGGTGCCCGGACCGATGGCGTACCGGACCGGCGCCTCGGGTGCCGGAGGAGGTCGCGTCGCCGCGGCGCGCTCCGGGGTGCCCCTCGGTCACGCCGGAACGGCGGACGTGACGGCAGGGCCGTCACGCGCGCGCGGGCTGTCGCCTCATTCCGTCGGAGCCCGACAGTCGAGTGCGTCGCCGTCAGCAGACGATGCGCGTCCACCCCAGGTCGTCGGGGATGCGGCCGTACTGGATGCCGAGCAGCTCGTCACGGAGGCGCAGCGTCACCGGACCAGGGCGACCGTCGCCGATCGTCCACTCGTCGTTCGCCCCGCGCACGTGCCCGACCGGCGCGATGACCGCCGCCGTACCGCAGGCGAAGACCTCGGTGATCACGCCGGCCTCGCACTGCTTGCGCCACTGCTGGACGTTGATTCGCCCCTCGCTGCGGCCCAGGCCGAGCCGCCCGGCCAGCTGGAGCAGCGAGTCCCGGGTCACCCCCGGCAGGAGCGTGCCGGTCAGCTCGGGCGTCATGAGGGTCGGGGATCCGCCGTCGGTCGACTGTTGGACGAAGCAGAGGTTCATCCCGCCCATCTCCTCGACCCAGGTGTGCTCGACCGCGTCCAGCCAGACCACCTGGTCGCAGCCCTGCTCCACCGCCTCTCGCTGGGCGAGGAAGGCGGCGGCGTAGTTGCCGCCGGCCTTCGCGGCGCCGGTCCCTCCGGGCGCGGCGCGGGCGTACTCCTCGGACAGCCACACGGTCAGTGCCGGCGGTCCGGTGCGGGTGCTGAAGTAGGCGGATGCCGGGCAGGCGATGACGCCGAACAGGTAGCTGCGCGACGGGAGCGTGAACCCCAGCGTGGGCTCGGTCGCGATCATGAACGGGCGAAGGTACAGGCTGGTGCCGTCACCGCCGGGGACCCAGTGTCGCTCCTGCTGGACGAGCAGCTCGACGGCGCGCACGAAGGTCTCCACCGGGAGCTCCGGCATCGCCAGTCGCCGGGCGGAGGCGTTGAACCGGGCGGCGTTGCGCTCGGGACGGAAGAGCGCGATCGACCCGCCCGGCTGGCGGTACGCCTTCATGCCCTCGAAGATCTCCTGCCCGTAGTGGAAGACGGACGCCGACGGCGGCAGGGCGATGTCCTGGAAAGCCTCGAGTCGCCCATCGTGCCACCCCTGCTCAGCGTCCCATCGCAGGGTGATCATGTGATCGGTGAACACCTTGCCGAAGACCGGTGCGGCGAGTATCGCCCGTCGGTCCATTTCGGACATTGGATTACGGCTTGGACGCACGTCGAAATTTATTATGGCTACTGCCCTCCCCCTCAGACCATATATTGCATGCAACCGGCGGCTGTCGTGGAAGCGACCGGTCACCAACAATTTATTCTGCGCAAATAGTTCCTGTCGTTCAGGAAACCGAAGGTTGGCCGGCGCTCCAGCGCTAAACCTGACAATTTTCCTTCGGTTGGTTGGCTACGTATGGTGATGCACATTGCGACCGGATGGTCCGTTTTACACTGATCGCCTCCCTTTCTGGGCCCCCGGGTCGTATCGAACTCTCTCTACATCCATCCTAGATCGAGTGGCGTTCTTGCGTCGAGTCCCCGTGATCGCCTTCCGGCAGGCCGCCACCTCCTGATCCTCGGGAAAAGTCCAGGTCAGAGGGGTGGCAAGATTTTCTTGGACCTGACTCGACGAGCGATCGGCGCCCGGTTCGGCGCGGAGCTGTTTCCGGCGTCATCGCAGGGCAGGCGAGGTCCGGAGGCTTCGAACGTATGCTGACTTGCCCGATTAGCCGGCGTGCGGCGGCCTCCCGGCGAGCGCAATAGACAATAGGCAGCCATCGTTGCTGTCGCGCGCATTTCTGGTCCTCTTCGCGCCGAAGAGAAAGCTGGCGTCAGTGTGGCTTCGCGTTCGAAGGTGGCGCGCATCCGGAGCTGACCCGGCCAATCCATTGTTCGGTTATCGTGACGAGCAACATGTCGGCGGCGGGACCCAAGGAGCGCAACGGGGGTCGTTCCTTTCGTCGTCCCGCGGGTCGCCTCGGGCGACGTTTCGCTGCGGTGCGGCCACGGTGGATCGAACGGCCTCTTTCCTCAGGGGCCGGACGTCGTCCGCCCATCACTGCCGCGATGCGACCAGTCGGTATTTGATCACCGGCTGATGGTGTTCTTCGAAGGAGGCGGGTGGCGGTGAGTTCGGTGTGCGTGACGTCGCGGGCGGACCTGCTCCGGGACGTCGTCAACGCGTCTGGAAAGTTCACGATGGGTCAGGTGTGGCCACGGTTGATGACCTTACGGATGGCGGGCAGGTGTTTGATCCGGCGCGTTTGCGGGGCGGACGAGAGAGCGGTCGGGGAACCGTTCTCCGGTCGCGGCCCGCCACGCCGTGGTCGCGCAAAGCAGTGGTCGGCGTAACGACCGGATGGTCGACATAGCTGCGGGTACGCCGCCGATCGACGCTGGGTATACGCGTCGGTGGCCCCGCCGGGTGATCGGTGAAACGGGGCACATGGCCAGCGGCGGTTCCAGGTAATGTCTACTCAGCCCGCTGATCGCCGACACCTTCGTCGTTGCGGCCGGCGGTTCGGCGCTGAGGTCCTCCCCCCGGGCGGCGGCGTCGGCCAGGCACGGGTCGTGGCCGTGCCGGGGGTCCGATCACTGTGGACGATGAGGCGTGACCTTCGCGCACCTCAGGTGGTTTGCTGTCGCTGCCGTGCCGGCGCGACGGCCGACCGGGAGCGCGTCCGGCGACCCGTGGGTCCGCTCGGCGTCCAGACCCGCCAGCTGTGCGCCGCGCGCCGCATTGCCGGCACGTGCCGACGTCGCCGGCCGCGCCGGCAGGTGCGGGTGACAGGCGTGAACCGCACGGCGACCTGGTGTGCGTGGTCCACCTCGATCCGTGCCGCGCGCCTGGGTGTCACGCACGACGCGGGCACCTCGACGGCGACCGAATGCCCACCGAATCACGGCGATGCCGTCATGAAAGATGGTGACGGACCGGCCGTGTCTTCCGGCGAAGGTCTTCAGCCGATGAACGCCGGATAAGCCCGCTGCCGCGTCGCCGCCAGTCTCTGTTGCGGCATCGCGATCCATCGTGCGGGTCGGCGTCCCGGCCGCCGTCGCATCGACGTACCAGGCGGCCATCTCGCTACCGTCTCCGGTCATCGAGTCGTACGCGATCCCGCGCGAGAGCGACCACGTTCGTCGCCATGCCCGAAACACGCACCGGTACGACGCCGTGACCGAACTTGACTAGCCCTAATGAGGCACGTGGTGAGCGTGGTCGTACGGACTGTGAACGACGGATCAGGGGTGGGCCGCTCGCGCCCGGCAATCATGTTCGAACAGGAACTTCCACGAGAGCATTTCACGTCCTGCACTGTCGCGAGGGCTCTCCCAATCAGGCGCGGACGGCCCCCTCGGGATTGCCGATCCGTGCAGCGAAGTCGATCTGTTCCTACGATGGCCGGCGTCTACGCAATGCTCGAAGGCGCAGACTCCCGCCATCGGCCGACGGACGGCAGTTTGCGACAGAACGGGTTCGTCATGTGGCGCTCCGTGGATGAATGGATGGGCCGGACCGGACGCGGTGGCGGTTGGCCCGCTCGCGTACCTCGCGGCGGTGTCGCCGGTGTGTCCAGGTCAGCCGGTCCGGGCGGGCCGCTCAGCGCAGCGCCTCCGCGACGATGCGCGCGACGCCGGGATCGGCCAGCAGCGTCGCGCGCGGCACCGGGAGGCGATGGTCCGCGACACCGAACCCGGCGGGCAGGTCGTGACGTTCGGACACGATGACCGTCTCCGAGCCGCCCCGCGCGGCGCCCGCGCGTCCGGCGGTGACCAGGTAGCCGAGGAACGCGGAGAACCGCTCCGAGAACTCACGGCCCACCTCGTCGTCGGCGTCCAGCATCTTGCACACCGAGAGGACGACGTCGTCGTACACGGCCTGGAGGCCGCGCATCGCCTCGGCGAGCGCCGTGGCGGGCCGCCTGCCGATGTCCGGCCCGAGGGTGCCGGTGAAGTCCTCGGCGGCAGCGAGGGCGTCCCGGACCTGGTCGTCCGACAGCAGGCCCGCGTAACCCTCCACGGACGTGGCGAAGAGGTCCTGGATCAGTGCGCCGTCGACGTCGTTGGGGTCGAGCAGCACGACCGGAGGCTCGGGCAGACCGCGCGTACGCAGCAGGCCGGCGGCCTGGCGGGCCAACGCGCCGCCGGCGCAGTAGCCGAGCACCCCGCCCACCTCCAGCCCGGCGTTCGCGACGTCGTCGAGCCAGCGGCTCAGGCAGCGGTCGGGATCCGTGCCGGCGACCAGGTCACCGGTCTGCACGGCGAACACCGTCTCCCACACCACAGGCTCCGGTGCGAGGTTGGCGACCAGGTCGCTGAAACCGGCCTCGCGACGGCCGGGACCGAAGTCCACGGCGAGGAGCACGCGATCGCTGGGTCCCGGGGCGAGAACCCGCCACGTGGTGTTCATCGTCATCTCGATTCGTTCGTCTGGGCAGCCGGCACGCGGGGCCCGGCGGGCACCACGTAGGCCAGCAGCTGGCGGTTACCGGACCCGTCGTCCCGGGTCACGACCACGGCGTCCTTCACGCGGGGGTGCCGGCGCAGCAGGCTTGCGATCTCGTCCACCTCGATCCGGTGACCCCGGATCTTGACCTGCGAATCGGCCCGCCCGAGGAACTCGAAGTCGCCGTCGGGGCGTAGCCGCACCAGGTCGCCGGTCCGGTAGAGGCGTTCGGCGCCGGTCTCCGGCGGTCCGTCGACGAAGCGCTGGTCCGTCAGCCCCGGGCGGCCCCGGTAGCCCAGCGCCACGCCGCTCCCGCCCAGGTGCAGCTCACCCACCACACCCGCCGGCAGCACAGCACCGTCGGCGTTGAGCACCCAGGCCGAGGTGTTCTGGATCGGGCGGCCGATCGGCACGACCTCGTCCTCGGGTCCGGGGCGTACCGGGGCGATCAGCGACCACACAGTCGTCTCCGTCGGGCCGTACATGTTCCACACCTCGTCGGCGACCGCGCAGAGCCGGTTGGCCAGCGGGCGGGTGAGCGCCTCACCGCCGCAGAGCGCCAGGCGCAGGCGCAGGCCCGCCGGGGCCAGCGCCAGGATGGCGTCCCAGGTCACCGGCGTGGCCTGGGCCACGGTCACCCGTTCCTCGGTGAGCAGGTCCAGCAGGCGTTGGGGGTCGCGCGCGTCGTCCGTCGACGCGAGCGCGATCCGTGCGCCGACCGTCAGGGGTAGGAACAGCTCCAATACCGAGATGTCGAAGGATGGGCTGGTCAGGGCGAGCATCACGTCGTCCTGGGTCAGGCCCGGCCGGCGCGCCATCGAGGTCAGGAAGTTCACCACCGCGCGATGCGGCACGTTGACGCCCTTGGGCTGCCCGGTGGAACCGGAGGTGTAGATGACGTACGCGGAGTCCTCACCGCCGCCTCCCGCTGGGACGCTCAGCGCCGGAGCGTCGGCGGCGTCGCCGTCGACCTCGTCCAGCACGACGACCGACGCGCCGAGGGCGGAGAAGGCGTCCGGGGCGGTGGCCGGTCCGGTGACGATCACCTGGGCCTTCGCGTCGCGCAGGATGAACTCGATCCGGCGACGGGGGTACGTCGGGTCCACCGGCAGGTACGAGGCGCCGAGCTGCCAACTCGCCAGCATCGCGAGCAGGGCCTCCACGGACCGGTCGAGATGGACGGCGACCACGTCACCGCGGGTCACCCCCTGCCGCGCCAACCGGTCGGCGAGCCGGCCGACGTGCCGCCCCAGCTCGGCGTAGGTGAACCGGCGACTCCCGCTGCGGATCGCCGGCGCGTCGGGCCGCCTGTCGATCGAGGCGAGCACCAGCTCCAGGACGCTGCGGACGTCGGGCAGGGGAGTGCGGGGCGGTGCGCAGAGGCGCAGCAGGTCCCGGCGCTGCTCCTCGTTCATGAGGCTGAGCCGCTCCACCAGGGTGTCCGGCGCGGCCATCCCGTCGCGGAGCAGGTTGACCATGTGGTCCAGCAGAAGGGCGGCGGTGCTCTCGTCGTAGAGGTCCGCGCTGACCTCCAGGCTGAGCTGCGTACGCTGGTCGGCCCCGGCGACCACGACCATCTCCAGATCGGTCTGGATGGTCCCGGAGGCCAACGGCAGCCGTCGACAGACCAACTCGGGTACGTCCTCGAACGCCTCCGACGACCGCGAGGCGTTGTTGAACAGCACCTGGTAGACCGGGTTGTACGCCAGGCTCCGCTCGCCGCCGAGCTCGGCCACCACCGCGGTGAACGGCGGACGACGGTGCATCATGGCGGTAAGTGTCTCGTCGCGTACCCGGGTGACCAGGTCGGCGAAGCTCGTGCTGGCGGGCAGCTGCACCCGCAGTGTCACCACGTCCATGAACAGACCGATCAGGCCGCGCAGTTCGGCGCGGTCGCGCCCGGACACCGAGGTGCCGATCAGGATGTCCCGCTCCCCGCAGTGCCGGCTCAGGGTAGCCACCCACGCGGCCGACAGGACCATCGCCGGCGACACCCGCTGCCGGCGGGCGAACTCCCGCAGCGCGGTGACGTCGTCGTCGGTGAGCGACGCCTGTGCCCCATGCGACGACAGGGTCGGCCGGCTCGGGCGTGGGGCCGCGCCGGGCATCGTGAAGATGGCAGGGGCGTCGTGCAGGCGCTCCCGCCAGTAGGCGAGATCCTCGGCCCAGGTGCCGTCCGCCGCGGCGGTGCGCTGCTGCTCGACGTGCCGCTGGTAGGTGGTGGGCAGGTCCGCGGGCCGCCACGGGCCGCCGTCGCGCAGGGCGGCGTAGGCGTCGGAGAGCTCGTCGAGGAGCACTCCCATGCTGGCGCCGTCCGCGACGATGTGGTGCAGCACGACCAGCAGGACGTGATGGTCCTCGGCGATCCGGAACACGGTCATCCGCAGCAGCGGCAGTTCGGAGAGGTCGAACTTCGCCGCGATCTCCGCCTCGGCCCGGCCCGACCACTCGTCGAAGGACGCCACCGGCACCACGCGCAGCACGGGTGGCGCGGCGTCGTGCACCGTCACGAAGGGACGGCCGTCGTGATCGTGGAAGGTGGTACGCAGCGCCGCGTGCCGCTGCACCACCGCATCGGCGGCGCGGCCGAGCACCGCCGGGTCGAGCGGCCCCCGGATCTCGTAGGCGAGGGTGAGGTGGTGCATCAGCGTGTCCGGCAGCAGCTGCTCCAGCAGCCAGATCCGCTCCTGCCCGAACGACGGCTCGGAGGTCGACGTCACGAGTCCCGCCTTCCCGCGCCGGCCGGTCCCGCAGCCGCCGCCTCCCTCACCCGCGCGGCGAGCGCCGCCACGGTCGGCTGCTCGAACAGGTAGCTGGCCGGCACCCGGACCCCGTACGTCCGGCGCACGTGCGCGATCACCCGCATCACCTGGAGCGAGTTGCCGCCGATCCGGAAGAAGTCGTTGTGCACGCCCACCTGGTCCCGGTTGAGCAGTTGCCCCCAGAGGCGGGTCAGATCCCGCTCCAGGTCGTCGCGGGGTGAGCCGTCGGCCCGGGCCTCGACCGTGACCGCCGGCAGGGCGTTGAGGTCCACCTTGTGGTTGGGCGTCTGCGGCAGGGCGTCCAGCGTGACGACCGCCGACGGCACCATGTAGTCGGGCAGCAGTTGACGGAGGTAGTCGATCAGTTCTTCTTCCAGCACCTACATACCCCTTTCGGTGCGAGGATCGGTGGGTTCCGGGGCGGCCCCGGCGGCCGGGTCGACCGCCACGACCCGCACCTCCGCCGTGTAGCCGGCGCCGTCGGCGTCGGTCAGCCAGGTCTGGTCGAGGTCCGGCAGCATCTCCGAGACGGTGAAGGTGGTCTGCCGTGCCTCCGCGGTCCGCCGTACCGCCTTGGCGAACAGGTTCACCAGCACCAGGCTGGTGAAGTCGACGAAGACCGGCTTGTCCTCGACCGGCACCTTGTAGAACGCCCGCTCCGGCAGGCCGAGTTCGGCGCGCCAGGCGCGGGCCGCCAGGAACCGGTCCGGCTCCTTCTTGATGGACGCCCAGCGCAGGTCGGTGGCGTCCAGCGTCCACGACTCGCGCGCGAGCACGAGCCGGTCGATCGCGATCCGGGGCCGGTGCGCGGCCGGCGGCAGCGGCTTGAACCCGTTCACGATGGCGGCGGAGAGCAGTTCGCCAACCACCTCGAGCAGGTCGAAGCTCCGGGCGCCGTCGCGGGTCCGGACCTCGAGCCGGCCGTCGGTGGCGCGCCACACCACGAGGCGCGCCGCCGGCAGCGGCTCCGCCGGGGTGCCGCCGGCGTCCGGGTGCAGCGACCAGTACGTGTACCGGGGTGACAGCAACGCCGACGGCGGGTAGGTGCGGGAGTTCACCGCCTGCCAGTGCTTGGGCGAGGAGAGGTACACCCGCCGGTCGCGGTGGTCCGCCTCGTCCGCCCGGAACAGCCAGGACGGGTCCTCGTGCTGCTCGACGAAGAGGCGACTCTCGACGGTGTTCGACGCCAGGTGCAGCTCGCCGAGGACGAGCAGGAACTCGCCGCGGGCCATCGCCTCGGGCCCGTCGGCGGCGATCATCAGGTCCGGGGCGTGGTGGACGGCGGCCGCCCAGGCCGGCTCCGGCGCGGCGAAGAGTTCGGCGACCCGCTCCGCGATGTCCTCGGCCCGCACCTGGTGCGAGCGCGTCTGCGCGGAGGGCCGCAGGATCTCCTGCCACCGCCGCTGAAGTTCACCAACGGCCCGGGCCACCGGTGGCGGCAGCTCACGCAGGGAGAAGAACAGCTGCGGGGTGGCTGCCGCCACCACCGCCGCCAGCGACGGCGGGGCGTCACCGGAGCGCGCCCGTGCCAGCTCGTACGCCTCATCGAAGACCGCCCGGTACTCGCGGGTCGCCTCGGCGACGAACCACCGGGCGCTCTGCAACAGCAGCGCCAGCGGCGGGGCCAGGGCGTCCAGGACCGCGGCGCCGAAGTGGACGTCCACGTCGCGCACGGTGTCCTCGTAGAGGATGGTGCGTCCGGCGTAGGTCTGCCCCGGCCGCCGGGCCGCCTGCACCCCGGCGACCTCTTCGAACACCCCGGCGGCCTGCTCCAGCGCGACCACGAGCTTCGCCTCGTCACCGGCCGCGGCGGCGACCGCGTCCCGGGCGTGCAGGAGACGGCCCACGCGGGTCAGGACCTCCTCGCGGACCACCGGGTCGCCCACCCGATCGAGTCGTCCGATCAGCTCCCGCTCGGGGTGGGCGGAGACCGCGACCTCCAGGCCGAGGTGCAGGAGCCCTCGCTCCCGCAGGGCCACGAGCTGGTCGAGGACGTCCTGCTCGGTGCCGAGCTCGGGGTGGCCCGACCAGAGGATCTCCTCGGCCACCTCCCGGGCGGTCCTGGTGCCGTCGCTGAGGCCGACGAGTTCGGCCTCCGCCTCGGTCAGCAGCACCGGCGGCCGGCTGCTGCGGTGCAGGGTCCGGCCGACGAGGTCGAACGAGTTGACCCGGCGGGGCGGCAGCCACGGCAGCAGCTTCGGGTCCTGCTCCAACGCCCGGGCCACCGCGTCCACCGCCCACACCTCGAGGTACGTCGTACGCCGGGCGAGCAGGTCGCGGCCGGGCCTGACGCGCGTCGCGGTGTCGTCGGTGGACCAGTGCGCCCAGCCCACCGGGCCGAAGAAGCCGATTGTGTCGTTCTTGACGCAGTAGCGCTGCCAGTAGCTGGCGATCGCGGACTCGTGGTTGCGGCCCCGGACGTTGCGCGGCTCCCCGGCCGCGGCCTTGTCGACACAGTCGGCGATGAGTGCCCGGTTCTGCCAGGCGACTGCCTCGCGGAACGCCGGGTCGCGGGCGATCTGCCGGATCTGCTCCGACAGGCGGGCCGTCGCGCGTTCGTAGGCGGCCTGGTAGTCGTCCCGGGTGCCCTCACCCGTCGCGGACCGGTCGGCCGCCGCCGCCAGCTCGACGTCGCTGAGGCGGCCGACCTCGGCTGCGGGGAAGCCGGCGCTGCGGAGCACCGCCTGTCTCCAGATCGACCAGTCGCTGCCGCCGAGGCGGAGCAGGTGCTCGGCGGTCATCGTCCCGCCCCCAACCGCCGCAGCTCCTCGGTGAAGCTGCCGAGAGTGGAGTAGTCGAAGATGGCACCGATGCTCAGGTCCACGCCGAAGCGGTCCCGGACCTGGGACATCAGCTCCACGGCGATCAGCGAGTCACCGCCCAGCGCGAAGAAGTCCTGGTCGTCGCTGAGGTCGGCGACGCCGGTCGCGGCCGTCCACAGCTCACGGACCTGGTCGGCGAGCTCGACCGTCCCCGGTGCCGGCGTCGGGTCGGCGGTGGGCATCGGTGGGGGCACCGGGACAGCCGGCGCCGCCATGGTCGACGGTTCGTGCCGACCGTTCGCCGACACGGGCGGCCGGGGCACCGACACTGGCCGTGGCGCTGGCGCCACCTGCCGTACCTGCGTCGTGCCCGCGTCCGACGACGACGGCTCGGGACGACCGCCGCGGAACCGGAGCACCGCCACCTGCCGAGGGGTACGCGCCGTCAACAGGGCCATCAGCAGGTCGACACCGACCTCGGGCGGGATGCCCACGCTCTCGGCGGTCTCGTCCGTTCCCCGCGGTGACACCAGGGCGGCCGGGTCGACGGCTCGGCGCATCGTGAAGCCCCGCACCTCGACCAGCACGGTGCCGTCCTCGTCGAGGACGTCGAGGTCCGCCACGATGCTGTTGGCCGGGGCGTCCGGCCGGCGGCGGATGTGACTGAGGATGCGACCCGGCAACCGGCCGTGCACCACCGCCGAGCGGTACATGAAGGGGACATGGATGTCGTCCCTGTCCAGGTCACGAACCGAGGTGGTGGCGGCGTCCATGAGCGTCGGGTGTACCGCGTGCCGGCGGGCCTCGTCCTGGTAGTCCTCGGGCAGCGCCAGGATGAGCAGCTGGTTGTCACCGGCCGGGTCGGCCTGGACCTGGTGGTAGGTGCGCCAGCGTGGGCCCAGCGTGAACGCCTGCCGGTCGCTGCCGAACGGGGGAAGTGGGCGGTGCTCGGTCAGGGTGGCGCGCAGCGCGGGCAGGTCCACCCGGCGCGGTGCCGTGGCATCGGGGTCCGGACGCCACGCGGCGATCCGCCCCCGTACGTGCGTCTGCACGTCGGTGGGGGAGGAGGTGGTCGGCGGTGCCGAGGAGACCGAAAAGGCCCAGCTCTCACCCTCGGGGTTGAAGGCCACCTCCACGCGGCGCGGCGAGGTCAGCTCCAGCATCCGCTGGAACACGACGTCGGTCAGCCGGACCGGCTCCTCGGCCCCGTCCAGGATCTCGGCGCGGAACGCTTCGACGACCAGGTCGAGGTGTCGGGTGCCCGGCACCACCGGCACGGTGCCCAGCCGATGCTCGTCGGTCACCGGGTCGTTCTCCGCGCTCAGCACCGTCTGCCACCGGCGGGCCGGAGCGCGACCCGCGGAGCGGAGCATCCCGCCCGCGGCCATGCCCACGCCGTGCCAGGCCGGCCAGTCGATGCTCAGCAGGCGGTCGGCGGCCAGGGGCGTGTCCCGGACGAAGGTGTCCAGGTAGGCGTTGGCCGCGGCGTAGTCGGCGCCGCCCACCTGGCCCTCCAGCGCGGCGCGGCTGGAGAAGCAGACGAGGAAGTCCAGCCGTTGGCGGCCGGCGAAGACGGTCTCGATGCTCAGCGCACCGGCCATCTTGGGCGCGAAGGTCGCCTCGCTGTCCGCCGCGCCGGTGAACTGGATGGTGCCGGAGCCGATCCGGCCGGCCAGGTGCAGGACGCCGTTGACCGGGCCCCACCGCTGGGTCACCTCGTCGACCAGGCGGCCCAGTGCCGCCGTGTCCGTGATGTCGCAGCCGTGGGCCCGCACCGTCGCACCGAGCGCGCCGAGTTCGTCGACCACGTCGTCCGGGACCGACCCGGTCCGTCCCACCAGGACGAGGATCGGCTGCTGGCCGGTCCTCGCGAGGCCGCGGGCCACCTCGATGCCGAGTCCTCCACCGCCGCCGGTGATCAGGTACACCCCGTTGCGGCGGATGGTCGGCGCCGCCCCGGCGACCACCTCCAGCCGCCGTTCGGCGGGCACCCACCGCAGGTCGCCGCGCAGCGCGACGACCGGCGAGCCGTCCTGGTCCGCCAGCTCCCCGGCGAGGTCGTCGTCGGTCACCCGCCCACCCAGGTCGATCAGGCGTACGGTCAGCCGTCGGTCCTCGTCGGCGATCGTCCGGACCAGCGGTGGCAACAGGGCGTGCTCCGGGCGTACCCCCTCGGCGCCGCTGATGTCGACGGCCTGGCGGGTCAGCACGACGATCCGGGTGCCCTCCGCCACCCCGGGCGTGCGGGACACCAGCCGCGCCACCTCGTGCAGATCCCGGAAGGGACGTTGCAGCGCGGCCGGGTCGGCGCGGTCGGCCACCTCGTCCGACAGACCCCACGCGTGCACAAGCATGAGCGGCCGCCGGCCGGCCGCCGCGACGTCCCGCAGCAGGTCCGCCAGCTCACTCCGGCGTCGTACGGGGAGGTGGAAGGAGCGTTCGGCGGAGCCGGACCCCCGATCTGCCGGAACCGGCACCACCCTGATCCCGGCCCGTTGCAGGGCGACGGTCAGATCGCGGGCCCGGTCCTCCTCGGCCAGCAGCAGCGCGTGCGGTGCCGCGTCGTGGCCACGGTCGGCCCGGCGGGGCGCCTGCACCCAGCAGGGCACCGAGAACGGGGACTGGTCCACTGGGGTGTCGGCGGTCAACTGCTCCTCCGTCGGGTCGACTGTCGGTGGTGCCGCTTCGGCGCGCTCCGTCGGTGGCGCCTCGGGCGTGGGGGAGATCGGCGCGGCGGCGGGTGGGTCCGCCCAGAACCGCTCCCGCTGGTACGGGTAGGCCGGCAGCGGCGTACGGATGACCTGCCGTCCCTGACCGACCGCGTGCCAGTCCACGTCGTGTCCGTCGGTCCAGACGGCGGCGAGGGAGCGCAGGACGGCGATCTGGTCCTCGCCGGGGTTCGGACGCCGGGCCGGCAGCGACGCCACGGCGGTGTGGCCGCCCTCGGCCAGGGCGCGGTGCGACCGGCTCAACGATGTGAGGGTCTGGCCCGGCCCCACCTCGATCAGCAGCTGCGGCCCCTGGCCGAGCAGATGTTCCAGCGCGGGCCCGAAGAGCACCGGTTCGACGAGCTGGTCGGCCCAGAACGTCGGGTCCGTCGCCTGCCGCGCGGTCATCGTCGCGCCGGTGGCGGCCGAGACGATGGGGATCCGCGGCGGGCGCAGCGTGACGTCGCCGAAGGCGGCGCGGAACTCGTCGGCCGCCGCGCGCATGGCCTCGGTGTGGAAGGCGTGCGCGGTGCGGATCGGGCGACTGCGCAGGCCGCGTTCCCGCAGCGGGGCGGCCAGCTCGGCCAGCGCGTCGTGCGGACCGGCCAGCACGGTCTGCCGTGGCCCGTTCACCGCCGCGATCCCGATCCGGGCCGACAGTAGGTCGGCCAGCTCGTCGGCGGTGGCGGCGACGGCGAGCATCCCGCCGGCCGGCATCCGCTCCATGGCCCGGGCACGGGCCGCGACAAGCGTGACGGCGTCGGAGAGGCTGACCACCTCGGCGACGGCGGCCGCGGTGAGCTCGCCGACGCTGTGGCCCAGGAGGCGGTGCGGTACGACTCCCCACGAGCGCCACAGCCGCGCCAGCGCGTACTCCACAGCGAACAGCAGCGGCTGCGCGACGGCAGTGCTCGCCAGGCGGGTGTCGTCGCCCGTACGCCAGGTCTGTGCGACGTCCGCGCCGGCGGCCGAGAAGAGGTGCAGCGTCTCGTCGAGCGCCTCGGCGAAGTGTGGCTCCTGCTGGTACAGGTCCTGCACCATGCCGGCGTGCTGCGCGCCCTGGCCGGGGAAGAGGAAGGCCAGCTCCCGCCGGTCTCCGGTTCCCCGGATGATCGCGTTCGCGGCGTCCGGGCTGAGCCCGGTGACCGCCTCGGCGGCGCTCTCGGCGACCAGGGCGGCCCGGTGCGGGTAGGCGCGGCGGCCGTGCTGGAGGGTCGAGACGGTCGCCGTGAAGGTCTGCTCGCCCTGGTCGGCCAGATGGGTCCTGATCCGCTCCTGGTAGGTGTCCCGGGCGGCGGTCGTCGCCGCCGACCAGACCAGCAGGCGGGGTCGGGTGACGGCCGGCTCGGCCACCCGCAGGGGCGCTTCCTGAAGCACCGCGTGGGCGTTGGTGCCGCCGATGCCGAGGGAGCTGACCGCGGCCAGCCGGGGCTGGTCGGGTCGGCGCGGCCAGGGGGTGGGTTCGCTCGGCAGGTGGAAGGGCGAGCCGTCCAGCTCCAGCTTGGGGTTGACGGCGCTCACGTTGATGGTGGGCGCGATCCGCTCCCGCTCCAGACTGAGCACGGCACGGATGAAGGAGGTGACACCGGCCGCGTGGCCCAGGTGACCGACGTTGGCCTTGACGGAGCTGAGGGCCACTGTGCCGTCGCCGGGGTGCCCCAGCCGGCGGTACGCGGCCAGCAGGGCGGCCACCTCGATCGGGTCGCCCAGCATCGTCCCGGTGGCGTGCGCCTCGATGAGCCCCACGTGACGTACGTCCGCCTCGGCCATCATCATGGCCTCCAGCACCACGTTGGTCTGGCCGGTGACCCCGGGGGCGGTGAAGCCGACCTTCCGGGCGCCGTCGTTGTTGACAGCGGTGGCCCGGACGACGGCCCGGACCGCGTCACCGTCGTCGAGCGCCCGGGCGAGCTTCTTGAGCACCACGACACCCACGCCGCTGCCGAAGATCGTGCCGCTGGCCGCCGCGTCGAAGGGCCGGCAGTGCCCGTCCCGGCTGAACGGTCCGTCCATCGCCCACCGGTGCCCGTGGGTCAGCGGCAGCTCGACCTCGACGCCGCCGGCCAGGGCGAGCTCGCACTCCCCGTTCCGGATGGCGGACACCGCCTGGTGGATGGCGACAAGTGAGCTGGAGCAGGCCGTCTGCACACTCATGGCCGGCCCGGTGAAGTCCAACTTGTACGACACCATGGTGGCCAGCGAGCCGAGATTGTTCCAGGTGCCGACCGCGAGGCCGGTGATGCCGGTGGCCGCCGCCGGGTCCGGGCGCAGATACAGGTCGACGTACCGGTTGGTGCCCGCGGCGCCGAAGACGCCCACGTCGGTCACCGAGTCCGGGTCGTAGCCCGCGTTCTCCACCGCGGCGTGCGCCGTCTCCAGGAACAGCCGCAACTGCGGGTCGCTGGTGCGCGCCTCCCGCGCGGACATCCCGAACAGCGCCGCGTCGAACATGTCCAGGTGCGCGGCTTCGGCGACGGCCCGCACGTACGTGGGGTCGTCGAGGGTGGAGCGGGGAACTCCGGCGGCCAGCAGCTCGTCCTCGGACAGGAATCGGACCGACTCCCGACCGGCGCTGAGGTTGTGCCAGAGCTGCTCGACGTCGTCGGCGCCCGGGAACCGCCCCGCCATGCCGATCACCGCGATGGGCTCGAGTTCATCGTCCATGGCCGGACTGTCCCTTCCGCTCCTGGTTCAACTGGGTCCGGACGGCCCGGCGTCGGTCGCTGGCGCCGTGTGGCCCGGTCTCGCGCCGCAGGGGCGCCGCCGGCCCGGCAGTCGCGGACGCTCCGGCGAGCAGCGCGGTGATCTGGCGAACGGTCGGATGGGCGAAGAACGCCGTCGCCGGAGGTGGGTCGGGCATGGCGTCGGCCAGCAGCGCGTGTACCTGCAGCAGTCGCATCGAGGTGAGCCCGGCTTCGAAGAAGTGCTCGTCGAGACCGATCCGCCGGCCGATGACCCCGGCGATGAGGTCGACCAGCCAGCGCTGCGTGTCGGTGGCAGGGGCGTCGCGCCGCGCCCCCTCGTCGGTGTCCGTGGGTGCGAGGTCGGTGGGGTGGAACACCACCTTGTGGTTGGCGCTTGTGGCGAGGCGGTTGCGGACGTCGATCCGGGCCGGCACGGCGTACCCCGGCAGCTGCGACAGCAGGTGTGACCGCAGCGCCCGCGGGTCGACAGTGGTGTCGGGCCGGGGAACGACCTGGAGGGCCAGGACGGGGCCGGCGGCGGTGGTGACGGTCCCGGCGACGGCCTGCGCCACCGGGCCGGCGCGGCGCGCGGCGGCCTCCACCTCGGCCAGGTCCAGGCGGTGACCGTCGACGTCGATCTGACGGTCGCGCCGGCCGACGAACTGGACCCCGCCGTCCGGGTCGACACGACCGATGTCACCGGTCCGGAAGGTCGGCCGACCGTCGGGGCCGGTGCCGAAGCGCTCCGCCGCCCCACTGTCGTCCAGGTAACCCTCGGCGAGAAGAGGACCGGTCACCACGATCTCGCCCGGCTCTCCCGCACCCGCGTCCCGGTCGTCGTCGGTCAGGACGAGCAGTTCGTTGCCCGCGACGCCCCGCCCGTGCGGCAGCACTTCGTCGTCGGCCCACCCGGACAGCGCCTCGTCCGCGGACACGCCGTGCCCGAGGACCTGGTGGCAGGCGGCCAGCTGCGGGGTCTCGGTGGTGCCGTAGCCGTTGACCACGGCGGCGGGGGTCAGCTGCCGCAGGCGACGGACCAGTCCGGCGGTGAGTGGGGCACCGCCGCTGAGCACGATCCGCAGCGCGTCCAATCGGATCCCGGGTGTCGAGTGATGCGCGGCGACGAGCAGCTCCAGCAGACCGGGGGTGGCGTGCAGCACGCTGACCCGCTGGTCGGCGAGGAAGCGCAGCAGCGCGGCCGGGTCGGCGAGCACCGCCTCGGGGGGTACGGCGACGCTCGCCCCGACGTGCAGCGCGACGAGCAGATCGCGGAGCACCGGATCGTGACCGATTCCGCCGACGAGCGCGAACCGGTCGGCGGCGCTCGGCCGGACCGTCGCCACGTACCAGGCGAGCGCCGCGCTCAGCGGCTGCGGACCGACCACCACTGCGGCCGGGCCTCCGCCGCTGCCCGACGTGAACAGGACGTGACTGGCGCCGGGCAGCGTCCGGGGTCGCGCGACGCCGTCGCGCAGCGTCGGCGTCGCGAGCGCTTCCGAGGGTACGTCGATCACGGCCGCCGGCTGGAGCTGTCGTTGCTGCTGCGCCAGGCGCGCCTCGGGCAGCGCCGCGTCGACCAGAGCGATCACCGCTCCCGCGCGCCAGCCGGCGAGCAGCGCCGTCACCAGAGCGGCGCTTCGTCGGCCACGGATCTCCACCACCTGCCCCGGCGTCACGCCGGCGGCGGTGAGCCGGGCACGAAGGTCCTCGACGGCGGCGTCGAGCGCGCCGTAGGTCAGGGGGCCCTCGACCGTCTGCAGCGCGGTGTCGCCAGCCCCACCGCGCAGGGCTCGCGCGGGCGACCAGGCGTCGACCCCGGGGGCGACCGCCGGTGGGTCCGCCAGGGGCGAACGCTCCCGTCGCGCGGCGGTGACCAGGGAGACCGCCCGTGGCGACACGTGGGCGTCGGTCAGCACTTGGTCGAGTACGAGCAGGCACTGGTCGAGAAGTTCCCGGGCCAGAGCGGGCCGGACCCGGTCCGCGGCGTGGATCAGCTCGATGCGGAACCCGTCGACGCCGTCGCGGTGCAGGTACAGGTTGAGGTCGAACAGCGCGCCGTCGCCCGCCACCGGCTGCGCCCGCACCTCCAGCTCCGGGAACCGGGGCAGCGCGGCGCTCTGCGTGAGGTCGTTGAACCAGACCTGGAACAACGGGTTGCCGAGCGGCCGCGCGGGCAGATCCAGCTCGGCGAGCAGGGCGTCGAAGGTCGGTGTGGCATGGGTGATGGCGCCGACGTGGCGGTCCCGGACATGGTGCAGCACATCGAGCAGGTCGGTGCGACGACCGATGTCCAGCAGCACCGGGACGGTCTCGATCAGGAAGCCGACCAGCTCATGCTCGCCCGCCGAGCGGCGGCGGCTGGCCGGCATGCCGACCACCACCTGTCCGGTCCCGCTCCAGCGGGTCAGGACGACGGCCAGGCAACCCAGCAGGAGCACCGCCGGGGTGAATCCGTGGGTACGCAGGAACCGGTCCACCCGGCTCGTACGCTCGGCGCCCAGCGCCGCCTCCTGGTGCGCGCCACGCAGCGAAGGGGCCATCGACTGTGCCACCGGCAGCTTCGGGCTCTCCCGCACCTCGGCCAGCAGGTCCTGCCAGTACCGCAGGTCGGCCTGCCAGGCGGTACCGCCCACCAGTCGGGTCTCGGCCTCGGCGTACTCGGCGAAGCTGGGGGCCGGATCGAAGTCGGGGGCCGCACCCGCCGAGCGGGCGGCGTACGCGGTGGCCAGATCGGCCACGACGATGTCCACGGTGGCCTGGTCGGAGATGATGTGGTGCATCGAGAGCACCAGGCACGAGTCGCTGGCGTCGGCCTCGCGCAGCAGCCCCGCGCGCAGCATGGGCGCCTGGTCCATCGGGATCGTGACAGCCGACACCCGCTGGACGAACTCCTCGATCGTCGCGTCGGTCAGCGGCCCGTCGGCGTCCTCGACCGTCAACTCCGGCCGGGCGTCCTCGTCGTACCGCAGATCGGGCTCGTCGGTCACCCACGCGCGCAGCGCGTCGTGGCGCCGCACCACGTCGCACAGTGCGGCGCGCAGCGCGGCGATCCGCACGCTGCCGCCCAGGCGAAGCGCCGTCACCACGTTGTAGGCGGCGGACTCGGGGTGCAGCCGGCTGAGCACCCACAGCCGGCGCTGGCTGGGGGCCAGCGGCGAGCGGTCGAGGGTGCGCCGCCGCTGCCCGGTGGCCGGCTCCGGCACGGGGGACGCCGTCGGCACGGACTGCGCCCGTGCGCGAATGTCGGTGAGGGAGGCGTTGTCGCGCATCAACAGCGCCAGCGGAACCTCCAGGCCCAGCCGTTCCCGTGCCGCCGCCACGAACCGGAGGGCGGCGAGGGACTGCCCACCCAGGGTGAGGAAGCCCTCGGCCTCGTCCTCCTCGCTCTCCGGTGGCCCGGCCGCCTCCCACCAGAGGTCGTCGAGTGACACGCCGCCAGGCGATCCATGCGGGCGGTCCGCCATCGGTAGTGCTCCGTCCGTTGAAAGCGAGTGCGAGGACGCGCGGTGTCGTCGCCGGGGTGAGGCCCGGCCGGCATTCGGCCGGTCCCTCAAATGGTGCTGACTCCCGGAATGGGTGGCTTCTCGCCAATTGCCGCAGAGGCAAATTCCACGCGCCCGCGCCGTCGGGCGGCCCTGGACCTGGCCCTGGTGCGGGCAGCAACCACGAGCAAGCGTCCCCGCATTTCCCGCGCCATCATGGACCGACGCCAACCGGTTCCGGCATCTTTCTATCTGCGTATGGAAAAGTCGACCGGCGCGCACTCACGCAGATGACTGCTTTGGGCCGGGAGTCACCACGAGCATGAAATTCAGCATCTTTTATTTCGCCGATGGAACCGAGGCACGCGACGAGGGTCTCTACCGTCTGCTCATCGACGGCGCGCGTTTCGCCGACGAGCACGGGTTCGAGGCGGTCTGGACGCCGGAGCGACACTTCCACGCCTTCGGAGGGCCCTACGCGAACCCGTCGGTGACCGGCGCCGCCATCGCCGCGGTGACCACCCGAGTGCAGATCCGTGCCGGCAGTGTGGTGGCGCCACTGCACCATCCGCTGCGGATAGCGGAGGAGTGGTCGATGGTCGACAACCTGTCAGGTGGGCGGGTCGGGGTCGCCTTCGCCCCCGGATGGAACCCGGTCGACTTCGCCTTCAGCCCGCAGGCGTACGACAGCCGGGCGCGGGTGGTGGCGGAGACCGTCGAGCAGGTGCGGTCGTTCTGGGCTGGCGAGCCCGCCGTGGTGGTGGACGGCAAGGGGCAGAACCGTCAGGTGCTGCTGCATCCGCGGCCGGTGCAGAAGGAACTGCCGATCTGGCTCACGTCCGGTGGCAGTCGACAGACCTTCGAGTCCGCCGGACGGCTCGGTACGGGTCTCCTGACCCACCTGTTCGACCAGGACATCGACGAGCTGGCGGAGAAGATCGCGGTCTACCGACGGGCGGCGGAGGCGTCGTCCGCCGAGCCGAACGTGGTCGTCATGCTGCACACCCTGCTGGGCGCCTCGCGTGCGGAGGTGCGCTCGCTGGTGCGGGCCCCGATGAAGGAGTACCTGCGCAGCTCGTTGGACCTCATGTCGCGCACGTCGGTCGTGGACGACGACCTCGATCCCGCCCTGCTCGAAGAGCTGATGGACGAGGTGCTCGAGCGGGCCTTCGAACGCTACTTCGCGCACGGCGCCCTGTTCGGGACGGTGCGGGACGGGCGGCAGCGCATCGAGGAGCTGCGTGCGGCAGGTGTGGACGAGGTGGCGTGCCTCATCGACTTCGGTCTGCCCGACTCGACGGTCCTGCAAGGCCTGCGCCATCTGCGGGACCTGAAGCAGTCATGCGACGACTGATGAGGGTGGAGTCTGACCGACGTCGATGGTGTGGACCTTGACGCGCACCTCGCAAAACGTTACGTTCGGTTCTGCGGGGGGAGCTGGTTGTTAATGGGTGCCATCTATTCTTATTGTCATGGTGACGTGGCGGAAATTGCTCCGCCCGGGCCGATCGCACATCGCGGGGTCCGCGTTCATTCCCTCATTCTGACAGAATACGAAAATCGCGTGGTCGTAGCGGCGGTGGGCTCGCCACGACGGGCATGAGGGCGGGATAGGTTGCGCCTGCCAACCACGGGGGTTCGCACGGCGCGCCCCCTTCGCCTCGTCATAGCCGCACAGGCCTCGTCCACCTACGGCAGTTTTCTCAACATGGTGGCGCTGGGGCTGTTCACTCTGGACCTCACCGGATCCACGGTGCAGACCGGGCTGTTCATGGCCGTGCGCCTGGCTGCCGGGGTCGTCATGGCGCCGATCGCCGGGGTTCTCGTCGGCCGGTACACCCGGACCGGCCTGATGGTCACCGCGGACCTGTTGTCGGCCGCCGTGCTCGTGCTGCTGGTCGTGGTCCCGGTGGGAGCGAAGCTGGCGGTCCTCTACGGGCTCGCCGTCGTGCTCGGCGCCGGCCAGGCCCAGTGGGGTGTCGCGCTGCGCAGCGGGCTGCCCGACCTGGTCGGGCCCGAAGGGCTGGCCCGGGCCAACGCGCACCTCGTCACGGGCCGTTCGACGGCCATGCTGCTCGGCTTCGGGACCTCGGGCCTGCTGGTCACCCTGCTCGGCTACCACGCCGCGTTCCTCATCGACGCGGCCTCCTTCGTCCTGTCCGCGCTGCTGCTGACCGGGGTGGGGAGCTGGCGTCCGACGGTCGCGCCAGCGCGCGGGCGACCGGCGGGCCACCCGCACGCCCCGCGCCTCTCGCGGGCGCTGTCCGGGCTCGCCCCGGTGGTACTGGCGATGATCGCGGTCCGGGCCGCCGACGCCTTCGGTTCCGCGTCGCACAACGTGGGGCTACCGGTGTGCGCGAGTCTGACCCACCCCGACGCGCCCGCGTCGTTCGCCGCCCTGTTCACCACGGCATGGGCGGTCGGCAGCCTCGTCGTCGGCCGCTGGTTCGCCCGCGCGTCCGGGCACCGCGACGCCGGTCGGGCCTCCCCGACGGCGTTCGGGGTCGCCACCTGCGCGATGTCGATGCTGTTCATCCTCGCCTTCACCGGCCCCCCGTTGTGGCTGCTGGCCGTCGTGGTGCTCATGGCCGGGATGGCGGACGGCTACGCCGAGATCACCTACACCACCCGCCTGCAGCGGGTCGATCCGTCCCGCCGAGCGCAGCTGTTCGGCCTGGCCGGCGCCGCGCAGAACGCCGGGTTCGGCCTCGGAATGGTCGTCGGCGCCTTCGCCCTCGACCAACTTCCCCCGCTACCGGTGGTCGCCGCCGCGCACGGGCTGGCGCTCGTCGCCGCCGTCGTGTTCGTCATCGCCCACGCCCGCCCCCGGCCGCACCGACCCGCTGTACAGAAAGTCGAGGTTGCCCCGTGAACTCAGCATCGCCCGTACGACCTCCCGCGATCAGCTACGGCCCGGACGTGCCGGACGATGCCGCCCACCCCCGCACCCTGGGGGAGGCGCTCATCCGGGCGGCCCGGGACTTCCCCGGCAGCGGTATCCGGGTGGTGGACGCGGACGGACGCGAGGAGTTCCTCGACTACCCGAGCCTGCTGGCCAGGGCAGAGGCGTCGTTGGTCGGTCTGCGGGCACACGGGGCGCAAGCTGGCTCGTCCGTCATCCTGCGGATCACGTCCGGCGCCGAGTACTGGCCCGTCTTCGCCGGCTGCGTGCTGGGGGGCATGATCCCGCTGACCGTCGGTGCCCTGGGCGGTTACGACCCGGACGCCCCGGGTGTGGGCGCCCTCCTGCACGCCTGGCGTCGGCTCGGGGAGCCGCTCGTCGTGGCCGGCACGGACGACCGCGAGGTGCTCGCCCGCCTGGCGGTGCGGGACCGGGTGGTGGCGGCGTCCGAGCTGATTGCCGGGGGTGATCGCCGGCAGGGGCCGCCCCTCGACGAGGTGGGCCTGGTCGAACCGGTCGACGACCCGGAGGCGGTGGCGCTGCTGCAGCTCTCCTCCGGCAGCACCGGCACCCCCAAGATCATGCCCCTGACCCACCGGGCGCTCGCCGAGAACGCCATCGGCGCCCGGGAGATGCTCGACATCGGCCCGAGCGACGTCCTGCTCAACTGGCTGCCGTTGGACCACTCCGCGGGCCTGCTGCTCTACCACGTCGCCGGGGTCTTTGTCGGGGCCACCACCGTGCACGTCGCCGCCGAGGTGGTGCTCGCCGACCCGCCTCGCTGGCTGGAGCTGATGCGGCGGCACCGGGTGACGCACAGCTGGGCGCCGAACTTCGGGCTGCGGCTGGCGGCCGACGCGGTCGCGCGTACGCCGGACCGGCGGTGGGACCTTCGCGACGTGCGATGCCTGGTCAGCGGCGGGGAGCAGTGCCTGCCGGAGACGATCGAGGCGTTCCTGGCCGTCAGCGGGATTCCGGCGGCGGCGGTGCGTCCCGCCTGGGGCATGTCGGAGACCACCACGGGCATCACCTACGCCTGCTACGGAGTGCCCGGCGTGCGGCACCGCATCCGTACCGCCAGTCTGGACGGTGACCTGGAGTGGGCCACCGAGGACGATGCCCCGGAGACCGTCACCGAGTACCTGTCCGTCGGACGCCCCGCCCCGGGGGCGACCGTGCGGATCGTCGACCACGACGGGACGGTGCTCCCCGAGCGTCGCGTCGGCCGCCTCCAGATCACCTCGGCCCGGGTCACGCGCGGGTACCTGGACGATCCGGAGGCGACCCGGCTCGCGTTCCCGGGCGGAGACGACTGGCTGGACACGGGGGACCTCGCGTTCATGCGCGACGGGGAGATCGCGATCACCGGACGCGCCAAGGACCTGATCATCCTCAACGGACAGAACCTTCCCTGCCACGAGGTCGAACGGGTGGTGGGCGAGGTGCACGGCGTACGTGCCGGACTGGCCGCCGCGGTCGGCGTGTCGAACGAGCGGACCGGCACCGAATCGCTGGTGATCTTCTACGTCCCCGACGACGGGGACGCGTCGGTCGGGCGGGTGGCCCGGGCCGTCACCGCCGTGGTGGCCCGGCGCTGGCAGGTCACGCCGACCGAGGTCGTCGCGGTGCCGGCGGACGAGTTCCCGCGTACGTCGGGCGGGAAGATCCAGCGTGCGGCGCTGCGCCGCCGCTACCTGGCCGGGGAGTTCCCCACGCCGGGCCACGACGACGGCGCGGCTCCCACCGTCGCCACCCCGGCCGGTGAACTGCCCGCCGCGCCCGGCCACGCCGAGGTACGGGCCCTGGTGGCCGGCATCCTCGCCGACCTGACCGGCGCTCCGGTCGACCCGGGAGTGCCGTTCTACGAGCTCGGCGTCGGATCGGTCGAGATGGTTCGGCTCCGGTCCCGCCTGGAGCAGGCACTGGGCCGCCGGATCTCCGCGCCCACGCTCTTCGCCCACCCCACGGTCCACGCGCTCAGCGCCCATCTCGCGGCGGCTCCCGCGGCACGGTCACAGGCGCCGATCGAGGTGAAGACGAGGGACCGGCGCGTCGCGGTGATCGGCATGGCCGCGCGGTTCCCCGGTGCGGACACCGTCGAACGGTACTGGGCCAACCTGCTCGCCGGGGTGGAGAGCATCCGCTTCTTCACCCCTGACGAGCTGGTGGCGGCCGGAGTTCCGCCGGAGACGGCTGCCGCTCCCGACTTCGTCGCCGCGAGCGGCACCCTGGACGACATCACCGGCTTCGACGCGGGATTCTTCGGCATCTCCGCGCGGGAGGCCCAGATGCTGGACCCGCAGCACCGCCTGTTCCTCGAGACGTGCCACCACGCGTTGGAGGACGCGGGGCACCCGGGCGACGGCCCCGGTCTTCGCACCGCGGTCTACGCGGGCAGCGGGATGAACCTGTACCCGCACCACAACTACCTGCGGCACCAGCTCGGGGAGTTGACCGGGTCGGCCGATCCGGTGGCCTCGATCGGCGCGGCGCTCGGCAACCAGCCCGACTTCCTGGCCACCCGGGTCGCCTACCGCCTCGGCCTGACCGGGCCGGCGATCAACGTGCAGACCGCCTGCTCGACCTCCCTGGTGGCGGTGCACCTAGCGGTGCGGTCCCTGCTCGACGGTGAGGCGGATCTGGCCGTCGCCGGGGCCGTCGCGCTGCACGTGCCACAGGTGACCGGCTACCGGGCCACTCCCGGGTCCATCCTGTCGGCCCGCGGGCGCTGCCGGCCGTTCGACGCCGACGCCGACGGAACGGTCGGGGGCAACGGTGTCGCCGCGGTGGTCCTCAAACCGCTCGACCGCGCCCTCGCCGACGGGGACCGCATCCACGCGGTGCTCCTCGGCTCGGCGGTCAACAACGACGGCGCCGGCAAGGTCGGCTTCACCGCACCCGGCGTGTCCGGCCAGGTCGACGTCGCCCGACGGGCGCTTGACGTCGCGGCGGTGCCGGCCGAGTCGATCGGCTATGTCGAGGCGCACGGCACCGGCACCGCCCTCGGCGACCCGGTGGAACACCACGCCCTCGCCGAGGTGTACGGCGGCGCCCGACCGATCCTCGGCTCGGTCAAGGCCAACATCGGTCACCTGGACAGCTGCGCCGGCATGGCCGGTCTGATCAAGGCGGTCATGACCGTCCGCGACGGCCGGATCCCCCCGCAGATCAACTTCACCCGGCCGAACCCGGCGATCGAGCTGTCCGACGGCCCGTTCACGATCACCACCGACCGCACCGAATGGCCGCAGGCCTCCCACCCGCGCCGGGCGGCGGTGAGCGCGCTCGGGGTGGGCGGCACGAACGCCCACCTGCTCATCGAGCAGCCGCCGGCGCCCCGCCCGGTCGGGGAGTCCCCGGCGCACCCGGCGCCGGGACTGCTGCCCCTCTCCGCCGCCGACCCCGGGGCGCTGCGGGACCTCGCCGCCCGATACCGCGACCGGCTGCGTTCCCAGCCGGAGCTGCCGATGGCGGACGTGGTTTCGACCGCCGCCCGGGCCCGCCGTCATCTGCGACACCGTCTGGTCGCCCGCGCCAACTCCACGGCCGCGCTGGCCGACGCCCTGGACGGGTACGTGGGCGGCGGCACCGACAGCAGGGTGCTGCTCGGGCAGGCCGACGCGGACACGCCCGGCTCGGTCGCGCTGGCCTTCCCGGGCCAGGGGGATCTCCGTGGGGTCGTCCTCGACCTCGCCGAGCGCTTCACGGTGGTCCGACAGGTACTCGACGAGGGGGCCGAGGCGTACCGCCGGGCGGTCGGCGGCGACCTGGTCGCCCGACTGCGCGAGCGACCGGGGGTCCGCACCCATCCGACCGACGTGGCGCAGCCGGCCCTGGTCGTCACCGGCGTGGCGCTTACCGAACTGTGGCGGTCCTGGGGGTTGGACCCCGGTTGCCTCGTGGGGCACAGCGTGGGGGAGTACGCCGCACTCGTCGCCGCGGGCGCCCTGTCGCTGGCCGACGCGGTCACGCTCACCGCCCATCGTGGTCGGCTCATGCAGCACGACATGCCGCCCGGCGCGATGCTCGCGGTGCTTGCGGACGCGGACGTCGTACAGGAGCTGGTCGCCGGAAGCGAGGTGGAGGTCGCCGCCCGCAACGGCCCGAAGCAGTACGTGGTCTCCGGGCCACCCGAGGCGGTGCGGGCGCTGGCCGTCCGCGCCGAACGGCTCGCTGCGGTGACCCGCCCGCTGTCGGTGGACCGGGCGTTCCACTCGGCTGCCGTGGAGCCGGTGCTCGACCGGTTCCGGCGCGTGGTCGAGGGGGTCACGGTACGGCCGACCCGGGTGCCGGTGGTCAGCACCGTGGACGGGCAGGTGCGGCGGGCGGGCTGGCTGCCCGACGCCGACCACCTGTGTCGCCAGGCCCGCCAGCCGGTCCTCTACGACGCCGCGGTGCGGACCCTGCGCGAGCAGGGCGTCACGACGGTCGTGGAGGCGGGACCGGACGGTGTGCTGAGCGGGATCGCCCGGGGCGCCGGGTCGGAGCTGCGGTGGGTGCCATCGCAGCGCAGGGAGCTGGCGCCGGTCGACGGGGTCTGGCAGGCCGTCGCGGAGCTGCACGTCGTGGGCGTCGGGGTGGACTGGGCGGCGCTCACCGCCGACTGCGGCGGTCGACGGACCTCGTTGCCGGCCTACCCCTTCCAGCGGCGGCGGTTCTGGGTCGAGCCGCGAGCACATGTGGAGCCGACGCCGCCGGTGGTCGCCGCCGCGCCGGCGGAGGCCGTCGGGTCAGCGCCGCCGGTCGCGCCGGACCGGGAGAGGCAGCCCGCCCCGGCGGTGGATGCGGCGCTCGCGCGGGTGCTGGCCCTGACCGCCGAGCGGCTCGGCGTGGACGCGACCGAGATCGATCCGGACCAGACGTTCCTCCAGGCCGGCGCGGATTCGCTGCTCCTGATGACCATGTCCCGGGAGATCAACGACACCTTCGGCGTGCGGATGCCGGTACGCGACCTGTTCGGCGCGGTCGGCACCCCCCGCCGTCTCGCCGAGGCGGTGGTCGGCGGTGCCTCGCCGGTGACGGCCCCCCCGGCCCCGGC
>NZ_VDFY01000117.1 GCF_006228125.1 Micromonospora orduensis | reverse complement strand
CCCGCCGCCCGCCGCCCGCGAGGCCACGGACCGGCTCACAGTTGGCTGCCGTACCTTGACCAGCATGGGGCGTTTCGCGCAGTGGCGCCGGATGGTGCTGGCGCACGGGCACCGGCTGCTGGACCGGGCCGGCGAGCCCGATCCGTTGACCGGGCCGGCGCCGAGCCTGAACCGTCTCGACGCGCTGGTGGAGGGCTTCGCCGCCGGCCAGTCGGTGCGCTGGGCACTGGCCGGAGCGCCCCGGCCGTTGCCGGAGGCGGTCGACGTGGCGGCGTACCGGATCATCGAGGAGTCGCTCACCAACGCGCGCCGGCACGCCCCGGGCGCGCCGGTCGCGGTCCGCCTGCGCTACGACCCCCAGGGCATCACCATCGAGGTACGCGACGACCGCGCCGACGCCGCCGCGCCGGTGGGGGAGCCCCGAGGTGCCGACCAAGGGCTGATTGCCGTACGCAGACGTGCCGAACGCATCGGCGGCATCTTCTCCGCCGGCCCGCGACCCGAGGGCGGTTTCGCCGTCCGGGCCGTCCTCCCGGCGCCCGAAGAAGCGGCCGGGTGACGTTCCGGGGCTTCCCCGATGGGGTGCGGCGCAAATAGGGTGGGGTCGGCGACCGTGACGGTGGCCGGTGACCCGGTGGGAGGCGCAACCCGCCGGGCTCAGGTGCGCTCGGCATCCACCGGTGTTCCGCCTCGGTGCCACGTACCGGTCTGACCGGTCACCCTCGCCCCGGTCCGCACAACGGAATCCCCATCACATCAGGGGAGAAGGACAATGGCGCGACCCATCACGCTCTTCACCGGCCAGTGGGCTGACCTTCCGTTCGAGGAGGTCTGCCGGCTCGCCTCCGAGTGGGGCTACGACGGTCTGGAGATCGCCTGCTGGGGCGACCACTTCGAGGTCGACAAGGCGCTCGCCGACGACTCGTACGTCGACCGCAAGCGGGAGACGCTCGCGAAGCACAACCTTCAGGTCTTCACGATCTCCAACCACCTGGTCGGCCAGGCGGTCTGTGACCATCCGATCGACGAGCGGCACCAGGACATCCTGCCCGCCCGGATCTGGGGCGACGGTGAGCCCGAGGGCGTCCGCCAGCGGGCCGCCGAGGAGATCAAGGACACCGCGCGGGCGGCGGCGAAGCTCGGTGTGAAGACCGTCGTCGGTTTCACCGGCTCGTCGATCTGGCACACCCTGGCGATGTTCCCCCCGGTGTCGCCGTCGATGATCGAGCGCGGCTACCAGGACTTCGCCGACCGGTGGAACCCGATCCTCGACGTGTTCGACGAGGTGGGGGTGCGGTTCGCGCACGAGGTGCACCCCAGCGAGATCGCGTACGACTACTGGACGACGAAGCGGGCGCTGGAGGCGATCGGCAACCGGCCCGCGTTCGGGCTGAACTGGGACCCGTCGCACTTCGTCTGGCAGGAACTGGACCCGGTGAACTTCATCTTCGACTTCGCCGACCGGATCTACCACGTGGACTGCAAGGACGCGAAGGTGCGTACCGGCGACGGCCGGCGTGGCCGGCTCGCCTCGCACCTGCCCTGGGCGGATCTGCGTCGCGGGTGGGACTTCGTCTCCACCGGGCACGGCGACGTGCCCTGGGAGGACTGCTTCCGCGCGTTGAACGCGATCGGCTACACCGGCCCCATCTCGATCGAGTGGGAGGACGCCGGAATGGACCGCCTGCTCGGCGCTCCGGAGGCGCTGCAGTTCGTCCGCCGGCTCGCCTTCGACGCCCCGAGCGCCGCCTTCGACGCGGCGTTCAGCAGCAAGGACTGACCGCACCCGGACAGACCACGGGCCGGTCGCCTCTCGGCGACCGGCCCGTCGACGTGCGATGGGTCTACGTGCGGTGGATCAGAGCGTGCTGGCGTTGGTGCCCGAGCCGGACGGCTTGGTGCGGGGGTTGGTGGCCGACGGCGACCCGGAGGTCGTGCCGACCGGGCTGCTGCCCGTCTTGGCGCCCACGGTGGCGGGCGTGCCGGCGAACGCGTCGTCGGCGGCGGTCAGTTCCTGCTTGCCGGTGCTGCCGTTGCCGGTGCCCAGCTTCTCGCCCAGTTTGGTCTGGCCGAGCTTGTCCTTGCCCTCGCTGTAGAGCTTGTTGGCCTGGGCCTGCGCGACCCCGGCCGCCTCCTGGACGGTCGGGTGGTCGAGCACCTTGCGGCCCCGGACCACGAGCTCCTCGTACTTCTCCCGGCCGGCACGGGCGCCCAGGACGAATCCCGCAGCCAGCCCGCCAAGAAACATGATCTTTCCGCGCATGGCGGCTCCTTCCGTACCTGACGCGCCGTCGCCCCGGCGGGTTGCCCCGTCCGAAGGCGACCAATTCGCGCCTGCGTCCTCTGTCCGCAGCTAACTACCCATCCTGCTCTCCGCTCAAGCATGCGTGTGCCGGGATGACGATTTATCCGGATTGTCGAGCTGCGGACCGGGAGGGAACCCACTGGACCACCACCCGGGTATGTCCTGTACTCTTGTCCCGTCGCACGGCGCCGGTGAGATCCGGTTCCGGGCGGTGCACGATCCCCTGTAGCTCAATTGGCAGAGCAGCCGGCTGTTAACCGGCAGGTTATTGGTTCGAGTCCAATCGGGGGAGCAGAGCTTCACCCCACGCCCGTCGGCCTTGGCCGACGGGCGTTTTCGTGCGCATGGCCCCGGTTTCGCCCTCCCCCGTCGCGCTCGCCCGGCAGGATGGTCGATGTCGACTTAGACTCCCGCTGCGTCGATTGATGCGTCGATTCTAGGGGTGGGTGCGGATGGCCGGACGAGGCGGCAGGGCCACGCTGATCGCGGTGGCGGTCGTGCTGGCCTGGCTGGTGATCGGCGGGGTGGCCGGCCCGTACTCGGGGCGCCTGAGTGAGGTCGCCACCAACGACAACGCCGCGTTCCTGCCCACCGACGCCGAGGCGACCCGCGCCCAGGACCTCGCCGGCGGCTTCGTCGACCGGGAGACCGTCCCGGCGCTTGTCGTCTACGAACGGACCTCCGGCATCACCGACGCGGACAAGCAGCGGGTGAGCGCCGACCTCGCCCGGTTCGCCCAGGTGCCCGGCGTGGTCAACCCGCTGCCCCCACCCATCCCCAGCGCGGACGGCCAGGCACTCCAGGTCGTCGTACCGGTGGACGACGCCGAGGGCGAGGAGATCGGCGCGGTCGTCGAGCAACTCCGCGACATCACCGGCGGCGACCGGGACGGCCTCACCGTGGACGTCGCCGGACCGGCCGGCCTGCTCGCCGACCTGATCGAGGTCTTCTCCGCCATCGACGGGCCCCTGCTGCTGGTCACCCTCGTCGTGGTGCTGATCATCCTGCTGATCGTCTACCGCAGCCCGGTGCTCTGGATCTTCCCGCTGCTCGCCGCCGGAATGTCGTACGCGCTGGCCTCGGTCTTCGTCTACCTGCTCGCCGACGCCGACGTGCTCAAGCTCAACGGGCAGGCCCAGGGCATCCTCACCGTGCTGGTCTTCGGCGCCGGCACCGACTACGCGCTGCTGCTCATCGCCCGCTACCGGGAGGAGCTGCACCGGCACGACCGACCGTGGGACGCCATGCGCACCGCCTGGAAGGGCGCCGCACCCGCCATCATCGCGTCCGGCGGCACCGTCATCGTCAGCCTGCTCTGCCTGCTGCTGTCCAGCCTCAACTCCAACCGGGCGCTCGGCCCGGTCGCCGCCATCGGCATCGCCGCCACCCTGCTGGTGATGCTCACCTTCCTGCCCGCACTGCTGGTGCTCGGCGGGCGGTGGGCGTTCTGGCCCCGACGGCCCCGCGAGGACCAGGCCGACCCGCGCGCCGAACACGGCATCTGGAGCCGCATCGCCGGCTTCGTGGCCCGGCACTCCCGGCCGATCTGGCTGAGCACCGCCGTCGTGCTCGCCCTCCTCACGCTCGGCCTCACCCAGCTCGGGTCCACCACCCTAGGTCAGTCCGACCTGTTCACCCAGCGCACCGACTCGGTCGACGGGCAGCAGGTGATCGCCAGGCACTACCCGGCCGGCACCGGCAGCCCGGCCACCATCTTCACCACCGAACAGACCGCCCGGCAGGTTGCCCAGGTGGCGCAGGGCGTACCCGGCGTCGCCGACGTCCGCCCGCTCACCGCCGGCCCGCAGACCGGCCCGCCGGACCCGAACGCCGCACCGAAGGTCGTCGACGGGCGGGTGCAACTGGAGGCGACCCTGGCCGACCCGCCGGACAGCGACGGCGCCGAGCGGACCATCCGCGAGCTGCGGGTCGCCGTCCACCGGGTGCCCGACGCGGACGCCGTGGTCGGCGGCTTCACCGCGATCAACGTGGACACCTCCGACGCCGCGACCCGCGACCAGAACGTCATCATCCCGATCGTGCTGGTGGTCATCGCCGTCATCCTGGCCCTGCTGCTGCGCGCCCTGCTCGCCCCGCTGCTGCTGATCGGCACCGTGCTGCTCAGCTTCGCGGCCACCCTCGGCCTGTGCGCGCTGCTGTTCCGGCACGTCTTCGACTTCCCCGGCGTCGACTCGTCGTTCCCGCTGTTCGCGTTCGTCTTCCTGGTCGCGCTCGGCATCGACTACAACATCTTCCTGATGAGCCGGGTGCGCGAGGAGTCCGTCAAGCGCGGCACCCGCGCCGGTGTGCTCGCCGGCCTCGCCGTCACCGGCGGAGTGATCACCTCCGCCGGCATCGTGCTCGCCGCGACCTTCTCCGCCCTCGCCGTCCTGCCCCTGGTGGTACTCGTCGAACTGGGTACCGCAGTCGCCATCGGGGTACTGATCGACACGATCATCGTCCGGTCGCTGCTGGTGCCGGCACTCGCGTACGACATCGGGCCGAAGATCTGGTGGCCGGGCCGGCTGTCCCGGGCGAACGGTGAGCGGGAGGCGCGCGATGCTGGCTGAGACCGACGTGGTCATCGTCGGCGGCGGCCTGGCCGGCCTCGCCGCCGCCCGGCGGCTGCACCGCGCCGGCGTGCCCTGGCGGCTGCTGGAGGCCGGCGGCCGACTCGGCGGCCGGGTCGCCACCGACGTCGTCGACGGCTACCTCATCGACCGGGGCTTCCAGGTGCTCAACACCGCCTACCCCCGGCTCGGCACGCTGCTCGACACCGACCGGCTCAACCTCGGGTACTTCACCTCCGGGGTGCTCGTGCGCAAGGGCGACGACCTGCGGCGGCTGGTCAACCCGTTGCGGGAGCCCACCGGCGGGCCGGGCACCGCCCTCGCCGGCGTCGGGTCACTGCGCGACCGGCTGCGCTTCGCGGCGCTCGCCGCCGGCTGCGCCACAGTGCCCACCTCCCGGCTGCTCGCCGCCCCGGAGACCAGCGCCGAGACGGCGCTGCGCCGCGCCGGCCTCTCCGACGCGATCATCGAGGAGCTGCTGCGGCCATTCCTGTCCGGGGTGTTCATCGACCGGGAGCTGGCCACCTCCAGCCACGTCCTCGCGATGGTGCTGCGCTCCTTCGCCCGCGGCCGCATCGGCCTGCCCGCCGAGGGGATGGCCGCGCTGCCCCGGGCCATCGCCGACCCGCTGCCGGCCGACCTGCTCGACCTGAACATCCCGGTCGCCGAGGTCGCGCCCGGCCGGGTCCGCACGCAGGCCGGCGACATCCGCTGCCGCGCCGTCGTGGTCGCCGTCGACCCGCCCGCCGCGGCCGCGCTGCTGCCAGCCCTGGCGACGGTACGGATGCACAGCTACACCACCTACTACCACAGCGCGCCCGAGCCGCCGCTCGCCGAACCGATCCTGCTCGTTGACGGCGACCGGCGGGAGATCGTGGCGAACACAGTGGTGCTCAGCAACGCCGCCAGCACGTACGCCCCCGCCGGGCGGCACCTCGTCGCCACCTCCGTGGTCGGCCCGACCGCCCCACCCGAGCCGACCATCCGGGGCGAGTTGACCCGGCTGTACGGGCGTTCGACCGCCGACTGGACACACCTCACCACCGTCGCCGTCCCGCAGGCGCTGCCCGCCGCGCCGCCACCACAGGGGCGGCTGCGCAAGCCCGTCGCGCTCGGGGAAGGCCTGTTCGTGGCCGGTGACCACCGGGACAGCCCATCGATCCAGGGCGCCCTCGCCAGTGGCTGGCGCGCCGCCGGCGCCGTGCTGGAGGAGCTGCGCGCCAGCTGACCGCCGTACCCGAGCACGCTGTTATATTCCTGTAGCCCTTCGTGCTGGTGCAGGCGTGGGCGCCGGCCGGCGCGGTGCTGGCTGCTGACCGCCGAGCGGGATAAGATCCGGCGCGGTGTTCGGGGCGGTAGCTCAGCCGGTTAGAGCAGGGGACTCATAATCCCTCGGTCGCGGGTTCGAGTCCCGCCCGCCCCACCACGGAAACACCCTGGTCAGTCATGCTGCCGACGACCCTGACGAACCGCGTCGAGGTCCGGACCGACGCCCTCAGTCCGCGCGAGTCCGCAGCAGCACGACCTCGCGACAGGCTGGCCACCGACGCAACATCCTGACATGTCGATGTGCGTGCGGAGGGCTTGAGGGGTCGCAACGGCGATGAGTTTCGTTATGGTGTCCAGTCTGTACTCATGCACCCATCTCCGGACTCTCGGGGAGAGCGTTTCATCACCTCTACGCACAGGAGGCAAGCGTGAAGCTTCTCCTCACTTCCGCGGGCGTCCAGAACCCGAGCATCCGCGATGCGCTGGTCGACCTGCTGGGCAAGCCGATCGCCGACTCCAGTGCCCTCTGCATCCCCACGGCGGCCCACCCCACGGGCGGGCCAGCCTCGGCCTGGCGCTTCATCACCGGTCAGACGCCGCTACCCATGTGCGGCCTGGGCTGGAAGTCGCTGGGCGTCCTTGAGCTGACAGCGCTGCCCAGCATCGGCGAGGAGCGGTGGGTCCCCTGGGTCCGGGAGGCTGACGTCATGCTCGTGGCCGGCGGCGATGCGACGTACCTGTGCCACTGGATGCGGCAGTCCGGGCTGGCGGACCTCCTGCCGTCGCTGCGGGACACCGTATGGGTGGGGTTGAGTGCTGGGAGCATGGTGCTGACCCCCCGGATCGGTGCGGACTTCGTCAAGTGGCAGTCCGCGCCCGACGACCGCACACTGGGGGTCGTCGACTTCTCGATCTTCCCGCACCTAGGTCTCGAGCCGGACAACACCATGGCTGGTGCCGAGCAATGGGCGGCCGAGATCGCGGGTCCGGCGTACGCAATCGACGATCAGACGGCCATCAAGGTGACCGACGGCACCGTCGAGGTGGTCTCCGAAGGGCAATGGACGACGTTCGGGTGAGGCCCCGGGCGGCCGTCCGGATCTGCGATGAGCGTGCGGTGGCCGGTGATGCGTGAGCGTGCGGATCTACGGGTGCCGTGTTCGCCGTTGGCGTGACGGATGGGGTGGCGGCCAGCGGGCGACGTCAGGCACGGTGAACCGGTGGATGCCGCAATTGTTCTTGTGCACAGCCCATCGGTGGGTCCTCTGACTTGGGCGCCTGTGGCGACGAGGCTGAAGGCCGCGGGTGCGGTTACGGTGGTGCCTTCGCTGCTCGGCGTGGCGGATGCAGGACCGCCGTTCTGGCCGTCCGTCGCAGAGACCGTCGGCAGATCCACCGGCCAGTTGCCGCTGGACATCCCGGTCGTCCTGATCGCGCACAGCAACGCCGGTCTCTTTGTCCCGGTCATCGTCGAGGCTGCCCGGCGTCCGGTGGCCGGCTGTTTGTTCGTCGACGCGGCGTTGCCCGCTCGCAGCGGGCCGACGGCGATGGCACAGCCTGAGCTGCTGGATTTCCTGCGGCCCAAAGCGACCGGTGGCAGGCTGCCGCAATGGACGGCGTGGTGGGACGAGTCCGATGTCGCGCCGATGTTTCCGGATCCGCAGACCCGGCGTGTTGTCTCGGCGGAGCAGCCGCGCCTGCCGTTGAGCTACTACGAGGAGAAGGTTCCCGTTCCGGACGGCTGGGACAACGCGGCATGTGGGTATCTGCTGTTCGGTCCGCCGTACGAACAAGCCGCGCAGGACGCGCGGGAACGCGGCTGGGACTTCGACCATGTTCCAGGGCTTCACCTGCATCAACTCGTGGATCCGGACACGGTGACCGCTCGCATCATCGCCATGGCCGATGGATGGTGCTCGCCAGCCGGCTGACCACGCACGCTCATGCCACGATCAGCGCGCAGGTGTCGCAGACCAGCTGGCGGACGAGTGTCGCGCACCAGTCGACGGAGGACAGGCACGGGGGTGAACTGTCTAGTCCCACCTGATGCTTGACGGATCCGTCCCAGGTGTTGCTTGACGGTTGGTCTAGGTTTTGTTGCTGACCTTGCGGGGCCGGTGAGCTTTGATGCTACGGACGGGTTGGTCGTTGGTGCGTCTGACGGTGCGGGGTCCGGAGTCGGTGTGGATGGTCAGGTCGGTGTCGGTGACCTCGATCGTGACGGTCTTGCCGGCGTGGGTTCGGCCGAGCGCGACTTTCTGCCCGACGACCATGACCACGCCGGAGTTCGACGCCCGGCGCTGAACGGGCACTGGTCCGGTTGCTGGTTGTGGTGGTGGACCGGCTGGGCGAATCGCGTCGAGGTCACCGACCAACGCTCTCAGTCCGCAGCAGTGACAGGCGACTGGTCGAAGCGGGCGGCACGTGGGGCAGTGGATCGGGCGGACGATGCCTACCATGAGCCGATGATCGAGCAGAGCCAGCGACGCGTTCCTCTGCCAGTCGCCGCCGCCTCGATGACTGTGCTCGTGGCAGCCGCGCTTTCGGCGACGACGATCTTCACGGGTGGTCCATTCATGGCCACCGGGTTGATCGGGGTGCTTCTTCTCCTGGCGTTGGCTTTCGGCCTGTGGCGTGGCAGCGGGCGGGCCCGGTTCTGGACAACCGTTTTCTCGACATTAAGCGTTGCGTACGGCATCTACGCGATCACCCAGGCTGACGCGTCAGGGCTGCTGCAGATCGTTGGTGCGTCGGTCATCGTCGGCCTGTTGCTGGTGCCCGCATCGTCCCGGCGGTGGTTTCACGACCTGCCGGCGGAGGGGTAGCGCCAACCGTCCGCGTCAGGCTGCTCGGGCCGGTGGAGGTGGTCGTCGCCGGCAGCCCGGTGGACCGGAACGCTGCCGTCGCCCATGAACCACTGGCTTTACTCAGAGGCGTCCCGGATACTCGCGGCGTGATCGACAACGACCCCGGTGTACCCGGGCCGCCTCGCGTGTCTCATCCGGCCGACAGTTCGACGATGCCGCTGTACATGGTCTTCTTCTTCCTGCTCGGCCTGGTTGGCTTCGCGATATACGGAATGGTGGACGGTGGGACGGCGCTCGTTCTCGCGATCATGGTTTCGGGGGTGTTCTTCACCTGCTTCCTGATCCTGTTCACGATCTACTGGCTCGGGTATCTGCTGAAGGGGCACGCGATCTGGCAAGCCAGGCACCAGGCCCAGTCCGAAGGGCCGTCCACGGGCGGGTAGTCGAGGATCCCCTTACCTGGACAGCCCTGGTCACCATGGCGGCATGGGTAGATGGCAACGCCCGTACTCTCTCGACGCCGCGACGGGCTTCGCGCGCGGCCGGGCGCGAGCGGTGTCGGGACGCCGAGGCCATTTGCCGGATTCGGCCGACCTCGCATCACCCGCGGTGGCCCCACCGCTGATCAGCGGCAGGACATCCACACGCTGACCCGGCAACATCAGCGTGGCGCGCTCACCGACGCCGAGTACGCCGCGGCGCTGGCGAAGATCCGGGGCGCAAGCGGTGAACGGTAGGGTCGGACGCTCCGCACCCTCACACGTCTGCGCCGGATCGAGCCGGGCGAGGCGGGCCGCGTCCTTCCCGGGCGCGACAGTGGACGACCAGCCGAGCGGCGCGTCGCCCTGGCTCACCCTCGACGCGGTCAGGTACTGATCACCGACCGGCCGGGGTAGCGCAGGCTGTACCGAAGGACGGCAGCAGGGGGGATCGTCCAGGTATCGGACTTCTTGAACCATTGATGGTGTCAAGCGTCACCGATACCGAGGAGTCATCATGCCCGTGACACCGAACGATCCCACCCGCCGCCGCCCAACCGTGCGGATGGCCGCCGCCGCGTTGGCCGCCGTCACCGTCGGCGCCGCACTGACCGGCCCTGCAGCGTTCGCCGGCTCCAGCCGGCCCGACGGCCCGCGGGACGTCGTGCAGCGGCAACTGGACGGCCTGGTCAGCGGGAGCGGCTTCCCCGGCGTGCTCGCCTCCGTGCGGGGGACCGGCGGGCGGGTCCGCGACTACACCGCAGGGGTCGCCGACCTCCAGACGCGCCGCCCGGTCCCCCGGGACGGCCAGGTCCGCATCGGCAGCAACACCAAGACCTTCACCGCGGTGGTCGTCCTGCAACTGGTGGGCGAGGGCCGCATCGACCTGGACGCCACCGTCGAGCACCACCTGCCCGGGGTCGTGCGCGGCAACGGCAACGACGGCAGCGGCATCACCGTACGACAGCTGCTGCAACAGACCAGCGGCCTGCCCGACTACGACGACGTGCTGTTCACCAGGCCGCAGGACCTGATCGACAAGAGTCACTCGTACTACGAGCCGCGCCGGCTGGTGGACGCGGCGCTCACCGGCGCACCACACTTCGCGCCGGGGCAGAAGTGGGAGTACAGCAACACCAACTACCTCCTCGCCGGGCTCATCGTCGAGCAGGTCACCGAACGCCCCATCGGTGAGGAGATCACCAACCGCATCATCAGGCCGCTCGGTCTGCGCGACACCTACTGGCCGGGCGTCGGGGAACAGCGGCTCCGCGGCACCCACCCGCACGGCTACGTCGCCGTGGCGCCGGGCGCACCATGGGTGGACGTCACCGAGATGGACCCGTCCCTCGGCTGGTCCGCCGGTCAACTCGTGTCGACCCCGGACGAGCTGCGGACCTTCTTCGACGCGCTGGTGGGCGGCAGGCTGCTCAAGCCCGCGCAGCAGGCGGCCCTGACGACGACCGTGCCCGCGCCCGGGTTCGAACCGAACGGGGAGTACGCGTACGGCCTGGGTGTCGCCCGGTACGAGCTGCCCTGCGGCGGCTACGCCTGGGGCCACGGCGGTGACATCCAGGGCTTCGAGACCCGCAACCTCGCCACCCGGGACGGCCGGAGCGCCGTCGTCGCCGTGACCGGCCTGCCGACCGGCGAGCAGATGCTCGGCGCGGTGAACCGGAGCGTCGAGACGGCGCTGTGCGCCACCGATCGCTGACACGCCCCCGCCAGGCCGGAGCGGATGATCCAGGGTGGGTCATCCGCTCCGGTAGCCACCACGGGTCGCTGCGGCGTCCGTGGTGAAGCGCGTCGTCGGTACGTGGGCGCGTTCTCCTGACACCGTCACGACATCGTCGCGACGGTCTCCGTCCGGGTCACGACGATGCGGCGGCGGCGCACCGGGTACAGCACCGGGTGGGCGACACCCCAGGCGGCGCCCTTGCAGACGACCTCCTTGTAGCGGGCCGCCAGCCTGCCGGCGAGGAAGGACGCCTTGGCCCGGTCGTCGGCGGTCACGTACTGGATGATGCCGTCGCGGCGGCCGAGGCTGATGCACTGGTTGAAGTAGCGCAGCGGCGCCTTGGCGTACCTGCGCTGCCCGGTCAGGCGCGCGGCGATGGCGTCGGCGGCCTGCCAGGCCATCGGGACGCCCGAGGCGCAGGACATCCGCAGTGGCTTGCCACCCGGTCCCTCGGCGAGTCCGGCGTCGCCGACGGCGTACACGTCGGGGTGGGAGACGGAGCGCATCGTGTCGTCCACGACGATCTGTCCGGTGTCCGCGACGGTCAGGGTCGTGGCGGCGGCGATGGGGTGGACGGCGAAGCCGGTCGTCCACACGGTCACCTCGGCCGGGATCACCCGGCCGTCGGCGGTGACCGCGCCGGTCCCGTCGACCCGGGCGATGTCGGTGTGCTCGTGGACGGTGATGCCGAGCCGGTCGCAGACGCCACGCAGGTGCTGCCGCGCCTTCCCGGTGAGCCAGTCGCCGAGGCCGTCACGGGCGGCGAGCGCGACGTCGAGGTCGGGTCGGGCCTCCGCGATCTCGGTGACCGCTTCCAGGCCGGTGAGGCCGCCGCCGACGACGAGCACGCGCCCGCCGGCGTCGAGGTGGGCGAGGCGGTCGCGCAGCCGCAGCGCCGACGCCCGTCCTGAGATGTCGTACGCGTGCTCGGCGACGCCCGCCACGCCGTGGTCGGCGGCGGCGCTGCCCAGGGCGTAGACCAGGGTGTCGTACGCCAACTCGTCGGTGCCCTTGTCGTCGACGAGCGCGACGGTCCGGCGGTCGACGTCGACGGCGGTGACCCAGGCCTGGCGGACACGCACGCCGGTGCCCGCGTACACCCTGCTCAGCTCGTGGCGCTTGAGACCCTGCCCGGTGGCGAGCTGGTGCATGCGGACCCGCTCGACGAAGTCGGAGTCGGCGTTGACGACGGTGATCTCGGTGTCGTCCGGGTGCAGCCGCCTGGCGAGACGTCCGGCGGCGATGGCTCCGGCGTATCCGGCCCCGAGGACGACGATGCGGTGCTTCATGGTGGCACTCCTGTCTCGGTGGGTGGTCACCTCCTGAACCGGACAGCGACGCGATCCCTGACAGGGGACGGCTATGACCTGGGTCACCAGACTTCGAGCAAGGGCTCCCCGTGCTCCGACGCGGCCCACCGGCGGGTGGCGCGTTCGAGTTTGTCGGGGTTGACCTGGGTGTGGATGGCCGTCACGCCGTCGGACGTCACCTCCAGCGACATGACGCCGACGACCCGGTCGTCGATCACGACCACCACCGCCGGGCCGCCGTTGACGTCCTCGAGGTGGAGGGCGGGGCTGCCGCCCACCAGGTCCCGTTTGACGCCGCTGGGTTTGAACAGGCCGCGCAGGAACTTCGCCACCGCCAGCGCGCCGGAGATCGGCGTGGTCCGGGCCGGGATCTTGCCGCCGCCGTCGCCGACGCTCGTCACGCCGTCGGTCAGCAGCTCGATCAGCCGCTGGGTCTCGCCGCTGTTGGCCGCTGCGAGGAACTCCGCGACGATCTTCCGCGTGGCGGCCTCGTCGACCTCGGTGCGGGTCCGGTCGGTGGCGACGTGCTGCCTGGCCCGCCGGTAGATCTGCTGGCAGTTGGACTCGGTGATGCCGAGGATCCCGGCGATCTCGCCGTGTGCGTAACCGAACGCCTCACGCAGCACGTACACCACACGTTCGTTGGCGGACAGCCGCTCCATGAGGGTGAGCACCGCCATCGACACCGACTCGCGTTGCTCGACGGTGTCGACCGGGCCGAGCATCGGGTCGCCCGCCAGGACCGGCTCGGGCAGCCACGTGCCCACGTAGGTCTCCCGCCGGGCCCGCGCCGAGGTGAGCTGGTTGAGGCACAGGTTGGTGAGCACCCTCGTGAGCCACGCCTCCGGCGTCTCGACGTGCTCGCGGTCGGCGGCCTGCCAGCGCAGGAACGTGTCCTGGACCGCGTCCTCGGCGTCGCTCGTCGAGCCCAGCAGCCGGTAGGCGATCGCACCCAGGCGGGCCCGGGAGCGCTCGAACACCTCGACGTCGTCCGGACTGAGCGGCATGACTCGACAGTATCCGCGTGTGTCGCGCGGTCTGCCGGCGACATGTGGAGGCTCAGCAGGCGGAACGGAGGTGGTTGTCCCGGTACCACGGGCAGACCTTCGCCACCCCGGGCACCTCCGCCAACTGGCGGCGCAGCCCTTCCTGCTCGTTCGTCGAGAGGTCGGGCTCGAACTGGACGACTATGGTCGTGCCCCTGCCGTCGTCCGCGTGCGTGATGCTGACACCGAGCACCCGATCGTCCGCCCGGCCAGAGGCGTCGGTGAGGACGCGGTCCACCGCCGACTGGGCCGTCGTGAAATCGGCGTCGCTGTGCACGACGAACCCCGCCGACGGGGACGTCAGCGAGCGGTGCACGGCTCCGGCCGACCCCGCGGTCGCGACGACGGCCAGCGCCGTGGCGACGAGCACCGACAGCCGAGCCCGCCACGGCGAGCGGCGCGGATCCGCCGTCGTGGCCAGCAGGATCAGCACGGCCGGCAGGACCCAGATGAACACACCCTGGAGAGCCAGGGCGAGCACCACAACGCCGACGACCACGCAGGCGTAGCTGAACTGCCGACGCCGGAGAAAGAGCAGAGGCACGGCGGTTATCGCGACCGGGATCCACGAGACCCGGAAGGCCGCGGTGTCGCCCCACGTCTGATACCGCCAACCGGCGAAAAGGATGCCGGCCAGGATCGCGGCCACCACGAGGGCGCGAGGCCACGCGTGGACCTTCTCCGTAGGCAGGGTCTGTGTCGTCACGAGAGGCAGTGTGCCGACCCACGGCAACCGTGCCAAGGGTGCGCGGCCCATGTGCCAGGAGACGTCGTCCTGCCGGAGCTGACACCGCTGGTCGCCTAGTATGAGGCCCATGAGCGCTGAGGCCGTCGGGATGCACATGCCCGCTGTCGTGACGCTCGACGACGTGGCGGCGATGAATGCCGCCGATCCGAACGGCCACCGCTACGAGACCAGCCCCGAGGGGGTCCTGTCGGTCATGCCGCCGCCCGATTCGGAACACGCCATGATCGCCAGTCGGCTCTTCGCCTGGCTGATCATGGCTGGTTGGCCCGCCGACCAGGTGCTTCAAGCCGCCGGTGTCCGGATCTCCGGGCCGAACGGCGCCGGTGGCCGGATCCCCGATCTCACCGTGTGGCGGAAACCGCCGGTCCGCAGTGTCTGGGCCGCAGTGATCGATGTCGTGCTCGTGGTGGAGATCGTCTCGCCCGGCTCGGAGGCGATGGATTCGGTGACCAAGGTCCGCGAGTACGCGTCGGCGGGCATCCCGCAGTACTGGGTTGTGGACCGGGACGGCGCGCAGACGGTCACTCTGCATCGACTAGCGGGGACCGGCGCCTACGAGGAGCGGGCACGGATGCCGCTGGCGTGGCTGCTCCAGACGGCCCCCGTCGACCACCTCGACTGAGCGCCGGGGCCGGTCACTGGTCGACGACCGTCGTCAGGGCGGGCGCGCTGCGGCCACGTCTCGTCGGTCAGGACGGCATCGACGTTGACGACCTGCTGGTCAGCGTGGCCGACAAGGTGTGGAAGGGCAAGCGGGTCACCGACCTGGAAGCGCTGCTCGTGGACCGCCTGGCCGAGGTCACCGGCCGCGAGCGGTGGTCGGTGTTCCTGGACCTGGACGACATCCTCGACCGGCTCGCCGCCGACGCGGATCGCTGGCTCGCCTTCCAGGCAACCCATCCGGTACGCCACTGACTCCGTTACCGAATCGCGCGGTCCCGCCCAGCGAGCAGGGGTGTGGTCGGTCGGGACAGCGGCCGGTGGGACGTGACGGCCACGGCGGTCAGGCAGAGCACGACGGCGGCCATGAGCGGTGGGCGGGCGCCGAGGTGTACGGCCGCGGAGCCGAGCGGGATCGCCACCACGAGAGGTCCGAACATCGCCGTGTTGGCGGTTGCGGAGACCCGACCCAGCAGCGATGTCGGCGTGTGCGTCTGCACGGCGGTCACCGCGGCCACCAGGGTCCAGGGCAGGCCGACACCGGCGAGGACCGCGCCGCCGACCGTCACCGGCCACCACGGTAGGGAACGCGCCAGGCAGCCGATTGCGAACAGCGCCGTCCCGCCGACGCCGACACCGACGGCCCCCCACCGGCCGATGAGCCGCCCGACGAGCAGACCACCGATGATGGAACCGGCGCCCTGCGCGCTGGACAGCACCCCGAGGAACGTCGTCGGTAGGCGCAGTTCCGAGACGACGATCGCGTACATCGCCGCGGTCGTGAAGCCGGACATGGCAATCGACACGGCGGCGAGCGCCACCGGGACCCGCGTCGCCCGCTGCCGGAACAGGACGGAGATCCCGGCCCGCAGGCCGCAGGCGGGCAGGGTTGGCTGGTCAGGTGGCATCCGGTGCAGGCGAACCGCCGCGTACAGAAGGGCGACCAGGACCGGCGTCGCGGCGCTGAGCACGACGACCGCGTGACCGCCGCGCCAGGCGTAGAGGCCCGCGCCGGCCAGCGGAGCGACGAGCTTCATGCCTTCCTGCGCGCTCGACCGCCACCCGTTGACGTCGCCGAGTTCCGACGGCGACAGCGCGGACGGCAGCAGCGCGGACTCGCCGGCGTCGATCAGGACGTAGCTGACGCCGTAGGCGCACGAGACGGTGAAGATCAGCCAGGTCTGCTCCGGGCCGCGAACCGCGAACAGTGCCAGCAGGACGGCGGCCAACATGAGGTTGACGGCGATGACCAGCGGTCTCCGGGGCGCCCGGTCCAGCACACCGCCCAGCCACGGGCCGGCGAGCACCGGTGCGTACACGCACAGGCCGGCCAGTGCGGCGAGGCCGGTGGAACCGGTCAGGTCCAGGATCCAGATGCCGGCGACCAGGGACATGGCGCTGCTACCGAAGCCGGACAGGAGTGAGATCACCACGAACAGCCCCGCGTTGCGGCGCATGAGCCCTCCAAGGGTTGAGCCGGACTGATTCATACCTTGGTTCTTGAGTCATGCGAGAGCAATATCGGTGAAGTTGTGTCAATGATTCGTTGACAGGGTGGTGGCCAGCTTCGCCTCGACGGCCCGGACCGCTGGTGGCAGCCGCTCGCCCGCGTCGGCCAGATCGGCGAGGAGGTGCAGGGCCAACGCGTACAGGGAGCCCGGGGCGGCATCCAGCGCGGCGTCCACCGTGCTCCGTACGAGGGGCGCCCGACGGAACCGGGTGTCCCACCGTCGGTCCGCCGCGATCCACCGATCGAGATCGGCCACGGCGCTGCGCAGCGTCACGATCTGCGGCGGGAGGCGGAGATCGAGGTGCTGCCGCCGCGCCCACCGAGCGGCGAGCAGGCGTTGACGTCGCTGCTCGGCGGCCTGCCGGCTGCCGAGGCCCAACGCCGTGGCGATCTGCGCCCACGTCGCACCACCGTGGCGCGCCCGGTCGATGAGGTCCAACTCCCGCTCGTCCAGCCCGGCGCGGGTGACGCGAACGTCGGCCAACTGATCCAGCTCCGCCGTCACGTGTCAACGTTACATTGACAAGCTCCGTGGCCGACGTGCGCGCGGCTTGATCACTTCGTGCTGAGTAGTCGTCGACGGCGCTCGCCAACTACTCAGCACGAAGTGATCAAGGCCAGCGTCGCGGCTGGCGGGTCGAGGCTCCCGGTCCACCATGATCACCTAGCTGCCGCGCCCGTTGACTCGGCGTCGCAGGCCGGCTCTTTGGTGGCAAGTCGGCAGCACTGTCGCAAACTGGACAAGACGGTAAAGCCCCAGGTAGAGCACTGTAGAGGGCAGGGGAAGAGGCGGACGGATGTCGGGCCACATCCCATTCCTCCGGCCCGGCGCGGACAGCATCGTCCGCGACGGTGTCGCCCTCGCCCACCCCGCCCCACCGCTGCGGGCGCCCGCAGCGGTGTCGACGCCCACCCGGGACAAGGACGTCATTCACCGCCGGCAGTCAGGCGCCGCATCCGCGCCCGCCGGCCTTTCGCCACCGAGGACTCCGCGTGGGGTCGGTGTCGCTTCCGTACGCCCGACCCACGGCGGGACCCGAGCAGAGAGGGTCCGACATGGCCACTCCCATCGCGACCGCAGCCCTGAGCGCATCCGTGTACGCCCCGGGTGACCAGATGCTGCTGACCATCACCTATTCCGACGCCGACACCAAACCGTTGACCGTCACCATCGTGGTCACCGACGCGCAGGGCAACAGCAGCGCACCGGTCAAGGTCGCCGCCGTCATCGACCCGCTGACCGTGACCGTCACAGACGACTCCGGGCGTACCTGGAACCGGGTTTCCGACAACGGCGCCGTAGCCGTGTACCGGGCGGTGGCGTGATGCCCCGCGTCACCGTCCAGGTCCGTGACGCCGCCGGACACACCGCGACCGCCACCGCCGACTACGAGCTGCGTCAGCCGGTGCTCGGCGGCTACTACCTCTCCGGTGGCGCCGACCCGACCGCCGACATGGCCGGCGGCAACTTCCGCTCGCTCACCCAGTACCGCAGTTTCGCCGACGGGTACGTCTTCCCCGGCTACAACCGGCCCTGGCTCATCGACCTCGGTAAGGCCGGGGTGCAGATGAACATGGTGCTGGAGCTGAAGCACTACGGTGCTCCGAACGCCGGGCCGCAGAGCTTCCGGGTGGATGTCACCGACTACACCGTGCCGGCGCCGTCGATGACCATCCAGCAGCGGCCCGGCACCACCTGGCCCAAGGCGTACGGGTACGGCCAGGTGCTCAGGGGCCAGTGTGACGGGTTGCTGCACCGCGCCCTGGCGCAGTACCGGTTCCTCGGCTTCGGGGTGAACATCCAGCTCGCCTCGGAGTTGGACACCGATCACGAGTTCGGCACCACCGAGGACGGCAAGGCGTACACCTGGGCCGAGTCGGACGCGCGGGCCGTGCAGGCGATGAACTACATCCTCACCTGGTTCAAGGCTCGGACGCTGCCTCCCAACACCACCTTCTCGGTCGGGGTCGCCGGCTTCGACCGGGCCTGCTTCCAGCGCACCCACCCGGAGCCGCTGATGTCCCGGTTGGACTTCCTGCAGTGGAACGTCTACGCCACGGCTGTCGGGCAGACCGCGCTGTCCCGGTTCCGCCGCACCAAGGACTGGGCGGCGGCGGACCTCGGGCCGGTGGCGCTGTCCCGACCCGCGATCATCGCCGAGTGGGGGGTGCGGTCCGCCGAGATCCCCGACCAGCCGGCCTGGATCGCCACCGTCCCGGCGGCCATCGCCCAGCTCAACGCCGAGCGTGGGCCACGGATCGCCCGGACCAACTACTTCAACTCCGGGTGGGGCACCCTCTCACCCAAGTCGGCCGGGTTGGCCGCGCTGCGCACCGCGTACGCCACCCGACCGTACGTCTGAGCGGTCCCGGCGGCCCCGGTTCGCCCGGGGCCGCCGGGTCAGACCTCGCCGAGGCGTTCGGCGTACGTGTCGCGCAGCTCGGGCCAGCCGAAGTCCTTGGCCTCGGCGCCACGGATCGGGCCGACCGGATGGCCGTCGAGCAGCCGGTCGGCCACGTCGAGGCAGAGGTGCCAACCCGCCGCGACCATCGGCAGCATGCCTGGGTCGTCGACGGTGTGCCGCAGGGTGAGCCGGGTGCCGGTGCCCAGAGGGCTCAGCTCCCAGCGCAGCAGGTCGTCGCCCCAGGTGTACTCCAGCAGATGTGGCGGCTCGGCCCGGCGTACCGTCGCCGGGTGCTGCTGGGTCGTCTCGCCATCGACGAGGGTGAGCACGGCGGCGCCGGGGCGTCCGAGGTCACGGTCGGCGAGGAACGGCGCCCACCGCGCGAGCTGCGCCGGGTCGGTCAGTGCCGTCCACACCGTGGTCGGCGGATGCCGGAGGTCGCGGACGAAGACCAGGGTGGTGCCGTCGGCGCGCGCGTCGGCGGGTGGGCTCGGGCGGAACGCGTCGCGGTCCATGTCACTGCTCCTGACTGTCGAGGTGCCGTTCGAGGGCGTCCAGGTGCCGGGTCCAGAGCCGGCGGTACGGGTCGAGCCAGCCGTCGACGGCCCGCAGCGGGCCCGGGTCGAGGCGGTAGATCCGTTGTCGGGCGGCCGTCCGGCAGGTGACGAAGCCGGCCTCGCGGAGCACCCGTAGGTGTTTGGAGACGGCCGGCTGGCTGACTCCGAGCCCGTCGACCAGCTCGCCGACGCTGCGCTCGGCGTCGCGGAGCTGGTCGAGGATCCGGCGCCGGGTGGGTTCGGCGAGGACGGTGAAGGCGTCGGTGGACACCTGCCCAATATGCCTCACCATTCATATGACCGTCAAGGTATATGAGCGCTGCCTCCCATCCGGGAGCGGCACGCCCGGTCGGCTACCTATGCTCGGGATCATGGAACTGCGGATCTTCACCGAACCCCAGCAGGGCGCGAGCTACGACCAGTTGCTCGCCGTGGCCCGCTGCGCGGAGGACGCCGGCTACGGGGCGTTCTTCCGATCCGACCACTACCTCAAGATGGGCGACGTCAGCGGCGACCCCGGCCCCACCGACGCCTGGACCACCCTGGCCGGGCTGGCCCGGGACACCAGCCGGATCCGGCTCGGCACGCTGATGACGGCGGCCACCTTCCGGCTGCCCGGCCCACTGGCGATCACCGTGGCGCAGGTCGACCAGATGAGCGGCGGTCGGGTGGAGCTGGGCATCGGCACCGGCTGGTACGCCGACGAGCACAGCGCGTACGGCATCCCGTTCCCGGCGCTGGGGGAGCGGTTCGACCGCCTGGAGGAGCAGCTCGCCGTCATCACGGGTCTCTGGGACACGCCGGCGGGGGAGCGGTTCCGCTACGACGGCCGGTACTACCCGATCGTCGACTCACCCGCTCTGCCCAAGCCGGTCCAGCAGCCCCACCCGCCGATCCTGCTCGGCGGGATGGGACCGAAGCGCACCCCCCGGCTGGCCGCCCGCTACGCCGACGAGTTCAACCTGCCGTTCGCGTCCGTGCCGGACACGGTGGCCCAGTTCGACCGGGTCCGCGCGGCGTGCACCGAGATCGGGCGTGACCCGGCCCAGATGATCTGGTCCAACGCGCTGGTGCTCTGCTGCGGGCGGGACGACGCCGAGGTGGCCCGCCGGGCCGCCGCCATCGGCCGCGAGCCGGACGAACTGCGCGCCAACGGCGTCGCCGGTACGCCCGCCGAGGTTCTCGACACCATCGGCCGGTACGCGGAGGCCGGCAGCCAGCGCATCTATTTCCAGGTGCTGGACCTCTCCGACCTGGCGCACCTGGAACTGGTGGCCAGCGAGGTGATGGCGAAGCTCTGAGCCGGTCGGTCAGTAGCCCCGCCGGGCGCCGACCGCGCCCGGGTCGCGCAGCACGGTGTCCAGCCGGCCGTCGCGGTCACTGTCCACGTAGGTGATGTCCGGAACGCCGTCGCCGTCCACGTCGATCTGGACGATGTCGGCGACACCGTCGCCGTCGAGGTCGGTGACCACCTCCACCGACCCGTCCAGGTGACGGGTCACGATGGACTGCGACCCGGCGCCGGAGACGCGCGGCGGCGGCCCGGGCGACGGCACCGGCGTCGGGGCCGGCGCGGGCGCCGGTGTGGGTCGCGGCCCAGGTGTGGGCGCCGGATGACTCGGCAGGCCGCTGGCCGGCGGGTTGCTGGCCTGCTCGACCTCGCTGCCCGTCGGGTCCAGCTCCTCCTCGGAGGGGAAGACGTCGCCCCGTGGGGCCGGATCACGGTAGCTGCTCATGGGCGTAGGGTTCCCCGACGATGGCGAGAACAACCGTGCCCGATCGTCCGGTGTCCGTGGCGCCCGGTCTGGCGGAGGATGCGGGGACCGACGCCACGGTCATGAACGGGGGTCCGAGCGTGGAACTGCGCCGGAGTCGGGGCGCCCGCGTGCTCGCCCTGGTCTGCGTACTCGGTGGGGTGGTTCTGCTGGCCCTGCCCCGCGACGGGGCCCTGCTCCGGACGATCGTCGCGATCGGTGCCATCGCCCTCGGCGGCGTTGCGCTGGTCAGCGCGCTGCGGCCGTTCCGGTTCGGGATCGGCGCGGACGGGCTCACCGTCCGACGGCCGGGCCTGCGCCGGTCGCTGCCGTGGGCCGAGGTCGACGCGCTGGTCCTCGACGAGCCGCCCCGGCGTGACGGCCGACCGGAGCCGCCGCGCCTGCTGCTGGTACCCGCGCCGGACGTGACGATCGGGCCGGCGACCGCCCGTCATCCGCTCGACGGCCGGCCCGCCATCGAACTGCTCGTCCTCGACCAGGTCCGCGAACAGCCCGAACAGGTCTCCGCCGCGCTCACCCGCTACGCCGGCGACCGTTTCGTGGACCTGCAGGCGTTGCGCCGCGCCGCCTTCGCCGACCCGGACCTCCCCACCGGCCTGCGCGGATACCGGATGGACCAGGTGGACCGGTTGATCCGGCGCGGCCAGGACGCCCTGGTGTCCGGGGACACGTCGGCCCGCCGGGCGGCCCGCACCGAGATCGAACGCGTCCGCGCCGCCGGCCTGCCGATCGCCCAGCGGGGGTACGGCACCCATCCGACCGACGCCGCCCTGGACGCCCTCGCCGCCGCGCTGGCCGACCACCAGTCCACCGACCGGGAGACCGCCACATGACCGTGCAGGGACAGGACGCCACGGCGGCCGACGTGCCGCGCCGCAACTGGGCCGGAAACGTCCGCTACGGCGCGCGGGCGTTCCACCGGCCCACGTCCACCGACGACCTGCGCCGGCTCGTCGCCGCCAGCGACCGGATCCGGGCGGTCGGCACCGGGCACTCCTTCAACCGCTTCGGCGACACCGACGGGGACCTGGTCACCCTGGCCGGTCTGCCGCCGGAGATCGACGTGGACCCGCGGCGCCGGCGGGTCACCGTCGCCGCCGCGCTGCGCTACGGCGACGTCGCCCGACACCTGCACACCCAGGGGTACGCGCTGGCGAACCTCGCCTCGCTGCCGCACATCTCGGTGGCCGGCGCGGTGGCCACCGCCACCCACGGCTCCGGGCAGACCCACGGCAACCTGGCCACCTCCGTCGCCGCCCTGGAACTGGTCACCGCCGGCGGTGACCTGCTGAACGTGGACCGCGACACCGACGGGGACACGTTCCACGGCATGGTGGTCGGGCTCGGCGCGCTCGGCCTGGTCACCCGGGTCACCCTGGACCTGGTGCCGGCCTTCGAGCTGCGCCAGTACGTCCGCCTCGACCTGGCCCGGGAGGCGCTGGACGACGCGCTCGGCTCGGCGTACAGCGTGAGCGTCTTCACCGACTGGCGTACGCCCCGGCTGCGGGAGGTGTGGCGCAAGCAGGCGGTGGACCAGACGCCACCGGAGGCGGGCTGGCTCGGCACCACGGCCGCCGACGAGCCCCGGCACCCCGTGCTCGGGATGCCGGCGGAGAACTGCACCCCGCAGCTCGGTGTGCCCGGCCCGTGGCACGAGCGGCTGCCGCACTTCAAGCTCGGCTTCACGCCCAGCAGCGGCGACGAGCTCCAGTCCGAATACCACCTGCCCCGCTCGGCGGCCACCGAGGCGCTGGCCGCGCTGGACGAGGTGGCGCACCTGATCGCCCCGGTGTTGCAGGTGTGCGAGTTGCGGACGGTCGCGGCGGACGAGCTGTGGCTCAGCCCGAACCACCGGCGGGACAGCTTCGTCGTGCACTTCACCTGGATCGACGACGCCACCGCGGTGCTCCCGGTCCTGGCCGCCGTGGAGGAGCGGCTGGCGCCGTTCGCGCCCCGCCCGCACTGGGGCAAGGTCTTCGTCACCGACCCGGCGGAGCTGGCCGCCCGCTACCCGAGGTACGACGACTTCACCGCCCTGCTCACGCACCTGGACCCGACCGGAAAGTTCCGCACCGACCTGCTGGACCGCTACGTCCCCCGCTGACCGGTCGGGGTGCGCAGGGTGCCCCGCTGGACGGCGCGGCTGATGTCGCTGGGGGAGACGATGCCGGCCAGGCGGCCGTCGTCGTCCACCACGAGGGCTCGGCCGTCGGCGCACTCACTGAGCCGGGGCAGCAGGTCGTTGAGCTGTTCGTCCGGCTCGGCGAGGACCAGCTGGTCGGCCCGGCAGGCCACCTCGGCCAGCGTGGTCGACGCCCGCCTGTCGGCCGGTACGCCCCGCACCCGGTCCAGGGTGACCAGCCCGGTCGGCCGGCCCTCCTCGGTCAGCGGCAACGCCGAATGCCGGTACGCGAACAGGTAGTGATCGACGAAGTCGGCGACCGTCATGTCCGCCGAGGCGGTCTGCGGCTGCGGGGTCATCACCTCGCCGACCCGGATCCCGCGCAGAGCGCTGCCGGTGCGCACCTGCCGCTCCTCCATGCCGGCCGCCCCGATCAGGAACCAGCCGATCAGCACCAGCCAGAGGCCACCGAACCCGACCCCGGACAGGAACTGCCACAGCCCGAGACCGATCAGCAGCACGCCCAGCACCCAGCCGGCCCGGGCCGCGACGACGGACCCCCGGGTCCGGTCGCCGGTGGCCTTCCACACGGCGGCGCGCAGCAGCCGACCGCCGTCCAGCGGCGCGGCCGGCAGCACGTTGAAGACGGCCAGCAGCACGTTGATGCCGGCCAGCCATGCCACCGCGCCGAAGAGCAGCCCGCCCTGCCCGACCAGCGCCAGCAGCAACGCGATGGCACCGAAGAACGCCCCGAGCAGCAGGCTGACCAGCGGGCCCACCCCGGAGATCCGCAGCTCCGCGCCCGGGTCGCGCGGCTCGCCCCGCAGCTCGGCCACCCCGCCGAACAACCAGAGCGTGATGCCGTCGACCTCCAGCCCGTTGCGCTTCGCCACCACCGCGTGCGACACCTCGTGGGCCAGCAGCCCGACGAAGAAGACCACCGCCGCGGCCAGGCCCGCGAGGGCGTACGCCACCGGCGAGCGGTCCGGGTACGAGCGGGGGAACTGGTTCGCGGCCAGGCCCCACGCGATCAGCGCGAAGATGACCAGAACGCTCCAGTTGACGCCGACCGGCACCCCCGCGATCCGCCCAAGCCGGAAACTCGCCCTCATCCCGGGCTCATACCCCTGCTCAGCCTGCCCATGCCAATCGACGAGGTGGCGTCTCGGTTGGTGTGATCGGTTGGCCGTGTCGAGCGAACATCTGTACAAGTTCCCTCCGACCACGCTCCACCACGTCGAGCAGCGGACCGGAAGCGACGGTGTCCGGCAGCGGGGTGTCAATGGTCAGGTCCCGAATCGAGATGGGGCGGCACAACCATCGGTGCAGCGCTCGCCGATCGATGGCAGCCCTTTCCCGGTCGCCGAGCATCCACACATCCGTCTTGTACGGGGTGCTGTCGCTTCCGAGCGCGGTAAGGAGACCAGAATGGCGTACCAGACAGGGGTAACAGGTCCCGCAGTGATAGTGCTCGGCACCCGGTCGGTCCCGTGGTGGGCGCCCACAGCTGATGGTGGCATGGGTGAGGGTCGCCGGAGCCAGACCAGCGTCCAGGGCCTGCCGGCAGACCTCTCCCTTCGTGAGGTGCAGGTATGGGTTGACGACGGTCACCGCGCCGCCGAGAGCATCGATCAACGAGTTGAGCAGGTGCAGTGTTCCGGGATGTACAGATTTCGTGGAGCAGGCGGCCACCCGGGCCGGTGTGAGCGGGGGATTGACGGCGAGTTGCCCGTTCTCTGGTACGACCACCTGTGGCACCCCGTGGGCGGCGGCGAGGTAGATGGCGGTGGCGAGATAGAGCAGCCCGCGGGTACGCGCAGATTTTTCCAGCTTTCTGGTGAGACGGACCTGCTGCGACGCCTTGAGTTGCTCGATGTCGCGACGGGCCGAGCTCTCGATCGCGCTGAGAGTCTGGTCCTGTTGGCTGCCCCACTGGGGTTCGAAGTAGGAGACGAGCAGGAGGGGGCCGGCCGCGACCTTGGCACGCTCTGCCACCCACGCGGTGGAATCGAGGCCTCCGGAGAACAGGGCCACCTCTCCCACATCGGCGTAGGTGGTCCGTCCCTGCTGGGGCCACCGCTGCCCGCCGACCCGGACGTTGATCGTCCATTGATCCGCGCTTAACGTCTCCGCGAGGTGGGACAGCAGCCGCAGCGTCGGCGGGCTCCAGACGGAGGGGTCGACCACCTCCACGGACAGGTCGATCCTTCGGGTCCAGCCGTCGACTGCGTACTCGCGCAGCGACAGCTTGTCGGCCAGGTACACGGCTCGGGCGATCTGCAACAGGTCCTGGGCCCAGTCCGGGCGGTCCTGGGGTACCTCGGCCAATTTCTGCAACCGCTGGTCGGCGTGCTCAAGCAGCGGCCATCCGATCATCTCCCGCTTGCGGTCGGTGGACACTCCACCCCGGGCCGCGTAGTGATACGCGAAGCTGGCCCGGCTCACGCCGCCAGCTCCAGCCCGTTGTCGCCGAGCCCGAGGGCCTGGGTCACGGTGCTGGTCAGCAGGTCCTTGGCGACATCGGCGAGCCGTGGTGGCTCAGGCCCACGGTTGACCGCCTCGGCGCAGGGGTTGGGCAGCACCTTGACGACCTGATCGGCAACGAAGCCAGCCACCACATCGGTCGGATCGAGGATGACCAGTGCCGGTGCGGCGATCTTGATGTTCTCCGCGATGAGAATGTGTACGAATTCGCCGACCACCTCACCGAAGAACGCACGATACAACGCGCAGAACAGCTCGCCGGTGACCGGTCTTGGACGGCCAGGATCGGCGAGTGGTCCTTCCTGCGTCACCAGGTGTTCCGCGACGCGTCGGGCGGCCCGGCGGACGGCGGCATCCACGATGAGTTGGCCATCGCCGGCGACCTGCCCGACGAACCGCCGGACAAACTCGTCGGCGTCATCCCCCGCGGTCAAGTCCCCCACCAGCGGAAGATCCGCTCGCCCGAGGCCATCGAGCAGCTCGATCAGCCGTCCGCCGGCCTGCTCCGCTGCCGCACGGATGCCGAACGCCTCCGGATCTGCGTTCAGGGCGTCTCGCAACGCTCGCTGGTACTGGGCCGCGATCGCCTCGGCGCGCTGTTGGTCATGCCCGAGTAGTTGATCAGGCCGGCTCGCGGCGTCCGGTATCCAGCTACCCAACCGGACCTTGGCACCGGTCCAGCTGTCGTTCTTCGGACCTGGTAGACGGGTCGACGTGCCCATGGCGACCTCCCGGAGGGGTTGGGAAGGACGTCGAGCGAAGTCTATTGATACACAGGGTGTTTGGCCAGATGCACTACGTGTGCGGAGCGGTGGTCTCCGCTGATCAAGCACCGAAACGGTAAAGTGCGCAGCCTGAGCCGGAACATGACGGCCGGGGCGGAAGGGTCGGCGCATGCGGGAGGATTCACCGCGCTGGGAGCAGATCAACTCCAGCTCGTACATCTGGGAGCAGGACGGTCTGCGCGAGCTGGCCGGCTATCTGCCCGACGCCGACCCGTACCACGTTTGGACGAACGTCGAGTTCGTCGGCGCCGACGGCTCGATCAACGAGGTCGACGCCCTGGTGTTGACCCCGAGCGGGCTCTACGTGCTGGAGCTGAAGCACTGGCAGGGGGAGATCCGCGGTGACGGAACCCAGTGGCTCCGCCGGGCGCCGAATTCTCGGCTGATCCCCGAAGACAACCCGTACATTCTGGCCAATCGGAAGGCGAAGCGGCTGGCCAGCCTGATCCGCTACTACGCCAAGCAACACGGGCGGCAGCGTGAGACGCCCTATGTCGGGGCGGCGGTCTTCATGCACGCGAAGGCGATGCGGGCCGACCTGGACGCGATCGGCGGCCAGCACATCTACGGGCTGGAGCAGCACGATTCCGGCTTGCCCGGTCTGAAGAAGCTGCTGCTCGCCCTGCCGCGAAACCCGGACCATCTGGTGGACGAGGCGCGCGGCCGGGACATCGTCGAGCTGGTGCGCGGCGCGAAGATCCGCCCCTCGGTGGCCGACCGCAAGGTCGGTCAACTGCTGCTGCATCCGAAACCGTTCGCCGAAGGGCTCGGCTGGCAGGACTTCCTCGCCGGGCACGCGCTGGACACCTCGCTGGTGCGTCGGGTGCGGTTCTACCTGACCAGCCGGGCCGCCGAGCATGAAATCCCGGCGATCCGCAGGGCGGCGGAGCGGGAGTTCCGCCTGCTGCAGGGCATTCACCATCCCGGGGTAGCGCGGGCGCACGACCTGGTCGAGCACTCGTGGGGCCCTGCGGTCATCTTCGACCACCAGGAGGAGTGGGTACGCCTCGACCAGTGGCTGCTGCGACGCGGCGATGCGTTGACCCTGGCCCAGCGATTGCAGCTGGTGCAGGATCTCGCCGAGATCATCGACTACGCGCACTCCCGCAGGCTGGCCCACCGGGCGCTCTCGCCTCGGGCGATCTACGTCGGTAACCCGGACGGGCCGCGCCCGACGCTGGTGGTAACCGACTGGCAGACCGGCGGCCGGTTGGCCGGCACGACCCAGCTCACCCGGCTCGGCCCGTCGAGCGACCCCGCCAGCCTGGAGCTGTTCTTCGACGATGAGGTCCGCCGCTACCAGGCGCCGGAGGCCGAGAACGCCACCCGGCTGCCGGGCCACCAGCTCGACGTGTTCTCCCTCGGCGCGCTGGCGTACCGGATCTTCGCCGGGGCGGTACCGGCCGCCACGCCGGAGGAACTCGTCAACGCGGTCCGCGACAGCGGCCTGCACCTCGATGCCGCGGTCGACGGCATGCCGCACACGCTGGTCACCCTGGTCTACGACGCGACCCGGGGCGATCCGGCGCAACGGCTGCCCAGCGTCTCCCGGTTCCACAAGGACCTGGAGAAGGTCTGGGAGGAGCTGACCGCGCCTGAGCCCGAGCCGGTCGCCGACCCGCTGTCCGCCCACCGGGGTGACGTGCTCGACGGCGGCCTGGAGGTGAAGGACCGGCTCGGCTCCGGTGCCACCGCCGTCGCCTTCCTCGTCACTCGCGACGGGGAGTCGCGTGACCTGGTGCTGAAAGTCGCCCGCGACGAGCAGCACGAGGAACGGCTGACGGCGGAGGCGCGTACCCTCGCGCGGTTGAAACACCCCCAGGTGGCCGCGCTGGTCGACGGCCCGGTGCGGGTCGGCGGCCGGACCGCCCTGCTGATGGAGAGCGCCGGGCAGCGGACCCTCGCCGAGGAGCTGCGCGGCGGCCGGCTGGCGCTGGACCTGCTGGAGCGGTACGGCCGGGACCTGCTCGACATCGTCAACTACCTCGACGGCCAGGGCGTCTGGCACCGCGACCTGAAGCCGGCCAACCTGGCGGCCCGGCCGCGGCCGAAGGACAAGCAGCCGCACCTGTGCGTCTTCGACTTTTCGCTCTCGTCCGCCCCCGCGGACCAGCTCGGCGCGGGCACCATCGGGTACCTCGATCCGTTCCTCGGTCCGCCGCGCCGGCTGCGCTACGACGCGGCTGCCGAGCGGTTCGCGGCGGCCGTCGTGCTCTATGAGATGGCGACCGGCGTGCTGCCCCGCTGGGGTGACAACGCCAACCCGGCCGTGGTCAGCGACGAGGTGGCCCTCGACCCGGCGGTGTTCGACCCGGCGGTCGCCGACCGGCTGGTGGAGTTCTTCGGCCGGGCGCTGGCGAGGGACGCGGCGGCCCGGTTCGACACGGTCGACGAGATGACCGACGCCTGGAGGGCCATCTTCCAGCAGGTCCCGCAGCCGGCGGTGACGCCGGTCGGCCCGGTGCCGGCGGCGGTGGGGTTGACTCGTGAGTCACCGCTGGAGGTCACCGAGCTGACCGCCAGGGCGCGCTCGGCGCTGGAACGGCTCGGCCTGCACACCGTCGGCGAGCTGCTGGACGCGGAACCGTCGGCGTTGACCCGGGCCAAGGGAGTGCCGGACGCCACCCGCAAGGAGATCCTTGCCCAGGCGCGGGCGCTGCGCGCCGTGCTGCCCGGCGGCAGCGAGTCGGCCGCCGTCGACGAGCAGCCGCTGGCGCAGGGCGTGGAGGCACTCTGCGCGACTCTGCTTCCCGCCTCGACGTCCCGCAACCACCGGACGCTGGCCGTGCTGCTCGGGCAGACGCCCACCGACGACGGTGAGTTCCTGTGCTGGCCGGCGCAGAGTGAGGCGGCCCGGGCCACCGGCCGGAGCCAGCCACAGATCTCCAAGCTGCTCGCTGCCCAGGCTAGGAACTGGCTGGGGGAGCCGGCGCTGGAGGCGGTGCGCAACGAGATCGTGGCGCTGCTCGACGCCCGTGGCGCGGTGATGTCCGCCGAGGAGTTGGCGCAGGCGCTGATCGCCGCCCGCGGCTCCTACACGCCCGAGCCGAAGCGGCTGCCACAGGCGATCGGGCTGGTCCGCGCCGCCGTCGAGGCCGAGCTGAGCACCGGCGGGGACGCCCGGGTGGCCATCCACCGGTTCCGCACCTCCGGCACCGTCCTGGTCGGCCGGGAACCGGACGATCCGGCGTCCGACGTCACCGCCGCCGACTTCCTGGGGTACGTGGTGGAGCTGGGTGGCCGGGCCGCCGAGCTGGCCGGCGCCGATCCGCTGCCGACCCGGCAACGTGCCGTCGAGGAGCTGCGCCGGCTGCCCGTGCCGGCCGGGATGCCGGCCGTGGCCGACCTGCGGCTGTTGCAGCTCGCGGCGGCCGCCCGCAACGATCGGGTCGACGTCAACGCGCAGGGGCAGCTCTACCCGGTGGGGATGCCGGCGGAGCGGGCGCTGCGGCTGTCGGTGGGCAGCCTGATCGGGCAGCGGCTCAGCGAGGAGCAGATCCGCGACCGGGTGCAGAGCCGCTTCCCCCGCGCGGAGCGGCTGCCGAAGCGGCCCGCACTGAACGCCCTGCTCGCCGCAGCCGAGGTACCGCTGACCTGGCACCCGCACGACCGGGTGTACGGGCCGGCGACCACGACGGCGTCGGTGACAGGCACCCGGCTGGCCACCACCCACGCACCGCTGCTCGGGCTCACCGCCGCCGACGAGGTGGGAGACAAGCTCGCCTCTGCCATCGACCGGCGGGCCTTCCTCGCGGTGCTGGCGCCACTGCGCCGGCTCGGCCCGGCCCGGCGGGCGCTGCTGGCCCGGCTGTCGCTGACCGAAGTGGACGTCACGGCGATCCTGCTGGACCGGCTGCGTGCGCTGGGCTTCCCGTGGGAGGCGATCGTGGCGGCCGACAACGGCTCGACGCTGGACGCGGACTTCCGCAGTCTGGTGGACCTGGTCCGGCATCAGGTGGTCCCGGCGGTCGGCGCGGCGATCGCCGCCGCCGACGGGCCGGTGCTCCTCACCGAGGCGGCGCCGCTGGCCCGGTACGGGCAGCTCGCGTTGCTTCAGGAGCTGGCCGACCCGACCCGGCCCCGGCCGGCGGCCCGGCTGCTGCTGGTGCCGGCGCGCCGCCCCGAGCCGGCGGTGCTGGACGGGGTGCAGTTGCCACTGACCTCACCGGCCAGCCAGTCGCTGTGGCTTGCCAACGACTGGATCGAGGCGGCTGTCCCGCCGGTTCGGACGTCCGCGCGGCCAGGATCGTGACGCCAATCGCCCGTACGCTATCGAAAATACGACTGTCCCCGGGTGCGATATTCGTGGAGGCTCTCCATCAGAGCGAGGGCCCAGGTACGCCAGGCCCAGCGCCGTACCGGTGGCAGCTTTTCGAGCAGTGACCGCTTCGTCCCGTCGAGCGGGCCCTCGAAGAAGCACCACATGAGCCACGGGTGCACCCACGTCAACATGTCCCTGACCTGCCGGGCCGGCATCGCCGCGACGAGTTCATTGAAGCGGTCACCGCGGGGTGCGGCCCAGGCCAGCGCGCGAAGCCTGCTGCCAGAGGCGTTGGCGAGAAGCCACGCCCCACGCTCGGGTGGCACCATGACCAGTAACGCCGCCGTCTCCTTGTCCGGCATCCTCTCCAAGGCGGCCCGAAGCTGGTCGTCGGGCCACGACAGCATGGCGGTGATGGCTTCGGCGCGCGGATCCGGATGCCCAGCCCGCAGGCAGCCGTTCCGTTTCTCCGTGATCTCGGCGGCGACCTTGGGAGGTAGGGCGGCGGTGAGCCACCGAGCCAGCGGGTCGGGAAGTTTCGTCAGCGCCTCACCGACCCGTTCGTTGCGCATCCGAACGTTCCAGTAATCAGCACTGGTGTCTTGGTAGGCCGCCACCAGGAGCCGCTGCGCGTTTGCTGGGGGCAGGAGTTTCAGCACGTCCCCCAGAACGTCCGCGGCCAGGTTGTCGACCATCAGCGGAATGAACCGCCCGTCCTGAAGGGCGTACCCCCAGTAGTGCGAAAGCACCTCGGGCGCCCGGGGCAGGCGGCACATAAGCGCCGCCGCCTGGGCGTCTTCGAGCACCCTGCACAGCCTGCCCGCCTGGTCCGGCGGTAACTGGGCGACAACCGACCCGAGCCACTCCGGTGGCATCAACCGGAAGACCTCGGCGGCCTTGTCCGGCAGTGCCCGCCACGTCTCGAAGCGCTGGTCTTCGGGCAGAGCCTGAAGGATCTGCGCAATCACCTGAGGTTGGTTGCCCGAGATCGCCTGGGCCGCCACGGCGACGGGAAGCAGGGGAAGGATCGCGAGAAAGTGTTCGGTAGCGAGGATCTTCAGGGCGTATTCGTGGGGCAGCGCCGCCAGCAGGAGCCGCGCCCGGTCGGTCGGCATCTGCGGTAGGACTTCCCCGGCAGAGGCGCTGTTCATGTGGGCCAGGCGAACACCTGCTGCCACCTCGTCCATGTTGGCCAGGACGTCCGCGGCCCGGTCCGGGCGCATGGCGCTCAGTCGGTTGGCGGCGGCGAACGGATCGATGGTCGCCAGGACGGCGACCGCCTCGTTCGTCGGCAGGTCGGACAGGCGCCGCGCCGCCTCGGCGATGGACAGAGAGAGGATCTCCCTGGTGGTGGCCATGCCATCGGCGCCGATGTACATGTTGCCATGCGCGATCTGGTACACGTGGCCGTGCTCGGTCGCCTCGGCATGCAGGTGGACGCCGCCGGTGACGGGCGGCCGGTCGTCGCTCATGACTCAGTGATGGTCATGTGCCCCTGGGCGATCTGGAAGACCCTGCCCCGGCCCGACGCGGTGCCGGTCATCGTCACGGAGCCGGACCAGGTCTGGCCACCTTCCGGAAGCCGAGGGGTGAACTCGTCCAGCAGGCGGCGTAGCTCGGTCGCCACGGTCGGGTCGGCCGCCAGCAGGCGGCGCAGCTTCAGCTGCCACTCGGCGACCAGCTCACCGTGCGCCGAATCGTCCCCTGCGGCCCGAGCAGCGACGGCCTCCTGGTGCGCCTCGATCAACTCGGCCTCCACGACCTCGGCGTGGTCGGGGCGCGACCGGCGCCAGAGAGAGCCGACAGCCGACTTCACGCGATCCCAAGCATCGGTGGCCAGGAGCCCCACGAGGGTGGCTCCTGCGGTGTTCGCAAGGGTCAACAGTTCCGCGTCCACCTCAACCCCAACCGAGTGATCTGTTTTGCCGACATCCACAGAGGATAGAGCGGTAAGTCAACAGAATCCATCAGGGCCGCTTGGCCTCGTCGCGGCTGACAAACGGCTCGCCGCTGGACGCCGATTTCCGCAGCCTGGTGGACCTGGTTCGGCATCAGGTGGTCCCGGCGGTCAGCGCGGCGATCGCCGCCGCCGACGGGCCGGTGCTGATCACCGAGGCGGCGCCGCTGGCCCGGTACGGTCAGCTCGGGCTGCTCCAGGAACTGGCCGACCCGACCCGGCCCCGGCCGGCGGCCCGGCTGCTGCTGGTGCCGGCGCGGCGTCCCGACCCGGCGGTGCTGGACGGGGTGCAGTTGCCGCTGACCTCGCCGGGCCAGCCAGTCGCTGTGGCTCGCCAGTGACTGGATCGAAGCGGCCGGCGCGGCGAGTAACCGCGTGGCGTGACCGCCGGGGGGCGCTCAGTCAGTATGCAGCAGGTATGCTCAGAGTATGACTCGCCGCATCACGATCAGCCTGCCCGACGACGTGGCTGCTTACGTCGAGCGCACCCAGGGCAACACGTCCGGTTTCATCGCCGGGATCCTCCGTCGGAAGATGCGCGCCGACAGTCTCCGTGCGAGGTGGGCGCAGCTTGGCTACGTGGTCACCGACGAGGACGTCGAAAGGACCCGGGCTCGCCTGGCGGCTCTCCCGCCGATCAGTGACGAGCAGCATGCCCGCAATCTCGAGTGGCTTCGCCAGTTCGACGATGAGGGGACTGCAGCCGCGTGAACGGCCTGGTCCTCGACACCTCTGCTCTTCTCGCCTACGCCTCGGGGACCAGCGTCGAACCTGGTGCCATGCTGACCCTCGCGGAGGAAGACCCGGAGCAGCAGGTGTGGGTCCCCGCCCTTTGCCTGGGGCAGGCGCAGCTCGAACTGGCGGGCACTGCAGCCGCCACCATGCTTGACCTGTTGTTCACGGAGGACCGCGACACCCAGGTAGCGGTCTACGACGCGGCCACGAGCCGACGGGTTGCCCGTATCGCCGCGCGTTCACACGTGTCGCTGGATGTCGCGCACGCTGTCGCGACCGCCGCACTCTACCGCTGCTATCTGGTCACCCGAGACCCGAAGATCGTGTCGCCGGTGATGCCCCCGGGGCTGGAAATCCTCGACATCAGTCAGACCTGGGACTAACGCTCAGGCGGCATGCCGACATGGCGTGGATGGTGGTCACTCGTCGGGGATAGTGGCGAGGGTGGCGAGGTTGATCGACGAGGGCGATGACCCGTACCTCTGGCTGGAAGATCTTGATGGCGCGGACGCCGTCGGGTGGGTGCGGGACCGCAACGCGGAGACCACCGCCGCGTTGACCGGAGGCGAGGCGTTCGCCGGGTTGCGGGCCGAGATCCGGCAGGTGCTCGATGCCGAGGACCGTATTCCCTATCCGGGGTGGCGCGGGGATCACCTCTACTACGACTTCTGGAAGGACGCGTCGCGCCCGCGTGGGGTCTGGCGGCGGACGACGCTCGATGAGTACCGCCGGCCTGAGCCGGAGTGGGACATGCTGCTCGACGTCGACGCGTTGGCGGCGGAGGAGGGCGAGAACTGGGTCTGGAGCGGGGTGACGGTGCTGCGGCCCGGCTATGAGCGCTGCCTGATCAGCCTGTCCCGGGGCGGCGCCGACGCCGTCGTGGTGCGCGAGTTCGACCTGCTCCGCCGGGCTTTCGTCGAGGACGGCTTCACGCTGCCGGAGGCGAAGACCCGGGTCTGCTGGATCGACGCGGACAACATCTACGTCGGCACCGACTTCGGGCCGGGGTCGCTAACCTCCTCCGGGTACCCACGGGTCGCGAAACGCTGGCGGCGAGGCACGCCGCTGTCGGCGGCCGACACGGTGCATGAGGGGCGGCCGGAGGACGTCGCGGTGTTCGCCTCGCACGATCCAACCCCTGGGTTCGAGCGCGACTTCGTCGTTCGCAGCCTGGACTTCTATCGCACCCAGAGCTACCTGCTGGCCGGGGCGGGCGAACTGACCCGGATCGAGGTGCCGGAGGACGCCTGGTGGGACGTACACCGGGAGTGGCTTTTGATCCGGCTGCGCTCGCCGTGGCCGGTCGGTGGGGTGACCCATCCCGCCGGCGTTCTGCTGGCGACCCGATTCGAGGCGTTCCTCGCTGGCCAGCGGGAGCTGGCGGTGCTCTTCCGGCCCGACGCTCGCACGGCGCTGAGCTCTTACGTCTGGACCCGGAACCATCTGATCCTGGCCACCCTCGTCGACGTGCGGAGCCGGCTGGAGGTGCTGACGCCCGGCGAGACGGGTTGGCGGCGGGAGCCGCTCGCGGGGGTGCCGGATTTCGACCACAGCCGGATCGTGGAGACCGACCCGGACCACGACGACGCCTACCTGCTCACCTCCGAAGGGTTCCTGCAACCGGCGACGCTGCGGCTCGGCCAGGTCTGCGGCACGGTCGAGACGCTGAAGCGGGAGCCGGCGTTCTTCGACGCGGACGGCCTGGCGGTACGCCAGTTCTTCGCCACCTCGGCCGACGGAACCCGAGTGCCGTACTTCGTGGTGGGCGACCCGGCTGCGCCCGGCGGGCCGACGCTGCTCACCGGGTACGGCGGCTACGAGGTCTCGCTGACCCCGCACTACAGCGGGATCATCGGGCAGGGCTGGCTGGCCAGGGGCGGCAGCTACGTGGTGGCGAACATCCGCGGCGGCGGCGAGTACGGCCCCGAGTGGCACCGCGCCGCGCTGCGGGAGAACCGGCCCCGGGCGTACGAGGACTTCGCGGCGGTGGCGGCCGACCTGGTGACGCGTGGGATCACCACGCCGGAGCGGTTCGGCATCGAGGGCGGCAGCAACGGCGGGCTGCTGACGGGGGTGATGCTGACCCGCTACCCGAAGCTGTTTGGGGCGGTCGTCGCGCACGTGCCGGTGCTGGACATGCGGCGCTACCACCGGCTGCTGGCCGGAGCCTCGTGGATGGCCGAGTACGGCGACCCGGACGACCCGGCCGACTGGGCCTACCTGCGGGAGTACTCGCCGTACCACAAGATCCGCGGCGGACGGCCGTACCCGCCGGTCCTGCTCGTCACATCGACCCGCGACGACCGGGTGCATCCGGCGCACGCTCGCAAGATGGCGGCCCGCCTGCGCGAGCACGGCCACGACGTGGCGTACTACGAGAACGTCGAGGGTGGGCACGGCGCGGCGGCGAACAACGAGCAGCGGGCCTTCGTGTGGGCGCTGACGCTGGAGCTCCTGTGGTGGAAGCTGACCGGACAACCGCATGCGCCCCTACCGCGCCAGGTCTCGCCGGACGACTCGGTTGAGCCGGCCGGCCGTACACTCTGGCGGTGATCGAGCTGAAGGCGCTTCAGGCGCAGGTCAAGACCCTGGTGGAGGACCTGCGCCGGCAGGTCGCGGAGGCGCCGGGCCTGCGGGCGAAGCTGCGCCAGGAGTACGCCCAGGCGAAGGCCGCCGAGCGGGTCGGCGGCAGCTTCGAGACCTGGCTCGACGACGTGCTCGACCAGGCGGCGGTGGCCTGGGTGCTCGGCTGTGTGTTCGTCCGGTTCTGCGAGGACAACGAGCTGGTCGAGAAGCTGTGGATCGGTGGTGCCGACCCGGCCGCGCCGGCCGAGCGGGCGGTGCAGCACCGGCAGGCGTACCTGATCGCCAACCCTCGGGAGAACGACCGGCACTGGCTGCGGGAGGCGTTCGGCTACCTGGCCGAACTCAAGGCCACCGGCAAGATCTTCGACCAGCACAACCCGGTCTGGCGGTTCGCCATCTCCGGCCCGGCCGCGGAGGAGCTGAGCGACTTCTTCCGGCGGGGCGCGGGGCAGGAGTCGCTGCGCCGCGATGACCTGAACACCCGCTTCCTGGGCGACCTCTACCAGGACCTGTCGACGCACGCGAAGAAGACATACGCGCTGTTGCAGACGCCGGAGTTCGTGGAGGAGTTCATCCTCGACCGCACCTTCGAGCCGGCGGTCAAGGAGTTCGGCCTCGCCGCGACCAGCGTGATCGACCCGACGTGCGGCTCCGGCCACTTCCTGCTCGGCGCGTTCCACCGGCTCGTTCGCAAGTGGCAGCACCGGGAACCGGCCACCGATATCAAGGTGCTCGCCGAGCGGGCGCTCGGCCAGGTGACCGGCGTCGACATCAACCCGTTCGCGGTGGCGATCTCCCGCTTCCGGCTGCTGATCGTCGGGATGAAGGTGTGCGGACTGACCAAGTTGGAACGGACGCCGGAGTGGCCAATCCGGGTGGCGACCGGCGACACGCTGCTGCCGTGGGGGGCGTTCAGCTCCCGCGCTCAGGGCGACCTGCTCGCCGAGATGGAGGGCCGGGAGGTATTCGCGTACGAGAGCGAGGACGCCGACCTACTCAAGGACTACCTGGCCGAGAACCAGTACACGGTGGTGGTCGGCAACCCGCCCTACATCACCGTCTCCGACAGCGCCCGCAACCAGCTCTACCGCAGCATCTACCCGACCGTCTGCCACCGGCAGTACGCACTGACGGTGCCGTTCGCCAAGCGCTTCTTCGATCTCGCGAAGCGGTCGGATGAGCACGGTGAGGGGGCAGGGTACGTGGGCCAGATCACCGGGAACGCCTTCATGAAGCGCGAATTCGGCAAGAAGCTCATCGAAGGCTACTTCGCCCACGAGGTCGAGCTGACCGAGGTGATCGACACCTCCGGCACCTACATTCCAGGTCATGGCACGCCGACGGTGATTCTCGTCGGCCGGGCCAACAAGCGCCGCCGTGCGGCAACGCTGCGAACGGTCCTCGGAGTGCGAGGCGAGCCGTCGGCGCCCGAGATTCCCGCCGACGGTTTGGTGTGGCAGGCGGTCGTCCGGCAGGTCGACCTCCCAGGGTCAGAGTCGGAGTGGATCACCGTTGCGGACCTCGGTCGATCCCAGTTGAGCAGCCATCCGTGGAGCCTGTCGGGTGGCGGCGCCGCCGGGCTGATGGAGTTCCTGACTCGAGCGCCCAGCCGCTTTTCGGAGGTGGTCAACGAGATCGGCTTCGGCGCGGTGACCCGTGAAGATAGCGCCTACATGGTCGGTGCCGGACCGCTGCGGCGAGCCGGTATACCCGGAGCTCAGCAGCGCCCGCTCGTCGAGGGGGAAGTGAGTCGCGACTGGGCAATCTCCGATCCAGTCATGTCCCTCTGGCCCTACCGCGAGGAGACTTTCGATTCGGTTGCCACTCCGTCGATGCGGAGGTTGCTTTGGCCGATGAAGTCCACCCTTGCCCAGCGGGTCGCTTATGGGGAAACCCAACTCGAACGTGGCCTCACCTGGTTTGAGTACTCCATGTTCTTCGCCAAGCGGTATCGAGTACCGCTGTCGATCGCCTTTGCGTTCGTGGCTACGCATAACCATTTTGTGCTGGATCGGGGCGGGAAGGTCTTCAAGCAGTCGGCTCCGGTGATCAAGTTGCCGGAGGGGGCGACGGAGGACGATCACCTGCGGCCGCTCGGGGTGTTGAACAGCTCGACCGCTTGCTTCTGGCTGAAGCAGGTTAGCCAGCCTAAGGCAGGCGGCGGCGTCGGACGTGGCATGCAAGACGAAGCATGGGAAGAGCGCTACGAGTTCACCGGAACGAAGTTGCAAGAGTTCCCGCTGCCGGCGGCGTACCCGTTGGAGCGGGCGCGGGAGCTGGATGGGCTGGCGCAACGGCTCTCCAGCCTGACGCCGGCAGCGGTTACCGCGTCGGGGGTGCCTACTCGGCAGCGGCTCGCGGAGGCTGAGGCGGAATACCAGTCCGTGCGGGCGCGGATGATTGCGCATCAGGAGGAGCTGGACTGGGAGGTCTACCGGCTGTACGGGTTGATCGACGAGGACCTGACTTGCGCGAACCCGCCCAAGTTGGCGCTGGGCGAGCGGGCCTTCGAGATCGTCCTGTGCAAAAGCGAGGCGCGAACAGCCTGGTTTGACCGGCACGAGTCCAAGCCGATCGACCAGCCGCAGCCGCACTGGCCGGCGGAGTACCGATCCCTGGTTGAGAAGCGTATTGCCACTATTGCGTCAAACCGATACATCGGGCTGATCGAGCGGCCGGAGTGCAAGCGGCGTTGGTCGCAAAAGCGGGACAAGCAGAGATGGGGATGGGCTGAGCAGGAAAAGGCAGCGTTGCAGGATTGGCTGCTCGATCGGTTGGAGGCACCGGAGTTGTGGGGCGGGCAGCCGACGCCGCTGTCGGTGGCGCAGCTCGCGGACCGGGTCGGCCATGATCAGGACTTCCGGGCGGTGCTGGACCTGTGGGTCGGACACGACAACTACGACCTGACCAGGACGTTGGGCCTGCTGATCGCTGATGAGCATGTGCCGTACCTGCCGGCGCAGCGCTACAAGCCGTCCGGGCTGCGCAAGCGGGCGCAGTGGGAGCGGACCTGGGCGTTGCAGCGCCGGGAGGATGCGGGGGAGAAGGTCGAGATCGAGGTGCCGCCGAAGTACGCCTCGGCGGACTTCGTCCGGCCGTCGTACTGGCGGGCGCGCGGCAAGCTCGACGTGCCGAAGGAGCGGTTCATCTCCTACCCCCAGGCGGGGCGGGACAGCGACGGCAGTGAGCTGCTCGGTTGGGCCGGGTGGGATCACCTGGCCCAGGCACAGGCGCTCGCCACCGTCTACCTTGACCGGAAGACGCAGGAGGCGTGGCCGGCGCACCGGCTACTGCCGCTGCTCGCCGGGCTGGTCGAGATCGAGCCATGGCTGCACCAGTGGCACTCCGGGGACCACCCGACGTTCCCCGGGTCGCCCGCCGAGTTCTTCACCGACTTCATCAACGCCGAGCTGTCCCAGCTCAGCTCCGACCGCTCAGCGCTGGCGCTACTGCGCGGCGTGCCGGAGCTTCCGTGACTTTGGCGAGCGCCAGCGTGAATACCCAAGTCAATCCCTGTCAAAGTTGGCGGGCGCATGCGGGCGGTGTGTAGACTTGAATCAAACGACATGATCATGATTCACTGCTTGGGGGTAGGTCATGGCCAGGGTCGATGTAGGTGTGTCGATTGAGCGTGCCAGGGTGGCTGCCGGCCTCAGTCAGCGAGCCCTTGCGGACCGGACGGGAATTTCCCAGGCCACCCTGTCACGGATAATCTCCGGCGACCGGGCGGCGAAGATCCCCGAGATTGTGGCGATTGCATGGGCGACGGGGCATACGGTGGCCCAGCTCACCGGGGCGCAGACGGTTGCCGACCGCGCCCAGTACGCGGCTCGGGCCACCAACGGTTCGGGGATGGAAGAGATGCGTCAGGCGCTTCTGCACTTCCTGGAGCTGGACGACTACCTCGATGAGCAGGCCATCCCGGCCACGATCTGACCTTGGTGGAAGACCGTGAACGCTGAAGCCGAAGGGTGTGCTGCTGCCACCCTCTTCCGCAGAGAGCACCGCTTGGGCGTGCAGCCTCTGGGTGATCTCATTGCGATCATCGAGCAGGCGACTGGGATTGATGTGGCCGTGCTCGATGCCGGACCGGACGAGCACGGCCTGACGATGCGAGACCCGAAGCGCAACACGATGTTCATCGGGGTTGCCCGCTCCCGGAGACCGATTCGGCAGCGCAGCACGCTTGCTCATGAGCTCGGCCACGTGCAGTTCGGAGACTGGGCGGACGCCGACGCGGGCGACCTGAGCGCTCGGTCCCCTGCCGAGATCCGGGCCGATGCCTTCGCCAGGCACCTGCTTCTCCCCGTGGACGGCCTCCGGGATTTCCTCGGCGACCGAGAGCAGGCAGCGACGCGGTCCACCCTCTCCGTGGTCGTCCAGCGATTCCTGGTCTCACCCGCCGTCGCAGCCATCGCGCTGCACCAGGGCGGGTACATCAACGTCACCACCAAGGCGGAGTGGATGGCCCTCTCCACACCCCAGCTTGCGGTGCGCTTCGGGTGGATCGACCAATACCACGCACTGCAGGCCGACTCCGACAAGCGGCGGGCTCCGCAACGTCTGCTCGCCCGCGCGACCAAGGGCTACGTGGAGGGTGTGCTCCCCGTGCAGGCCATCGCCAACCTGCGTGGCATCGCCGCAGAGACCGCCGAAGCGGAGCTGCGGGAAGCGGGCGTGGTGCCTGTCGACCGTCCGATCGCCTGGGCCGATCCCGCTGAGCTGCCGGAGGTTCCGATCGACCTGGCGGCGCTGGACGAGGACCTGAGCGCGCCAGACGACCCGCCGGACCGGACGATCGAGACAGACGCACGATGAGCGAACGGCCGATCATTGACGCTGGGCCCAGCCTGAATTTCCTCTCGATAAACCGAGAGCGGCTCCTGATCGGCATTCTCGGCCCGCTCAGCGCCCCGGAGACGGTCCAGTCGGAGGTCATGCGCAAGTCTCGGGACGACCCGCGCTTCCGTTCTGCCGCGACAGTGTGGCGAAAGCTGGCACCGCGCTGGCTACAGATTCTCTCCGACGACGAGACACCCGAACTCGCCGCAGTGGTCCACCGGATCACCCGGCAACCCATGCACGAGCGGCTGAAGCAGTCGAGAGACCTGGGGGAGGTAATGGTAGTGGCGCACGCTGTGGTCGCTGCCGAAGCTGGCGAGTCGATGACCGTGCTCATTGACGATGGGGCAGGAGCGCGCCTCGCCACCTCGGAAGTAGGCCGACTGCAACGGCTTCGAGCTCAAGGCCGTGCGGTGGGATCGATCAGGCTGGTGAACACGCTGACAGTCCTGGAACGCGCAGCAGGCAGCGAGCACATCCCGGACAAGACTGCGATGCGCGACGTCTACGAGCGGCTACGCGGTCTCGATGACGGCCTGCCGCCGGTCGATACGACGAACCTCATGTCGACCGCCTGCTGGCGGTAAGCGGCCGCAGTCGAGCCAGCGGGCCGTAACCACACGACGGCGTTCCCGGCAGCCTTCTCGTGTGGGGCTATCTCGGGTTGATGTATGTGCCTCATCCGGTGCGCGCGCTATCGACCACAGGGCGGGTCGTGACGCCCGAGTTGGCGGGGCTCGCTGTCTCAGCGTTCGCAGTATCCGTCTACAAAGGTCGACGATCTGGGCCAATCGTCGGGGCCTGTGGGGTCACGTACGCAAGATCGGTGAGCCAAGATCTTTAGCTGTACCGATCAACGCGTAGCTTCCTCGCCTGCTCCATGCGGGAGGCAGCGCGACGAGACTGCCGGGAGACCCCTCAACGTGATCAACAAGTTCGCCGGACGCTGTGGCAGGTGCGGGCAACGGGTGGCAGCCGGAGCCGGACAGGCCCTCAGGCTCGGCGGCCGTTGGAGTTCGTTCCACCAGGCCTGCGCGCCGGTCCAAGCCGCGCCGCCGGTGGGAGATCACCGCGGGTGGCACGACATGCCCGTCGTCGGTTTCGACATTGAGGGCACTGACGGCGAGCCACAGGACACGCGGATCGTGTCCGCGGCGTTGGTGTACGCCGACGGCACGGCCAGGACCTGGCTGATCAATCCGGGGGTGCCGATTCCGGCGGACGCCATCGCCATCCACGGCATCACCGACGAGCTGGTGCGCGACGCCGGGGCGGCACCCCGTGAGGCGTTGGCCGAGCTCAGCACCGAGATCGCCAAGCTGATCGTGAACGGCACACCGCTCGTCGCCTTCTGCGCTCACTACGACGTCACGGCGCTCCACACCGAGTTGGCCCGGCACGGTCTGCCGGCGGTGGAATGGGAGCGGGCCAGCATCATCGATCCGTCGATCCTGCACCGGGAGGTTGAGCCCGACTGGTCCGGAGGGTGGCGGCTGGGCGACCTCTCTAGGTACTACGAGGTCGAGTTGACCACCGCCCACGATGCCGCGAGCGATGCGCGGGCAGCTGCCGAGATGGCGGTATCAATCGCGGCCCGCCATGCACGGATCGCCGGGATGCGACCCGACGACCTCCACCGGGCGCAGGTCACCTGGTACGCCGAGCAGAAGCGCGAGCTTCAGGCCTACTACGACAGGCAGGGGCGGGACGAGCAGGTGAGTCTGCAGTGGCCGTTGGAGACCAAGCGACGCCGGTAAGCGTCCAGCTGCGCGGCGCACCAGCTACCCGCGCGGCCTCCGGGCCGCGCGGGTGAAACGCCCATCCGGTACGCCTCCGGTCGCACGTCGACGTCGAGCCAGGATTTCTCATAGAGGGCGCGGCGTACCGCCGTCGCCAATTTCTTGTCCGACCTCACGGCGTAGTCGCCCGGGCTGGTGAGTGCTGCCATAAGGCTGGCAGGGGAAGGCGCCATGGAGTGACCTGTCTGGACCAGGGGTGGATGTGTCGTCAGCGAGCTCTAGAGCTGTCCGCGCCGGCTCTTGGTGCCCCATCGCTTGCACTCTTCCCGTTGCATCTCCCAGAACCGGGTGCTGGTGGCCTGAGCCTCTGCAGTGATCCGCTCACCGAGCGGATCAGCCTTACCGTTGACCCGGAAGTAGCCGGCACCGGGGAAGCCCTTGCGTTGCCCAGCGACGTGGACGACCAGGGCGTCCAGCGGCGGCAGCTGCCGTTCCTGGCAGCGGTAGTGAAAGGACGCCATGAACTCGGTGACCAGATGGGAGTCGCCGCCCATGTGAAGGTACTGCGGAGCTGGTAGGCCAGCGGCCTCGAAGACCCGGGAGTAGGAGACTGTCTGCCCCCGATCCTCTGCGCCGTTCTTGATCACGAAGTCAAGCGCCGCGTTCAGTTGATCAACAGTGAACTCATGGGAGGGGCTCATGAAGGCACGATACTGGCAAAGACGACCATCATTGATTGTCCCTACGCCTTGTTCGCGCTGACTGAATGCCTGACGCGACCGCGCAAGGAGTAAGTGCAGCTCGTGGCACATGCGCTATGTTGCAGCGGGCCGGGTTCGAGACTGCAGTTGGTGCTGATGTTGTCGAGTCAGGTGCGGGGCCAGCAGATGCGGCAGGCCGGCTTACCTCGGTCTTGTGCGGCGGCAGCGCTGACAGTCTCGACCTCGTTGACCCTGCGACCCTTCTTCTGCGCCTGTCGCACGCCCTGTCGGTAGCCGGGACAGTCAGTATCCCGATGGAAGGTCCGCCCCCCTGTGGTGACTACGCCGCGCGTCCCACCGGGTGGCCACGGATTTTCGAGTTGCACGGGCACGGCTTGGGCATCCTTCCTGCCCTTCTGACCACTGCGCCTGCCGTTGCGTCGATCGCTCATCCCCACGGATCGATTCTTGCGACCGATGCGGGCGGCGTCGAGTCCTCGACCCGAGGCGATCCTGCCGCCTCCGACGTGCCTCGGAGGCGGCAGGGTTGACGATCAGTCGCTCAGCGTCTCGCCCTTGACGCCCTCCACGAAGGCGACCCACGCCTTTGGCTCGATGGTCAGCACCGCGCCGGTCCGGTCCTTGCTGTCCCGCAGCCCCACGATGCCGGGGAGGTTGTCGGCGACCTCGACGCAGTTGCCGCCGTTGTTGCTGCGGCTCGACTTGCGCCAGGCGGCACCGGTCAGGTCAGGCACGGGAGTACTCCTCTGCGACTTGCTGGATCAGGCTCTTCGATCGGGACTCGTTGAGAGCGCGGCCCGTCATATCGGCCCAGATGGTGTTGTAGGCGGCGGTCTCGTGCGGCTTGTCGAGGTAGATCGCGCCGGTCGCGGCCTCCAGGTACGCCACCGGCGGCTCCACCTCCTTGCCGCTGCTGTCTCGGGGGAACTCCAGGATCGAGAAGGCTCCGGTCATCGCTCCGGCGTGCAGCCCGGCAGAAAAAGTCAGCACCTGGACGGTTACATTCGGTAGCTCCGCGGCCTTCAGGATCTGGTGCAGTTGCTCGGCCATGATCGTGGCGCTGCCGACCGGTCGGCGCAACACCGCCTCGTTGATTATCACGCTGAGTTGCGGTGCTGAAAACCGAGTAAGGAGTGCCTGTCGCTCGACCCGGAGCTGGACAGCTCGCTGTTGCTCGTCAGTGTCTCCCACGTTGATCGAGCCACCGGGCATCTTGAAGACCTGCTCGGCGTAGGCGCGGGTCTGAAGCAGGCCGGGAACCAGCTCGGCCTCGTACTGCCGGATTCCGGACGCCGCCGCTTCGAGACCGATGTAGAGCTGAAACCAGCGCGGCAGGCCGGAGCCCACGTAGTCATGCCACCAGTTCTTGTTCTCCCGCGTCGCTGCCGTCAGGGCGAGCAGCAGCTCGCTGTCCTCAGCGGAGGCGCCGTAGAGATCGAGCATCTGCTGCACGTCAGCCTGTCGGAAGCGGACGTGCTCGGCGCCGTTTTCGATCCGGTGCAGCGTCGCGCGGGCTCGGTCCAAGCGGTCGGCGGCCTGTTCCATCGTCAGTCCCGCCGCCTTACGGAGCGACTCGAACTTGCGTCCGATCTGCCGCCGCAACATGGTCGAGCCCGTCACTGCCTGTGACACTCTCCGCCTCCGACTGTGGTTATCCGTCAACAGCTGCCCGTCCAATTGAAGCGCCGTGGTGTCTCACAAGCAATAGACACATCACAGTCAGTATCTCTCATCAGCAAAGCCGCTCGTCGGACGACGCTATTGAGATGTTGCAATTGCATGTGCCCAGTGCTTCACTGCCTGTGCGGCCACTGTGGAGTTCTCGCTGCTCAGCGGCCATGCGTGCCCTGCTGTCGTACTGCTCATTGAAGGCTGCGATGGCAGGTGCCGGGGTGGGTCCGTCGGTGCGCGGCGGGCCGATGGGCCCGCCCCTTCCACAGGTCAATCTCGACGGTTGAGAGGCAGGTCCTGTCATGCGCGTCTTCTTCCGGCGTGCCCGGCGTCGTCAGCGGTCGGTCAGCGGGCCGACCTGCTACCGCTCGGCGGCCTACCATCCGTTGCGCCCCTGGCAGGTGCGGGAGCGAGGCTTCCGGCCGACCCCGTTCGGGCGGCGTGGGCTCGACCCGCAGGAGGTGCGGGAGTTCCTCGACCGGGTCGCCGGTGACCTGGCCGTCGTCTACGACGCGCTCGCGCAGAGCCGCCGGGAGACCGACCGGGTCAAGGACGCGAACGCGCTGCGCCGCTGGCAGTCCGAGCAGGCCCGCGCCCGCAACGAGCGGGGGTACGACCAGTGACTGAGCGCTGGGTCATCCACCTGCCGGTGGTCGTGAACGACCTGGTCTCCGCCCAGCGGCTCGCCCGGGTGGTGGCGCACTGGACGCACGTCCTGCCGCAAACGGAGCCAGGCGGCACCACTGTGTCGGCCGAGGACGACCAGAACGTACGCCACTGGGTCTTTTGCGACCGACTCATGCCGGGCGGCCGGCGGTGTCTGCTCCGGCCCGACCACGACGGTGAGTGCTCCCGGCGGTTCCGGCGGCGGTGAGCGCGGCCAAACGGATCTCCTGATCGTCCGGCCGGCGGCTGGGACCTGCGGCGATGACACCTTAGGATCGGCGGGTTGCCGGTGACGCCGGCGTCACGGGGAGCTGGTGGGGGGCGAGGAGCGGCGATGACTCTGTTGCGGGACGTGATCGAGATTCCGACCTCGGTCGGTGACGGCGACTTCGTCGTCCGCGCCGCCGAGGGCGCCGACCTGCGCCGCTATGTGGTCACCGACCAGCTTCGGGACAACTTCGCCGAGGCGCTGCGCCGCATCGGCCACGCGGTCACCACCGGTCGCTCCCAGGCAATGTTCCTGCACGGCTCGTTCGGCTCCGGCAAGTCGCACTTCATGGCGGTGCTGCGGGAGATCCTCCAGCACAACCCGGCCGCCCGCGAGGTGCGTGGCCTGGCCGAGCCAGTCCTCGCCGCCGACCCCTGGTTGCGCGACCGGAGGCTGCTCACCCTCACCTTCCACATGCTCGACGCGCGCTCCGTCGAGCAGGCCGTCCTGGAGGGCTACCTCAACCAGATCACCGCGCTGCACCCTGAGGCGCCCGTCCCCGCCGTACACCGGTCGGACGCGATGCTCGACGACGCCGCCCGGCTGCGCGAGCGGATGGGCGACGACGCCTTCTTCGCGGCGCTGCGCGACGGTGGCGGCGCACCCGCGGCCGGCGGCGGCCTCTCACTCGCCGCGCTGCGCGCCCAGGCCGACGGCTGGACCCCGCAGAGCTACGCCGCCGCTGCGGCGGCGGCGCCCGGCACCGAGCAGCGGGACCGGCTGGTCAGTGCGCTGACCAGCACGTTCTTCACCGGTGCGGTCCGCAGCGGGGAGTACCTCGACCTGGACACCGGCCTCGCCGTGATCACCCGGCACGCCAAGGCCCTCGGGTACGACGCCCTGGTGCTCTTCCTCGACGAGCTGATCCTCTGGCTCTCCACCAAGATCAGCGACCACGTCTTCGTCAACACCGAGGGTGCCAAGCTCAACAAGCTCGTCGAGTCGGCCGACGCCACCCGGCCACTGCCGCTGATCTCGATCGTGGCCCGGCAGCGCAACCTGGAGGACTTCCTCGGCCCCCAGGTCGGCGGCACCGAGCGCGAGGCCCTGGCGCACGTGATGCGCAGCGTCCAGGGCCGCTTCGGCGAGATCGCCCTCGCCGACACCAACCTGCCCGAGATCACCGAGAAGCGGCTGCTCAAGCCGCTCACCGACGAGGGCCGGGCGGTCATCGACAACGCCTTCGCTGCCGTGAAGGGCAACCGGGAGGTCTGGGACGCCCTGCTGCTCGGCGCCCAGTACGGCGACGCCGGCATTGGCTCCGACGCCGCCGCCTTCCGCAAGCTCTACCCGTTCTCGCCCGCGCTGGTCGCCACCCTGGTCGCGCTCTCCCAGGCGTTGCAGCGCGAACGCACCGCGCTGAAGGTGATGACCGAGCTGCTCGTCGACCGGCGGGACACCCTCAAGGTCAACGACCTGATCGGGGTGGCCGCGCTCTTCGACCCCCTTGTCCTGCACGGCGAGCTGCCCGACCGGCCCAAACTCAAGCAGCTCTTCCAGGCCGCCCGCACCCTCTACACCCAGAAGCTGCGCCCCATCCTGCTCAACCTCAACGGCATCACCGAAGATCAGGCGGCCGGCCACCAGCAGTTCCAGCTCGACGACAAGCTGGTCAAGACGGTGCTGCTCGGCGCGCTGGTCCCCGAAGTGCCGGCCCTGCACAACCTCACCGCCGCCAAGCTGCACGCGCTGAACTTCGGCTCGATCACCTCGCCGATCCCCGGCTACGAGCGGCAGATCGTGCTCAACCGGCTCAACCGAGTCGCCGACGGCGCCGGCGAGCTGCACCTGACCAAGACCCCCGACCCGGTGGTGTCGCTCAAGCTGCACACCGTCGACTACGACAAGCTCCTCGACCTGGTCCCCGAGGACGAGGCCACCACCACCGGCGTCCGGCAGCAGCTCATCCGGGAACTGGTCACCGCCGAGATGGGCATCGCCGGCGCCGAGGGGCAGCTCGGTGAGCTGCTGCACTCCCGGGACTGGCGGGGTCGGAAGCACACCGTCCAGGTCAAGTTCGGCAACGTCCGCGACCCCGACACCATGCCGGTCTCCGCGCTGATCGCCACCGGCGAGGCGTGGCGCATCGTCATCGACTATCCGTTCGACCCGCAGGGCTACGAACGCAGCGCTGACCGCGCCCGGATCGAACGCCTGGAACGGGGCTCCCGGACGGTCTTCTGGCTGCCCTACTTCCTGACCGACGAGCTGATGGGCAAGGTCGGCCAGCTCGCCAGGATCAACTACCTGCTGGGCAACGGCACCGGCGACCGGCTCAACTCGCTGGCCGCCGACTGGCCCCTCGCCGACCGCCAGCAGGGCCGGGTCTACCTCCAGCAGCGCCAGACCCAACTGCGCGGCACGCTGATCAGCGCCATGATGCAGGCGTACGGGTCGGCCACGTCGCGCGGCTCCGACGTGCAGGACGACAGCATCGGGGTGTTCCACACCCTCGCCGAGGGCCTGCACGTCGGCGACCCCCGGGGCGGCACCCTCGCCGAGGCGTTCCACAACCTGACCGGGGAACTCCTTGCCTGGTCCTACCCGGGCCGGCCCGCCATGCCCGACGACGAGAAGCCCGTCACGCGCAGCGAGATGACCAAGATCCTGGAGTACGCCCGGCTGGCCGCCGCCGACCCTGCTCGCGGCGTCAGCGTGCCCAACCCGGTCGACCAGCGCATCCTCCGGCGCGTCTGCAACAACCTGCGCCTCGGCGAGTTGGTCGACGGCCGCTACGTGCTCAACACGAGCACCTGCCGGTGGAGCCAACACCTGCTCCAGGCCGCCGCCAACGAGGGCTACACCGACCACTTCCCGGTGCACGTGCTGCGCCGGCTCATCGACGAGCCCGCCGCGTTCGGCTTCGACCGTGAGCTGCAAAACCTGATCATCGTCGTCTTCGGGCTGGAGCAGCAGCTCGCCTGGTACCAACACGGCGGCAAGGTCGACGTGGGCAACCTCGCCCTCGTGCGCGACGAGCTGGAGCTGCGCCACCCACCTATGCCCGATGAGCAGAGCTGGGCAGGCGCGGTCCGCCGGGGCTCGGCGATCTTCGGCGGTGTGCTGCCCGTCTGGCGGACGCCGGCCAACCTCGGTGAACTCGCCGGAACGCTGCGCACGGCAGCGAGTACACGCACGAAAGCGGCGAACGACCTCGTCAAGGCGTTGGAAGCCCACGCCGACGTGCTGGGCCTGGACACGTCGGCGCCGACCGGCCGGCTCGCCACCGCCCGCCGCGCGGCCCGACTCGTGACCGAGCTGGCCGCCGAGCGCGACGACGTGGTGCTGGTTGAGACGGTTGCCCGTGCCGACCTGGGTGACGTCGACGATCAGGCCGTCGGAGAACTGCTCAGCCAGGCGGGCACCATCCTCACCGCCATGGCCCGAGGCCACCAGTGGTCCCTGCTCCAGGCGATCTCGGCCCGGGCCGCCCACGACGAGCAGGCGCAGGCGATCATCGGGCAGCTCCGGGAGGTCGCCCGGCACCAGCAGCACGGCCAGGACCTGGTGGACGCCCTCCAGACGGCAGTCGACGCGTCGGCGGCGCTGCTCGCCACCAACCCGCCGCAAGGCCGCACAGACAACAACCCCGGCGGTACGCCGAACGGCGGGGGGACGACCCCTACCGTCACGGTGCCGGGGCAGCAGCAGCCCCGTGAGTCCGACCCTGTCGAGGTGCCCGCGAATGGTGGCGTCGCCGGACCGGGTCGTACGGCTCAGATCGAGGGGCCAGGTGACTCGGGGCCGGTCGCGCTGCCCGGTGGCGCCGGGCCGATCGCGGTCGCCCAGCAGCATCGCGAGGTTGCTGACGTGGAGACCTGGGAGAAGGTCGCCGCCGAGATCGCGGCCGTCGTCACCGCCGGGCGGCGGGTCACGGTCACCTGGGAGATCCGGTGACAGCCTCGGTGGTCGGCCGCCTCGCCCACTGGCAAGCCGGCGCGGCGGGATCCGCAGCCTGTCGTGCTGAGGTGGCATCGTGAGCGTGCCGGTCGGCGTGGCCCAGCCCGACGCGATCCGCCGCAAGGTCGAGGCGTGGCTGGCCGAGGGCGATTCGACGGATGCCATCGCGCTGACCGCTCGACCCGACGGGCCGGCCGAAACGGTGCTCAGCATCAACGGCTGTCGGGTCCGGGTGGTGCCGTGTCCCACTCCACTGGCCGCTCGCGCCGCCCTGCACGACCGGGCCGACGGCGAACGGCTGGTCCTGTTGACCGAGCTGACCGACACCGAGCTGGGTGACGGAGTCCTCGCCCACCTCAGCAAGCAGACCGTCCGCAAGATCGACCCGTGGGACCTGGTCCGGCAGATGTTCGGCGGGGTGGCCGCCCTCGACCCGACCCTTGTCCGGGTCGGACGCTGGGTCGCCAACGCGCTCACCGACCACGCCCCGGCCGACGGCTGGCCCGCGCCGCCCGGCGCGATCCTCACCCGCGACCATGCGCTGCGCAGCCTCACCTCCGAACTGCTCGACCTGCCACCCGCCGAACTCGACGACAGCGGTCTGGTGCAGTGGAGCACCGACGCCCGCCGGCAACTGCGCTTCACCCAGCTGCCGGAGGCCGTCGCCGACGGCATCACCGCGTACCTGACCGGGACCGCCGGCCATGCCGCCGTGCCGATGATGGCCGCCGTACGTGCCGGACACGGCGTCGACGTCATCCCGCTGGGGCTGCTGGCCGGGCTGCTCTGGCCCACCGGCACCGGTGGCGCCGTCCAGGTGGAGGCAGCCGTCGGTCGTACCCGACTGGAGCCCCGGTTCGGCGGCCTTCGGCTCAGCCCGCAGCAGGCCGATCTGCTGCACCAGGCGGCCGAGGCGTGGGTCTACCGGACGCTCGAGTCGGGCGACAACGGCCGGGACGAGGCGATGCGGATGCTGCGGCGGGCCGAGGCGATCGCCGCCGAGGTCGAGATCACCGCACTGCTCGGCGCCTCGACAGTCCTGCCCAGCGGATTCGTCCAGCGACTGCGGGCCTTCGCCGACGCCGTCCGACTCGCCGTACCGGCCGGTGGGTCGGCGCTCTCGGCGGCGGTCGCACGGGCACAGTCGGCCCTCGCCACGGTGGAGGAGCACCGGGCCGCCGAGCCGCGCCGGGTCGAAACCGCCCGGATGGCCGTCCGCCTGCTGCGCTGGCTGCACACCACCGACGGCCCGCCACCGGCCACCCTGCTCGACGCGTTGCACCGGCAGGTCCGGCAGGACGGCTGGGTCGATAGGGCCCGGCTCGACGTCTTCGCCGGGGATCCCGACCCGCAGGTCGCCGAGGCGTACCGACTGCTGCACCGGGCTGTCGACGCCCGCCGTTCTCGGCACGACCAGCAGTTCGCCACGCTGCTCGCCGCCGCTACTAGCGCCGAAGCGGAGCCCGGCGCGCTACTGCGCGTCGAAGACGTGCTCGACCGGGTGGTCCAGCCGGTCCTCGACACCGGTCGCCGGGTGCTGCTGCTCGTCATGGACGGCATGGGTGTCGCCGCCGCGACCGAGCTGGCCGAGTCCGTCACCCGGACCGGCGCCTGGGTGGAACTCACCCCCGACGGCGGCCCGCGCACGGGTGTGCTGGCGGCCCTGCCCACCGTCACCGAGGCCAGCCGGTGCAGCCTGCTGAGCGGGCGCATCGCTGCCGGCGGCCAGCGGGCCGAGCGGAAGGCGTTCGAGCAACGGTTCGCCGCCGGGCGGCTGCTGCACAAGTCGGCGTTGCGGGCCGGAGCCGGAGCGGCCCTGGACCCGGACGTGCTCGCTGCCCTCGACGACCCGTCGATCCGCTTGGTCGCCGCGGTCATCAACACGATCGATGACGCTCTGGACCGCAGCGACCCGGGTACCACCGTCTGGGGCGACGACACCATCACCGCTGTCGGCGACCTGCTGACCTCCGCGAGCGACCCGGACTGGGTGGTCGTCATCGTCTCCGACCACGGCCACGTCGTCGACCGTGGCCCCGAGTCGGTCACCCTGCCCAGCGCCAGCGGTGAGAACCGTTGGCGACCGCCTACCGACCCGCCCGGTGACGCCGAAGTGGCCGTCGCCGGCAGCCGGGTGGTGCTCGGCGGCGGATCCGTCGTCCTGCCCTGGCGGGAAGAGGTGCGGTACGGGCCGCGCAAGGCGGGTTATCACGGCGGCGCTGCGCCGGCGGAAGCCGTCATCCCACTGCTCGTTCTGACCGCTGGTGACGACCTCGCCGTGCCCGGCTGGGCCGGCGCGCCGGTGGCCAGCCCGGACTGGTGGCGCGAACCGCTGACGGAGAGCACGCCCCCGCCGGCCGACCCGGCGCCGGCAACCCGGCGTCGCGCGCGCAAATCCGTTGAGCAGCAGACCGACGGTCTCTTCGACCTGGCGCCGGCCGTCATCGCGCCGGCCGCCGCACCGCAGCCTGTCCCTACCGCACCCGACCTGGTGACGGCCCTGCTCTCCAGTGAGCGCTACGCCCAACGGCGCGACCCCCGACTGCCCCTGGCCGACGAACGGGTCGCCGCGCTGCTGAACACGCTGATCGCCGGCGGTGACCGGGCAACCTTGGACACCCTCGCCGCCCGGTCTGGCGTACCTGCGCACCGGATCAACGGCACGATCACAGCGCTGCGTCGGCTCCTTCAGGTCGAGGGCTATCCCGTGATCACCGTCGACGCGGACGGCCGCACCGTCCATCTCGACCGGAAATTGCTGATCGAGCAGTTCGGGTTGGAGCAGCGGTGACCGGAGAGATCTCGGCTCGACGGCGCCGGGACATCATCGACGCGCTGCGTCGGGGTGTCGTCCCGAGCAATGGACTCGACGCGCTCGCGGTGGGGCTCGACAGGTTCACCGCCGCCCTCGACGACGACCTCGAACGGGTCGCCGGCGGCGGCAGCGTCTTCAAGGCGGTCCGGGGCGAGTACGGCGCCGGCAAGACCTTCTTCACCCGCTGGCTGGCCGAGCGCGCCAAGCGCCGCGGCTTCGCCGCCGCGGAGGTGCAGATCTCCGAGCTGGAAACACCACTGCACCGAATGGAGACCGTCTACCGGCGGTTGGTAGAGCACCTCAGCACGGAGCAGTTCGCCCCCAGCGCGTTCCGACCCGTACTCGACGGTTGGATCTTCGCGTTGGAGGAGGACGTGCTCGCCGCGGGTACGGTCGCCGAGGACGATGCGCCGGGGCTCGATCGGGCCGTCGATGACCTGCTGGAACGCCGGCTGGGCGACATTTCCCGCAGCACGCCGGGCTTCGCCGCCGCCCTGCGCGGTTACCGAGCAGCCAGCGCCAGCGGTGACCACCTCACCGCCGACGGACTGGCAGCCTGGCTGGGTGGGCAGCCGCACGTCGCCGCGTCCGCGCGGCGGGCAGCCGGGGTCAAGGGCGACCTCGACCACTACGGCGCGCTGAGCTTCCTGCAAGGGCTGCTCACCGTTCTGCGCGACAGCGGCCACCAGGGGCTGCTACTGGTGCTGGACGAGGTCGAGACGCTGCAACGGGTGCGCTCCGACGCGCGGGACAAGGCACTGAACGCTCTCCGGCAGCTCATCGACGAGGTTCACGCGGACCGGTTTCCTGGACTCCTGCTCGTGATCACCGGGACGCCCGCGTTCTTCGACGGCTCGCAGGGCGTCCAGCGGCTCCCGCCGCTCGCGCAACGTCTCGCCACCGACCTAGGCCCCGACCCGCGCTGGGACAACCCCCGCGCCACCCAACTGCGGCTATCCGGGTTCACTGTCGACGCCCTGGTTGAACTCGGCAGCCGGGTCCGAGCCATCTACGCCAGCGCGCAGGTCGACGCTCGGGTGGACGACGACTACCTCGCCACGCTGGCCCGTGCCGTCACCGGCGCGCTGGGCGGTCAGGTCGGGGTGGCACCCCGCGTCTACCTCAAGAAGCTCGTCGCGGACGTCTTTGACCGGGTGGACCAGTTCGCCGACTGGGACCCGCGGCGGCACTACGCACTGACCCTGCGGGCTGACGAGCTGACCGAGGTGGAACGCAACGCCGCCGCTCGCGCCGACGACATCGAACTGCCGATCTGACGTGTTGCCGGACCTCGACCCGGTCGTGGTGCACCACGTGGTCAACACTCTGGGTTGGCGAGACCTGCGTCCATTGCAGCGTGCTGCGATCGCCCCGGTGCAGGGCGGCCTGGATGCCCTCCTGCTCGCCCCGACGGCCGGCGGCAAGACGGAGGCCGCACTGTTCCCTCTGCTGTCCCGGATGGCCGCGCACCAGTGGACCGGTACGTCGGTGCTCTACCTCGCTCCGCTGAAGGCGCTTCTCAACAACCTGGCGCCTCGGCTGGAGCAGTACGCCGGTTGGCTCGGGCGGCGGGTGGCCCTCTGGCACGGGGATGTCGGCGCCTCGCGGCGGCGGGCCGTGCTCTTCGAGCGGCCGGACATCCTGCTGACCACACCCGAGTCGCTGGAAGCCATGCTGGTCAGCGCCAACGTCGACCATCGCCAGTTCTTCGCCGGTCTTCAAGCGGTGATCGTTGACGAGGTGCACGCCTTCGCGGGAGATGACCGAGGTTGGCACCTGCTCGCCGTCTTGGAACGTTTGACCCGGGTGGCTGGTCGGCCGCTGCAGCGGATCGGCCTATCCGCCACCGTCGGGAATCCCGACCATCTGCTCACCTGGCTCCAGGGCTCCGGCGCGGGTAGCCGGCCGGCTCAGGTCGTCGCACCCGAGGTGGTCCATATCGCGGGTGGCGCACCAGCGGGCGAGATCGAGCTGGACTATGTCGGCTCGCTCACCAACGCCGCAGCTGTGATCGCCGCGCTGCATCCGGGCGAGAAGCGGCTGGTCTTCTGTGAATCCCGGCAGACGGTCGAGGAGCTCGGACAGTTGTTGCGCGGGCAGGGGGTCACCACCTTCCTGTCGCATGCGTCGCTGTCCGTGGACGAGCGGCGCCGCGCGGAACAGGCGTTTGGCGAGTCACGGGACTGCGTCATCGTTTCAACCAGCACACTCGAACTCGGCATCGACGTTGGCGACCTGGACCGCGTGATCCAGATCGACGCGCCAGCCACCGTGGCGTCCTTCCTGCAGCGGCTCGGGCGCACCGGTCGCCGTCCGGGAAGCAGCCGAAACTGCCTGTTCCTCACGCTCGGTGGCCAGCCGCTCGTGGAGGCGGCCGCGCTGCTCCTGCTCTGGTCGCGAGGTTGGGTGGAGCCGGTCACCGCGCCGCCAGAACCTCGGCACATCGTTGCCCAACAGGTGCTCGCGCTCTGCCTTCAGGAGCATCGGATCGGTGCGGAAACCTGGATCCAGGCCTGGAACGAGCTGCCGCCCTTTGAGAAGAATGCCCGGCCGATCGTTCGACACCTCGTCGAGCACGGCTATCTAGAGCAGGACGAGGGCATGCTCTTTATCGGTCCCACCGCCGAGGAGCGATTTGGCCGTCGCCACTTCATGGAGATGACGGCCGTATTCACCGGGCCGCCCGAGTTCACCGTCCTCCTGGGCCGTAGCGAACTCGGTCGGATCGATCCCAGCCTGCTCACCGAGGAGGTCCGGGGCGAACGCCGCCTGCTGTTGAGCGGACGGAGTTGGCGCGTTACCTACATCGACTGGCGCCGACGGCGGTGTTTCGTCGAGCCTGCCGACGACGGCGGACGTGCCCGTTGGACGGGCACCGGGTGGGCGTACCGCAGTCACGAGATCACGCGGGCGATGCGTGAGGTGCTGCTGGGAGCGGAGCCTCCGGTCACCCTCACCCGTCGTGCGGTGACTCGCCTCGCGCGGGAGCGCGAGGAGAAACTGCACCTGGTGCATCCCGGTGGCACTGTCATCGTCCGCGAGGGCAGCGGCGACCTGCGCTGGTGGACCTGGGCGGGTTTCCGGACGAATGCCACGTTGACCGCCACACTCGGCGAAGTCGTCGATCCGGTGGAGCGGTTCGACGGCAACAGCATCCGACTACGGGAAGATGTCACACCTGCGACCTGGCGGGCACTCACTGCGGACGCCGCCACCCGACTGTGCCTGCCAGAGGTCAACGACAAGGCCCTGGACGGCCTCAAGTTCGGCGCCGCGCTGCCGAAACGGTTGGCCGCGGCCACGCTGGCTGCGCGCCTGGCCGACCTGGAGGGCGCTGCCGTGGTGCTGGACGAACCCGTACGGTTCGTCATCGTCTAGTAGTGGGTGCACTGGTTCCTCAATGAGTATCGGCGACGGGCGGTTCAGCGGCGGGGGGCCTCGCTGGCGATCGTCGCCTCCCGGGGCAGCGCCGCCGCGCGCAGCGACCAGTCCAGCGCGTAGTCGGCGATGTCCTCCCAGCCGTCCTGCCCGACGGTGAAGTGCGACCGCCCGGGGAACTCCTCGTACGCGGTGAGGGCCCGCGACTTCTGGTAGAGCCCCGCGTTGGCGCGGACCACCGACGCCGGCACCACGTGGTCGAGTCCGCCGGCCATCAGCAGTAGCGGCGCGCGGTCGTCGCGTCCGTTGTCGACGCGGGCGGGTGAGCGCGGGTCGAGGTTGGCGAACGCGCCCTCGAAGAACACCCGACCGGCACCCGGAACGGCGTAGCGCTGCCAGGCCCGGTCGGAGTCCTCGCGGCTCATCGTGTTGCCGAAGGTGTAGGCGAAGTCGTCAGGGGTGAACGGGACGGCCTTGCTCCGGTTGGCGGGGCTGCGCAGGATCGGGAAGCCGGAGCGCAGCTGGCTCAGCGGCACCTTGAGCACGCCCTTCACGGCCGCGGGGTGCACCCCGACCGCCGCCGCGCCGAGCCCCCGGTCGACGAGGACCTGCGTGACCAGGCCGCCGAACGAGTGCCCCATGATGATCGGCGGGCGGGGCAGCCCTCGGATGATCCGGTCGTACTGCGCGACGATCGTGGCGATGCTCTGCTCGGCGATCGGGGTGGGGTCGTCGCGCAACTGCTCCACGGACCGGTCCATGCCCGGCCAGGCGGGGGCGATCACGTGCATGCCGCGCGCGGTGTACCGCTCGATCCACCCCTCCCAGCTGCGCGGTGTCATCCAGAGTCCGTGGATCAGCACGACCGTGTCGACCCGGCCCTGCGGCGTGGCACCCATCGCGTCCCCCCGGTGTCGCGGTGTCCGGCCCGGCGGTTACCCACTGCCGCGCCGGCAATGCCTCCCGCCGCGCGCGGAGGGCGGATGTGTCGGCAGGCGATATGACTCAGGGGCATATTTATGACTCGGAGGCATATCGCTCTCGGTGGTGTCTCCTCCCGTGGCCGTCACGCTCCGCGTCGAGCCGGGCGCCCCTGACAAATGTCACGGCCGGGACGTGACTGCCGCTCCGGGCACCGGGCTACGCGCCGCCGGAGCATCTATGCCATGACCAGTACGCATCAGGCCGTCGAGCTGCACGGCCTCACCAAGACCTTCGGCGCGGTCACCGCGGTCGACGGGCTGAGCCTGCGGGTGCAGCCCGGCGAGGTGGTGGCGTTCCTCGGCCCGAACGGCGCGGGCAAGACCACCACCATCGACATGCTGCTCGGGCTGGCCCGCCCGGACGCGGGCACCGTCCGCGTCCTCGGTGGTACACCGGACGAGGCGGTGGCCCGGGGCCGGGTCGCAGCCGTACTCCAGACCGGCGGGCTGCTCAAGGACCTGACCGTGGGCGAGACGGTCGAGATGACCGCCCACTTCTACCGGCACACCCGTCCGGCGGCGGAGGTGTTGGAGCGGGCCGGCATCGCCGACCTCGCCGGGCGGGTGGTCGGGCGCTGCTCGGGCGGTCAGCAGCAGCGGCTGCGTTTCGCGCTGGCCCTGCTGCCGGACCCGGACCTCATGGTGCTCGACGAGCCGACCACCGGGATGGACGTGGAGGGCCGGCGGGACTTCTGGCAGGCCCTGCGTCGGGACGCGCGGGCCGGACGGACCGTCATCTTCGCCACCCACTACCTCGACGAGGCGGACGCGTACGCCGACCGGATCGTGCTGGTCCGGCAGGGACGCGTGGTGGCCGACGGCACCACGGCCGAGATCAAGAACCTGGCCGCCGGCCGTACGGTGCGCGCCACGCTGCCCGGCGCCGACCAGGCCGCGCTCGCGGCGCTGCCCGGCGTGGACGCCGTGGAGGTACGCGGCGACAGCGTGCTGGTGCGCACCGGCGACTCGGACGCGATCGCCCGGCACCTGCTCACCCGCACCGACGCCCGGGACGTGGAGATCACCTCCCGCAACCTCGAGGACGCCTTCCTCGCCCTGACCACCGCGCAGCAGACCGGAGCCTGAGATGACGACAGTGCCGGCCACCCCCACCCGTACCGTCGAGCCGGACCGGAGGCTGCCCGCCCTGGGCGGCTTCACACCGGCCGTGCTCGGCATCGAGCTGCGCCGGGTGCTGCGCAACCGCCGCACCCTCGCCTTCACGCTGATCATGCCGGGCGTCTTCTTCCTCATCTTCGGCCTGCCACAGGGCGGGCAGAGCCTGGACAACGGCCGCCCGGTGACCGCGTACGTCATGATCAGCCTGGCCGTGTACGCGGCCATGGTGGCGACGACAAGCGCGGGCGGCGCGGTGGCCACCGAACGCGCCCTGGGCTGGAGCCGACAGTTGCGGCTCACCCCGCTGCGCCCGGCCGCGTACGTGGCCACGAAGCTGGCCACCGCGATGACCCTCGGCCTGCTCGCGGTCGTCGTCGAGTTCGCGGTGGGCGCGGCGGCAGGGGTCCGCATCCCGGCGTACGTCTGGCTGCTGTCCGGGCTGGCGGCCTGGGTCGGTTCGCTGGTCTTCGCCGCGTTCGGCCTGTTCATCGGCTACCTGGTCCCGGCCGAGAACGTCATGCAGTTCATCGGCCCGATCCTCGCCGTGCTGGCCATGTTCGGTGGGCTGTTCGTCCCGGTCGAGGTGCTGCCGCACGTGCTCCAGCAGGTCGCGGAGTTCACCCCGGTGTACGGCATGGGCGAGCTGGCCCGCGCCCCGCTGACCGGCGACGGGGTGAGCACGGCCGGGGTGGCGAACATGGTCTTCTGGGCGCTGGCCTTCGGCATCGGCGCGGCCCGGCTGTTCCGCCGCGACACCGCGCGGGTCTGACGGCGGCGACCGTTAGCGTGGACCCGATGGACTCGCTGACGGGTCGGCCCCGACCGGTGAGCCGCCGTTGGCGGCTCACCGGCTGGCTGCTGGCCGCCGTGTGGCTGTTCTTCCTCAACGTGCCGCTCTCCACCGCGCTGGACCAGCCGCAGCCGTGGCGGAAGATCGTCGGCGTCGCCACCCTTGTCGCCTTCGGCCTCGGCTACGTGCTGCTCTTCCAGTGGGCCCGCAACCTGCGCGAGCACCTCCGGCCGATCCCTCAACGCCGCGCCGGAATCGCGCTTGTGGGGTTGGTCGTGCTGGGTCTGGCCAGCATCCCGGGCACCGCCGGGGACTGGACGGCCACGCTTGTGTTCGTGGCCGCGGCCGCGGTGTTCCTACTGTCGGCGGTGCAGGCGTTGATCATCGTTGCGCTCTGCGCGCTGATCCCCCTGGTGGCGGCCGGGCTGGTGCCGTCCTGGACGGGGGAGAGCACTGTCACCTTCGCGGTGCTGCTCGCCTCGTTCGCCATGTTCGGCGTGTCCCGGCTGGCCCAGCGCAACAGCGAGCTCCGGGCCGCTCAGCAGGAGATCGGCCGGCTCGCGGTCGCCGAGGAACGGGCCCGCGCCGCCCGCGACCTGCACGACATCCTCGGGCATTCGCTGACCGTGGTGGCGATCAAGGCCGAGCTGGCCGGGCGTCTGATCGAGGTGGACATCGACCGGGCGGCCGCCGAGATCGCCGATGTGGAGCGGCTGGCCCGGGCGGCGCTGGCCGACGTGCGGCAGACCGTCGGGGCGTACCGCGAGGTGACCCTCGCCGCGGAGCTGACCGGCGCCCGCTCCGCGCTGGCCGCGGCGGGCATCGCGGCGGACCTGCCGGCCGACGTGCCGCGGCTGCCGGCGGAGTGGGACCGGTTGTTCGGCTGGGCGGTGCGGGAAGGGGTGACAAACGTGGTCCGGCACAGCGGGGCGCGGCGCTGCACGGTCCGGGTGGACCAGAACGGGGTCGAGGTGAGCGACGACGGTCGCGGTCCGTCCACTCCCGACGTCACCGGCCACGGACTGGTGGGCCTGCGCGAGCGGGCGCGCCGGCTGGACGCCGTGGTGACCGTCGGTCGCCGGCCGGCCGGCGGCTTCCTGCTGCGGGTGCACGCGCCGGGGGAGGGCCGGTGAGCGGGCCGATCCGGCTGCTGCTCGCCGACGATCAGGCGCTGGTCCGGGGCGCGCTGGCCGCGCTGCTGTCGCTGGAGCCGGATCTGACAGTGGTGGCCGAGGTCGGTCGGGGCGACGAGGTGGTGACCGAGGCCCTACGGCACACGCCCGACGTGGCCCTGCTGGACGTCGAGATGCCCGGCCTGGACGGGATCGCCGCGACCGCCGCGCTGCGGGCCGCGCTGCCGACCTGCCGGGTGCTGGTGGTGACCACCTTCGGGCGGCCCGGCTACCTGCGCCGGGCGATGGAGGCCGGCGCGAACGGCTTCGTGGTCAAGGACACCCCGGCCCGGCAGCTCGCCGACGCGGTCCGTCGGGTGCACGCCGGGCTGCGGGTGGTCGATCCGACGCTGGCCGCGGAGACCCTGGCCACCGGCGCCAGTCCGCTGACCGAACGGGAGACCGAGGTGCTCCGGGCGGCCCGGGGCGGGGGTACCGTCGCCGATCTGGCGGCGGCGCTGCACCTGTCCGAGGGGACGGTGCGCAACCACCTGTCGGCGGCGATCGGCAAGACCGGGGGCCGCAACCGGGCGGACGCCGTCCGTGTCGCCGAGCGCAACGGCTGGCTGCTCGGCGAGTGAGCGGCGCCGCTCAGGCGGTCGGCGGCGGCGTGGGCAGTTGGTCGACCACCACCAGGCTGCTGCCGGGACGCACCTCGGCGAGCAGTTCCCGCTGGCCGCTGCGGGTCACCCGGATGCAGCCGTTTGTGGTGTTCTCGCCCAGCTCGTCGTCGTTGTACCAGGTGTGCAGGCCGATGTGTGCGCCGCGCAGCCCGGTCGGCACCGCCTTGGGGTCGTCGGGCACCGAGCCGAGGGCGAAGATGTCCACCCCGCCGTAGACCTGCCCCGGCGGCGGTGTGCGACCCAGGATGAAGGTGCGGCCGAGCGGGGTCTCCTGCCCCTCCTGGCCGAGGCTTGTCTTCCAGGAGCGCACCGCCTTGCCGGCGCGGTACCAGGTGAGCCGGTGGACCTTGCGTTCCACCACGATCTGGTCGCGCAGCGCCACCGTGTCGAACCCGCCCGGCGGCAGCCAGGCCAGGCGCCGGTTGGCCGAGGGCAGCAGGACGGCCGTCCAGCCGACCCGCTTCTGGGCGACCGGCACGGTCAGCTCGACACCGGCGAGCGTCGGTTCGAAGAAGGCCAGCGGGCGTCCGCCGGGCGCGTCGTACGCGGCGATGCGCCGGGTCGGGTGCACGCCCTCGGTCAGCGGCGTGGTGTCCATCGTGGCCGGGTCGGCGGGGAAGCCCTTGGGCGCGGGGTCGTAGTCGACCACCGGCAGCCCGTCCGGGGCGGGCGCCGCCGGCGGGACGGACTCCTCCGGGCTCTGCTCGACGCTGCTCGGCGTCGGGTCGGCGGCCACCACGCGTCGGTCGTCGGGGGCCGTCGAGCGTGGGGTGAGGGCCTGGCCGACCAGCAGCGCGGCGACCAGCAGCGCGGGTACGGCGATGGCGGCGGCGATCCAGCCGGCGCGGCGGCGGTACGGGGACATCTGGTCAAACGGCACCAAACCACTCTATGGTGGCGAACGGCTCGGGGCCCCCGGTTCGGCGATACCCGCCGGCCGGAGGCCCCGGACGATCAGATTCGCGCGCCGACGTGGACGGCCACCGCGTCGTGCGCCGGAACGTTGGCGGCGAACCACCCGTTACCGTCCACCGTGATCACCGGGCCGCTGCACGTGCCGCCCGCGTACGTGCCGTGGATGACGTCGCAGTACCGGCCGGCGGGCAGGCCTGTGTAGTAGGAGCGGCCGTTCACCGCGGAGTCCTCGTCGTTGACGGTGATGAAGCCCTTGCCGGTGCGGCTGAACGCGATGTGGTTGTTGCCGTTGTCGTACCAGTTGGACACGCCCGCGCCCTCGGTGGCGTTGCGGAACCCGACCATGTTGGCGATCACCGGCCAGCGGTGCTCGCACTCCCAGCCGGAGTAGCAGGTCGAGTTCAGCGTCTTGTTCGCGCCGTCCGACGGCGGGCCGGCGTCCCGGTTGCTGAAGGTGTAGCTGGACATGACCGTCGGCGAGCCGTACGGCCAGGCCAGCATGAAGGCATTCGCCAGGGCGTAGATCCCGCGATCCTTGTAGGTGAGCACCCCGCCGCTGTCGCGCTGGGTGTCGTGGTTGTCGACGAACACCGAGGCCGGGCCGCTGGGCAGGTGGCCCCAGCCCTCGCCGAAGTTGCGCAGGTACGCCAGCCGCTCGGAGCGGAACACCCGGGCCAGGTCCTTGCCGTAGCGGAACTCGTGCACGTCGCCGATTCCGGTGTACTCGGTCGGCTGGACCGGCTCGCCCGCGCCGTAGATGACCTCCTGCACGATGTACGCCGAGCGGGACAACTTGCTCTTGATCGCGGCGATGTCGGCGGCCGGCATGTGCTTGCTGGCGTCCATCCGGAAGCCGTCGACGCCGAGGGAGAGCAGGTCGTTGAGGTACGAGGCGATCTTCGTACGGACGTAGTCCGACTCGGTCTTCAGGTCCGAGAGGTTCACCAGTTCGCAGTTCTGCACCTCGTACCTGTCGTTGTAGTTGGCGATGTCGTCGCCGCCGTTACGCCCGCAGTGGTGGAAGTCCTGGTTCTGGTAGATGCCCGGGTAGTCGTAGTGCGAGTAGGACGAGCCGGCCCAGCCGGTGCCGCCGTTGTCCTGACCGGACATGTGGTTGATCACCGCGTCGACGATCACCTTGACCCCGGCCGCGTGGCAGGTGTTCACCATCGACTGGAACTGGGCGCGGGTGCCCTTGCGGGACTCGATCCGGTAGCTGACCGGCTGGTACGCCAGCCACCACTGGTTGCCCCGCACGTGCTCCTGCGGGGGCGAGACCTGGACGTAGCCGTAGCCCTTCGGGCCGAGCGTGCTCTGGCACTCGCTGGCCACCGAGGGCCAGTTCCACTCGAAGAGCTGGACGATGACCTTCTTGCCGCCGGACGGGGCGGCGACGGCCGGGGGCGCCGTCACGGCAGTGGGGACGAGCAGGCTGGCGATCAGGCCGAGGGCGAGGATCGCTGAGCCGCGTCGACGTCGGTGCATCGGGACTCCTGACG
>NZ_VDFY01000232.1 GCF_006228125.1 Micromonospora orduensis | reverse complement strand
CCACCACCCCACCGCCGCCGACCACGCCGCCGACCGGTGGGACCTGCGCGGTGAAGTCGCGACCCACCGGCAAGGTGCTGCAGGGCTACTGGGAGAACTGGGACGGCGCCTCCAACGGCGTACACCCCGGCCTCGGCTGGATCCCGATCACCGACAGCCGGCTCGGCCAGCACGGCTACAACGTGATCAACGCGGCCTTCCCGGTGATCCGCTCGGACGGCACGGTGCTCTGGGAGAACGGCATGGACGCCGGCGTCAAGGTGGCCACCCCGGCCGAGATGTGCCAGGCCAAGGCGGCCGGTGCCACCATCCTGATGTCGATCGGCGGGGCCGCCGCGGGCATCGACCTGAGTTCCAGCGCGGTCGCCGACCGGTTCATCGCCACGATCGTGCCGATCCTGACGACCTACCACTTCGACGGCATCGACATCGACATCGAGACCGGCCTGACCGGCAGCGGCAACATCAACACCCTGTCCACGTCGCAGGCCAACCTGATCCGGATCATCGACGGAGTGCTGGCCCGGATGCCCTCGAACTTCGGCCTGACCATGGCGCCGGAGACGGCCTACGTCACCGGCGGCAGCGTGGTCTACGGCTCGATCTGGGGTTCGTACCTGCCGATCATCAAGAAGTACGTGGACAACGGCCGGCTGTGGTGGCTGAACATGCAGTACTACAACGGCAGCATGTACGGCTGCGCCGGCGACTCGTACCCCGCCGGGACCGTGCAGGGCTTCACGGTGCAGACGCAGTGCCTGAACAACGGCCTGACCATCCAGGGCACCACCATCCGGGTGCCGTACGACAAGCAGGTCCCGGGCCTGCCCGCGCAGACCGGCGCGGGCGGCGGCTACCTGTCGACGTCGCTGGTCACGCAGGCGTGGAACTCCGTACCCGGTCTCAAGGGTCTGATGACCTGGTCGGCGAACTGGGACGGGTCGAAGGGCTGGACGTTCGGCGACAACGTGAAGCGCCTGCAGGGGCGCTGAGCAGGGCAGGCGCCGGGCGTACCGTCAGCCGGTTTCCCGGCGGGCGCGGGCCCGGCGCTTGCCCTCGTGCATGGCCTGCACCCGGGCCACCGGGATGGTCCGGCCCTCCGCCACCAGGTCTTCGGGGAGCGGCTGCGGCGTCGGCATCGCGGCCGCCCACGGGTCGCCGCCGGCCAGCAGCGACGGCGCCGTCCGGATGGTGAAGTCGGTCGGGGTCACCTCGGTCAGGTCGGCCCAGTCGACCGGGAAGGAGACCGGCACCCCGGGGCGCAGCCGTGGGCTGTAGGCGGCCGCCACGGTCGCGCCGCCGGCCCGGGTGGCGTCCACGAAGACCCGGCCGCCCCGCTCCTCCTTGATGTACGCCGTGGTGGCCAGCGCGGGGTCGATCCGTTCGGCGCGGACGGCGAGCGCCCGGGTGGCGGCGGCCACCTCCTCGGTGGAGGGGTCGCCGGCCACCGGGACGAAGACGTGCACGCCCTTGGCGCCGCTCGTCTTGACCGCCCCGGTGAGGCCGACGTCGGCGAGCGCCTGGCGGACCAGCAGCGCGGCGGCGACCGCGGCGGCGAATCCACCACCCTCGGGCGGGTCCAGGTCGAGCACCAGGTGGGTCGGGCGGTGCTGGTCGGCGACGGTGGTCAGTGTCGGGTGGTACTCCACCGCCCTCTGGTTGGCGAACCAGAGCAGGGTGCGCCGATCGTCGCAGAGGGCGTAGGAGATTTCCCGGTGCGACGCCTCCGCCCAGATCGGCACCCGGCGCACCCAGTCGGGGGTGTACCGGGGAAGGTTCTTCTGCATGAACGGCGGTTGGCCGGGGCGGACCCGGATCACCGACAGCGGCCGGTCCCGCAGCTGGGGCAGGATCTGGTCCGCGACCGCGTCCAGGTAGTCGACCAGGTCGCGCTTGGTCGCATCGGCGCTGTCGGACAGGGGTTGGTCCAGGTTGGTCAGGGCCACCCCGTCGCGGGTCTCGTCAGCCTCGCTCATCCGATCACCCTTTCGGCCCCGGCGTCGTCGGTCAACCGCGCGCGTTGCTCCGACCCGGAATGTTTCCGGTGCCCGCCGTCGCCGGACGGCGCGTCGGCGTCGGTCAGCGGGCCGGCCTGCCGTCGCGGCAGCGTGCCCAGCGCCACCAGCAGCGCGGCGACCACCAGGGCGGCGGCCACGGCGAACGCCGTCCGGTAGCCGGCCGCCAGGGCGGCCGTCTCGGCCGAGCCGCCGGCCCGCAGGACGTCGGTGCGGGCGGCGGCCAGGGTGGCCAGCGCGGCCAGTCCGACGGCCCCGCCGACCTGCTGGGCGGTGTTGGCGAGCCCGGACGCGAGCCCGGCGTCCGTGTCGGTCGCGCCGGCCATGGCCAGCGTGGTGACCGCCGGCAGGGTCAGGCCGCCGGCCACCCCGAAGATCAACATCGCGGGGAGTACGTCAGCCAGGTAGCGACCGTCGGCGGGCAGCCGGGCGAGCAGCAGGAAGCCGACGGTCGCCAGGCCGAGCCCGGCCAGCAGCACGCTCCGGGCGCCCCACCGGGTGATGAGCCGACCGGCCAGGCCGAGCGAGACCACCGCGATCACCACCGGGGTGGGCAGGAACGCCCAGCCGGTCGCCGCGGCGTCCAGCCCGAGCACCAGTTGCAGTTCGACGGCGAGCAGGAACTGGAAGCCGAAGAACGCGGCCACCATGAGGAACTGCACGGTGTTCGCCGCGACCAGGCCCGGCACGCGCAGCACCCGGCCCGGCAGCAGCGGCGTGGCCGCCGTCCGCTGGCGTACCGCGAAACCGCCGAGCAGCAGTGCCGCGAGCGCCGCCGCCCCGAGGGTCCGCGGGCTCGTCCAGCCGTGCTCGCCGGTGCCCACGATGGCCAGTACGGCCGCCATCAGGCCGGCGGTGGCGAGCAGCGTACCGGGCACGTCGAGGCCCGACCGCAGGCCGATGCCCCGTTCGGCGGGGAGCCGGCGGACGGCGGCGAGCAGGATCGCCGCCCCGATCGGGAGGTTCACCAGGAAGATCGAACGCCAGCCGGCGAGTTCGGTGAGGACGCCTCCGGCCACCGTGCCGACCGACGCGCCGGCCGCGCCGGTGAAGCTGAAGACGGCGATGGCGCGGGCCCGCTCGGCCGGTTCGGGGTAGAGCCGGACGATCATGCCGAGGCTGACCGCCATGGCGAGCGCGCCGCCGACGCCCTGCCCGAAGCGCGCGCCGACCAGCTGCGCCGGCCCGGTGGCCGCCGCGCAGGCCAGCGAGGCCAGGGTGAACAGGGCGACGCCGGCGAGGAAGACGCGGTGCCGGCCGAGCAGGTCGCCGAGGCGTCCGGCGAGCAGCAGCAGCCCGCCGAACGCGACCAGGTACGCGTTGACCACCCAGGCCAGGCCGGCGGGGGTGAAGCCCAGGTCGCGCTGGACGGCGGGCAGCGCCACCGAGACGACGCTGCCATCCAGGATGATCATCAGACTGCCGGCGCAGAGCACGAGCAGGGCCGGCCAGCGGGCCGGGACGGTACGCTCCATCGAAAATCCTCCTTGGTGCACGCTTTGTTACTGACGCCATCGTCTGTGACCATGAGCCGGAGCGGAAGGAGGCACTGTGATGTCCCAGAGGAACAGCGATGTGTCCGAGCAGGTCGAGGCGGAGTTCACCTGCGCCGCCGGGAACGTGCCGTTCACCCCCGGGCAGGCTCGGGCGTGCACCGTCCGCGAGGTGCTGGACCGGGTCGGCGGCAAGTGGAGCATCGGCATCCTGGTGGCCGCGTCGAACGGCCCGGTGCGCTTCACCGAACTGGAGCGGCACATCGAGGGCATCAGCCGCCGGATGCTCACGCTGACCCTGCGCAACCTGGAGCGCGACGGCCTGCTGCACCGCACGGTCTACCCGACCGTTCCCCCGAAGGTGGAGTACACGGCAACCCCGATGGCGATGGAGCTGTACGAGTCGCTTGTCGCGCTGACCAGCTGGGCCGAGCGGCATCGCCAGGCCATCGCCGAGGCCCGGACCAGGTACGACGCCGAACACGCCGGCTAAACCAGGCGGTGGTGTGGGGAACGCCACCAGGGTTTTCTGACCGATCGGTCAGGCTCTGACCGATCGGTCAGGCATGCTGGTCTGCGGAGGTGGACCGGCGATGGCAAGAGCGGTGTCCGAGACGCACGGCGAGATCCTCGCCGCGGCGGCGCGACGGTTCGCGGTGACCGGCTACCGGGGCACCTCGCTGCAGGACATCGCCCGCGAGGTCGGCGTCTCCAAGGCCAGCGTCCTGTACCACTTCGCCAACAAGGAAGCCCTGCTCGCCGAGCTGATGGCCCCGGCCATCGCGATGCTGCAGTCCCTCGACGACCAGCTCACCGGGCTCACCGGAGCCGCCGCCCAGGAGGTCGCCGCCACCGGCTTCGTCGACCTCGCGGTCCGGTTCCGCCGGGAGATCGCGGTCCTGCGCGGAGAGTTCCCGGAGCTGCTGTGCCAGCCGGCCTTCGCGCACATCCAGGAGATCTCCGACCGGCTGCGCGACGCGCTGGCCGGGTACTCCGACCGGCCGAGCGCCCGGATCGCCGCGCTGGTGCTGCTGGCCGGAATCTCCGAGGCGTGCGCCGAGTTCGTCGACGTCTCCGACGACGATTTGCGCCCCGCCCTGCTCACCCTCGTCCGGCGGGCCGTCGAACCCGTCGACGCACCCCTGCCCCAACCACCCACGACCGAGGACAAGGAATCCTGATGGCCACCCTGCTCTACCGGCTCGGCCGGGGCGCGCTGCGCCGGCGACGGCTCGTCGTCGCGCTCTGGCTCGTCGTACTCGTCGGCGCGGGCATCGCCGCGGCGACCCTGCGCGGCCCGACGGCGAGCAACTTCACCATGCCGGGCACCGAGAGCCAGCAGGCGCTGGACCTGCTCTCCGAGCAGTTCCCGGCCGCCAGCGGGGCCACCGGCACCATCGCGCTCAAGGCACCGGGTGACGGCCAACTGGCCACGCCGGAGGGCCAGAGCGTGGTGCGGGAGCTGGTCCAGCAGGCCGCCACGCTGCCCGGCGTGGTCGGCGCCGTCGACCCGTTCCAGGCCGGCGCGGTCTCGCCAAACGGCCGGTACGCGCTGATCCAGGTCCAGTTCGCCGCCGGTGGCGACGAGGTGACCGACGAGCAGCGCACCGCGTACGAGGAGGTCGGCTCGGCCGCCGAGGCGAGGGGTTGGCAGGTCGCCCCGGGCGGCGAGGTGCTGGGTGGCGAGCCGGAGATCGGGTCCACCGAGGCGCTCGGTGTGCTGGTCGCCGCGATCGTTCTGATCATCACCTTCGGCTCGCTGGTGGCGGCCGGAATGACGATGCTCAACGCGCTGATCGGTGTGGGCGTCGGCATGGCCGGCCTGTACGCCCTGAGCGGCGCCATCGAGTTGACAAGCACCGCGCCGATCCTGGCGCTGATGCTCGGCCTCGCGGTCGGCATCGACTACTCGCTGTTCATCACGTCCCGACACCGGCAGAACCTGCTCGAAGGCCTGTCCCCCGAGGAGGCGGTCGGCCGGGCAGTGGGCACCGCCGGCTCCGCCGTGGTCTTCGCGGGCGCCACCGTGGTCATCGCCCTCGCCGGGTTGGCCGTGGTCAACATCCCGTTCCTCACCGTGATGGGTCTCGCCGCCGCCGCCACGGTCACCATCGCCGTGCTCGTGGCGATCACCCTCCAGCCCGCGCTGCTCGGCTTCGCCGGCAACCGGGTGCTCCCGCGCCGGCTGCGCTCGGCGGTCGACGCCGCCGCCCCGGGCGCCCCGGTGGGCGAGGAGAAGCTGCCGGTCGAGGACCGCTCCGGGTTCGGCTTCCGCTGGGCACGCTTCGTGACCCGTTTCCGCGTACCGGTCATCCTGGTCGCGCTGCTCGGCCTGGGGCTGCTCGCGCTGCCCACACCGGACATGCGGCTGGCCCTGCCGGACGCCAGCACGGCGACGGAGGGCTCCCCGGCCCGGGTGGCGAGCGACCTCACCACCGAGGGCTTCGGTCCGGGCTTCACCGGCCGCCTCGCGGTGGTCGTGGCGGGCGACGACCCACAGGCCACCGCCGCCGCGCTGCCGCAGGTCACCGCGCTCATCCAGCGCACCGAGAACGTCCTCGCGGTCGCGCCGCCGCAGCTCAGCCCGGACGGTCGCACAGCCCTGCTCGGCGTGGTGCCGAAGACCGGCCCGACCGACGAGGCCACCGAGACCCTGGTGCACGAGGTCCGGGACGCGGTCGGCGGGGTCAAGGACGTCGACGTGCTGCTCACCGGCGCCACGGCCATCGGCATCGACGTCTCCGAGAAGCTCTCCGACGCCCTGCCGATCTACCTGCTGCTGGTCGTCGGGCTGTCGGTGCTGCTGCTGATGCTGGTGTTCCGCTCGCTGCTGGTGCCGCTCAAGGCGGCGCTGGGCTTCCTGCTCACCGTGGCCGCCACGTTCGGCATCACGGTGGCGATCTTCCAGCAGGGCCACCTGGCCGACCTGGTCGGCCTGGACACCCCGGCGCCGTTGGTCAGCTTCCTGCCCATCCTGCTGATCGGCATCCTGTTCGGGCTGGCCATGGACTACGAGGTGTTCCTGGTCTCCCGGATGCGGGAGGACTTCGTGCACGGCGACACCGCGCGTGAGGCCACGATCAGCGGCATGGGCCACGGCGCCCGGGTGGTCACCGCCGCCGCGCTGATCATGATGTCCGTCTTCGGCGGCTTCGTGTTCCTCGACGACCCGATCATCAAGTCGATGGGCTTCGCGCTCGCCATCGGCGTGGCCATCGACGCGTTCGTGGTCCGGATGACCATCGTGCCGGCGGTGATGTCCCTGCTCGGCGACCGCGCCTGGTGGCTCCCCCGCTGGCTCGACCGGGCCCTGCCGAACGTCGACATCGAAGGCGAGGGCCTGCGCACCCACCTGGAGGACCGCATTCCGAGCCGGGTGTAACCCGTACGACGACGAAGGCGCGGTGCCGCTCGGGCACCGCGTCTTCGTCGCGTCCGGACCGTACTCAGACGCCCGCCGGGTAGGTCTCCATCTCACCGGCGGCGGCCGGGACCGGCAGCGGGTGCAGGGCCGTCGTCTCGTCGCACCAGATGAAGGCGTCGTAGCGTTCGCCCAGGCGGGTGGGCACATAGTTGCCCCAGGACTCGAACGACGGGTCGTAGACCACCCCGATCGCCCGGTGGTCCGCCGTCCCGGTGACCCACTCCGGCTGGTCGTCGCCACCGAAGACAAGCACCGCCCGCTCCGGCATCAACTCGTGCAATCGGCGCTCCACCGAGCCCTCCCGAGCCGGCGGGACGATCATCGCCTCGGACGGCGAGCCCCACCGCGGCGCGGCGATCACCGTGCCCCGGTAGCTGCCGAAACCGACGAGCGTCACCGCGTCGTTGCCGTGCCGCTCCCGAGCCAACTGACCAATGTTGACCATCCCGTCGGCGGCCATGTCGGTGGCCCGCGCGTCCCCGACGTGCGTGTTGTGCGCCCAGACGATCCCCCGGGCGTCCGGGCCGTACCGGTCGAGCAGCCGGTCAAGCGTGTCCTGCATGTGCGTGTCCCGGATGTTCCACGAATCCGGCCCCCCGGCCACCATCGCCCGGTAGTAGCGTTCCGCACCGGCCACCACCTCCGCGTTCTGCCAGGCCGAGAAGCGGTCCGGGCCGTCCGACATGGCCTGTTCCCGGGTACGGGCCAACAGCCGGACGACCTCCTCCTCGCAGCGGGCGGAGACGAACCGGCTGGCCGCGCCGTACTCCTCGACCCGTTTGCCGTACGGCTCGAAGCACCGGTACGCGTCCTGCGCCGCCTCCAGCGAGGTCGGGTCCTCCTCACCCAGATAGTCGAAGATCGCCTGCATCGACTCCCAGAGGCTGTACACGTCGAGGCCGTGGAACCCGGCCCGCTGACCGTCCGGCAGCTCCTGGTTCCAGGCGCGCAGCCAGCGGCAGAACCGGGCCACCTCGGCGTTTGCCCACATCCAGGTCGGCCAGCGCTCGAAGCCCTCCAGCGCGGTCTGCGGATCGAGGGCACCGCCGGGCGCGGCGGTCACCGACCGGTGCACCCGGTCGCAGTCCGGCCAGTCGCCCTCCACGGCCACGAACGAGAAGCCGCACTCCGCGATGAGCCGGCGGGTGAGCTGTTCGCGCAGCCGGTAGTAGTCGTAGCTGCCGTGGGTGGACTCGCCGATCATCACCACCCGGGCGTCCCGGACGCGCTCCAGCAACGGGTCGAAGTCGCTCGGCGCGCCGAGCCGCTGAACCAGCATGGCAGCGGCTACCCGGCGCTCGCGCCGACAAACCGTCGGCGCGCCGCCCGACGACACGCCGTCGGCGTGTACGGGTGGTCCGAGCGGGTAGCCGGCCGGCATGACCGTCACCGGGGTGCAGTTGCAGGAGTACCTGGCCGGGCTCGACTACCCGGTCTCCCGCGAGGACCTCGTCCGCTGGGGGCAGGAGAACGGGGCCAGCACCGCCATGTTGCAGATGTTGCAGGCGTTGCCGGCGGAGCAGTTCGAGTCCCCCATGGAGCTGAGCGAGGCCCTGAAAACCCTCCCAACCTGACCCC
>NZ_VDFY01000228.1 GCF_006228125.1 Micromonospora orduensis | reverse complement strand
GCACACCCCGGCCCGCCAGCTCACCGACGTGATCCCCGCGCCCGTCGACACCCGCCCCGACGCTCGCGTCGCGTTCCGGATCACCCCACGGACCGTCATCCGCACCGCACCCGGCTCCACCGCCGCCCGCCAGGTGGGCAACCACCTCGCCGAGACCCTGCGCCCCGCCACCGGATACCCGCTGCCCGTCCTGCCGGCCCGCTCCACCCCACTGCCCGAGATCGCCCTCGTCCTCGGGGGAGCGGACCACCGCGTCGGCCAGGAGGGCTACCAGCTCGACGTCACCCGACAGCGCGTCACGATCCGCGCCAACACCCCCGCCGGGCTGTTCGCCGGCACCCAGACACTGCGCCAGCTCCTACCCGCCGACATCGAGGCGCCCACCCGGCGACACGCCACCTGGACCATCCCCGGCGGACGGATCGTCGACTACCCGCGCTTCGCCTACCGGGGCGCCATGCTCGACCTCGCCCGGCACTTCCACACCGTCGACGAGATCACCGCGTACGTCGACCTCATCAGCCAGTACAAAATCAACTACCTGCACCTGCACCTGACCGACGACCAGGGCTGGCGCATCCAGATCGACTCCTGGCCCCGACTCACCACAGTCGGCGGCGGGCCCGGCACCGGAGTCGACGGCGTCGGCCCCGGATATCTCACCAAAGCCGACTACCAGGCCGTCGTCGCGTACGCCGCCGCCCGGCACGTCACCATCGTCCCCGAGATCGACATGCCCGGGCACACCAACGCCGCCCAGTCGACCTACCCCGAACTCAACTGCGACGGCGTCGCACCGCCCCCACGCACCGACATCGCCGTCGGCTACAGCTCCCTGTGCATCGACGACGAGCTCACCTACCGCTTCGTCGAGGACGTCATCCGCGAACTCGCCGCCATCACACCCGGCCCGTACCTGCACATCGGCGGCGACGAAGCCCACGCCACCACCGACGAGGACTACCGCACCTTCATGAACCGGGTGCTGCCGCTGGTCAGCAAGTACGGCAAACGCGCCTCCGGCTGGAACGAGATCGCGCAGGCCGACCCGCCCGCCGACGCCGTCGCCCAGTTCTGGGGAACCGGCACCACAAACGCCGACCTCGTCGACGCCGTCGCCCGCGGCACCAAGGTCGTCATGTCCCCGGCCAACAAGTCCTACCTGGACATGAAGTACGACGCCAACACACCCCTGGGCCTGCGCTGGGCCGGCCTCATCGAGGTGTCCGACGCGTACGGCTGGGACCCCGCCACCCGCGTCGCAGGCGTCGGCGAGAGCGCGGTCCTCGGCGTCGAGGCGCCCCTGTGGTCCGAGACCCTGCGAAGCCTCGACGACATCGAGTACATGGCCTTCCCCCGCCTGCCGGCGATCGCCGAACTCGGCTGGTCGACCACCACCAGCCACGACTGGGAGTCATTCCGGACCCGACTGGGGGAGCAGGCGCCCCGCTGGCACCTGCAACAGGTCAACTTCTACCCGTCCCCCCAGGTGCCCTGGATCTGAACCGTTCCCGGGGCGCCTGCCTAACCCGGCCGGCGCCCCGGCGGCGGTCAACGACCGCAGGTGCTGTCCAGCGCCTTCAGGGTCGGGTCCAGATCCGGCGCCTCCACCTCGGTGGCCTTCGGGCCGGTGAGCCGCTTCTCCACAGCGGTGGCGAGATTCTCCAACGCCGTACGCAGCTGCGGATCCACCGCCGTCGGCGCCTCCTTGCGCAGGTCCTGCGCGAGCGCCGTGTAGTGGCCCCGCACCTTCTCGCCCTGCTCCTTGGCGCTGACCGGCTTGTCGATCGCGGCGATCGCGTCGTCCGCCATCGCGACGAAGTGCTTCTTCACCACGGCAAGGGTCGTCTCGCAGACCTGCTTGCTGTTCGCCGCGACGTCCACCGTCGGGCTGGCCGCGGTCACCGACGGATCGGCGCTGCCCGCGTCGTTCTTCGGGGCCAGGTCGCAACCGGCGACCAGACCCGCGAGCACGACACCGGCCAGGACGGTACGCACAGACTTACCCACCATGGTGTTTCCCCCGTTGTGACAAGCGGCCCCACCGGGGCCGGAACGCACCACTGTAGAGATCACCCGCCGATGGCGCACTCCCGTTCCGGGCGCCGCTAGGATCCGCGGATGGACCTGGCAGCCGAGACCAGAGGCACCGGACCAGCGATCGTCTGCCTGCCCATGATCAGCACCACGCGCGCCGCCACGGCGGCAGCCTTCGGCCCCGCCCTCGCCGGCGCGGGACTGCGCGAGACGTACCTGGACCTGCCCGGGTACGGCGACTCACCAGCGCACTGCCGACCCACCTCCCAGGCCGTGCTCGACACCGTCATCGCCTGGCTCGACCGGCACCTCGACGCGCCGGTCCTGCTGGCCGGCGCTTCCTACGGCGCGTACCTCGCCGCCGGCATCGCACGCCAACGCCCCGACCTGGTCCGCGGCCTGCTGCTCGTGTGCCCGGGCGTCGCCATCGCGCCGCGGAGCCGCACCCTGCCCGAGCATCGCCCACCGGCAGGGCCCGCCGGCTGGCTCGACGCCGCCCCCTGCGACCTGCGCGCACACCTCGACACCGCGCTGGGCCACCGCACCCCGGCCGTCGTCGCGACGGTCCTCGCCGCGCTCACCGCCGGCGGCCCCGGCGACGAGGCCTTCCAGCAGGCGCTGCGCACCGGCCCCGGGTACGCGCTCGCCGACGAGGACACCGACACCGTCTTCGACGGACCGGTCAGCGTGCTCACCGGCCGGCAGGACGGCATCGTCGGCTACACCGACCAGTTCCACGCCCTGCGCCGCTACCCGCACGGCACCTTCAGCGTGATCGACGAGGCCGGCCACTACCTGCCCTACGAGCAGCCCGCCCTGCTGCGCGCCCACACCAGGGAATGGCTGCGCCGTACCCGGGACTGACCTGGGCGGCGAGCACCCGGCCGCGTCCCGGGCGTCCGCCGGCCGCGCGGACCTGACTTTTGTCATGAGTACCCGTGCGCCCCACATCGAAGGTGATGACTTAGCGCACTGTGGTCCGCCCCGTCCTGTCCACGAGACTCGAATCAGCGCCGGAACAACAGCCGGCACGAGTGCGGGACAGGAGGCGGGACGGTGGACGAGCGCTACGACAGTTACTGCGCCGCGGATCGACTGTTCTACGACTCGCTCGGCAGCGCCGTCGCCCAGCCCGTCTTCCCGGCCGCCGACCGGCCGGTCCCGACCGGCTGGCGGCGAGAACCGCTCGACGACTGGCTGATCTACGGTCCGGACGGCGGCTCGCTGCCGCAGCAGGGCTGGAAGGTCCACGTGTCGGCGGGCCTGGCGAACGCCGAACGGGTGCTGGACGCGGTCTGGGACTACTGCGTACCCCGTGGCCTGTCCTTCAAGTTCCTGCGCGGGCCCCGCACGCTGCTGATGCGCAACTCCAAGTACGCCGCACGGGCCGCCAGCGGCAAGTTCATCACCGTCTACCCCCGCGACGACGCCGAGTTGGAGCTGACCTGCAAGGAGCTCGACAAGCTGCTCGCCGGGGAGTCCGGGCCGTACATCCTCAGCGACCTGCGCTACGGCGCCGGCCCGGTCCACGTGCGCTACGGCGGATTCGCCGCCCGCTACTGCCACTCCCCGGACGGTCAGGTGGTCCCGGCGATCGAGGACGACACCGGTGCGCTGGTGCCCGACCGCCGCGAACCGGTCTTTCACGTACCGTCCTGGATCACCCTGCCGGACTTCCTCGGCCCGCACCTGGCCGCCCGCAACGACACCAGCACCAACCAGGTGCCGTACCGCATCGAGCGAGTGATCCACTTCTCCAACGGCGGCGGGCTGTACGTGGGCCGGGACCTGCGAAGCGACACCGAGGTGGTGCTGAAGGAAGCGCGCCCGCACGCCGGCCTGGACGCCGACGGCGTCGACTCCGTCGCCCGACTGGCAGGCGAGGCGGCCGCACTGCGGCAACTCGCCGACCTGCCGCAGGTGCCACGCGTGCACGACGAGTTCACCCTCGGCGAGCACCGGTTCCTCGCGCTCGAATTCATCCAGGGCCGGCCCCTGAACAAGGTGCTCGTCGACAGGTACCCGCTCATCGACGCCGACGCGACACCCGACGACCGGGCGGCGTACGCCCGCTGGGCCCGGCACATCCACGATCAGGTCGAGTCCCTCATCGCGGCCATCCACCAGCGCGGCCTCGTCTACGGCGACCTGCACCTGTTCAACATCATGATCCGCCCGGACGACCAGGTCGCCCTTGTCGACTTCGAGGTCGCCGCCCCGATCACCGGACACCGCCGACCCGGACTGCGCAACCAGGGATTCGCGGCGCCCCGCGACCGCAGCGGACCGGCGGTCGACAGGTACGCCCTGGCGTGCCTGCGACTGGCGCTGTTCCTGCCACTGACCCAGCTGGTCCGGCTCGCCCCGACCAAGGCGGCCCACCTGGCCGACATCATCGCCGCGAACTTCCCGGTCCCGCGATCCTTCCTGGACCCGGCGGTCGAGGAGATCACCGGCGCTCCCCGCGACACCGCCGACCCCCACACCGACCTCGGCGCGCACGACTGGCCCGCCCAGCGCGACCGCCTCACCAGGGCGATCATCGCCAGCGCCACCCCCGAACGCGACGACCGGCTCTTCCCCGGCGACATCGAACAGTTCCGCAGCGGCGGCCTCAACCTCGCCCACGGCGCCGCCGGCGTGCTGTACGCCCTCGCCGCGAGCGGCGCGGGCCGCTGGCCCGAGCACGAACAGTGGCTCGCACAGCGGGCGACCGCACCTCCGTCCGGCACCCGCTGCGGCTTCTACGACGGACTGCACGGCGTGGCGTACACCCTGGAGCACCTCGGACGCCGACAGGACGCGCTGGACGTGCTCGACATCTGCCTGCGCGAACCGGTGGACGGGCTCGACCACAGCCTGGCCAGCGGGCTGTCCGGGATCGCCCTGAACCTCGCCGAGCTGGCCGCCCGCACCGGGGAGCAATCGCTGCGCGACGCCGCCTGGCGCGCCGCCGAACGGGTGATCGACCGACTGGCCGACGACCCCGGCCCCGACATCAGCGGCGGACGCCACCCGTACGCCGGGCTGCTGCGCGGCCGGACCGGCCCGGCGCTGATGCTGCTGCGCCTCTACGAACTCACCGACGACGACGACCTGCTGGGGCACGCCGCCACGGCCCTGCGCCAGGACCTGCGCCGCTGCGTGCTGCGCCCCGACGGCGCGCTGGAGGTCAACGAGGGCTGGCGGACCATGCCCTACCTGGCACACGGCAGCGCCGGCATCGGCCTGGTCCTCGACCAGTACCTGCGCCACCGCGCCGACGACCGGTTCGCCGAGGCGAGCGCGGGGATCCGCCGCGCCGCACGCTCACCGTTCTACGCGCAGTCCGGACTCTTCACCGGCCGGGCCGGCATCATCGCCTACCTCGCCGCCTCGACACACGACGCCGACCGCCGGGAACTCGACGCGCAACTGCGGCGGCTGTCCTGGCACGCGCTGCCCTACCGCGACGGCACCGCCTTCCCGGGCGAGCAGTTGCTGCGCCTGTCCATGGACCTCGGCACCGGCACCGCCGGCGTGCTGTACGCGCTGGCCTGCGCCCGGCAGGACGAACCACAGGTGCTGCCGTTCCTCGCGCCCCTGGCGGACGCACAGAGACTCCCTCGCGACAGCGAGGGCGACGCACTCCACAAACGAAAGGAAGGGAGGTGAACGACATGGCGCTTCTGGACCTCCAGGGCCTGGAGATGGCTCCGGCCGACCGCACGGGTGGCGGTAGCCGGGCGAGCCTGCTGCTCTGCGGCGACAGCTCGCTCTCCGTCACGACCTGCAACTGATCCGATCGCACGTGGAGCCCTGGGCGGGTAGACGTACCCGCCCAGGGCACCCGCGCAGCACCGGGAGGACCGATGCCGACGTTCGCCGTGGGGGACCTGCTGCTGCGGCGGACGGTCCTGGCGGGCGGCGGCTGGACCGCCGCGCTCGCCGTGGTCGCGCTCCTCGGCGCGACCGCCGAACTCCTGCTGCCCGCGGCCCTCGGCCGCGCCGTCGACGCCGCCCTCGCCAGCGGCCCCAGCTGGTGGATGGTGTCCGCCTGCGCCCTGGTCATCGTCCTCATCTGCGTCGACACCCTCACCGACCTGGCCACCGGATTCGGCGCCGCACGCGCCACCGCCGGGCTGCGCCGGCACCTGCTGCGGCACCTGTTCGCGCTGGACGTGCGCGCCACCCGCGGCCACCCGGTCGGTGACCTCGTCGGCCGGCTGGTCAGCCAGACGGCCGACGCGGGACAAGCCGGCAACGCCGTGGTGCTGGCGACCGTGGCCGTGCTCCCGCCACTGGGCAGCGTCGTCGCCCTCACCATCATCGAACCGGTACTCGGCCTCACCCTGCTCGCCGGCCTCACCCTGCTCGCCGTCCTCATGCGGGCCTTCGTCTCCGACGCCTCGGCCGTGACCGCCAACTACCAGCGGGCGCTGGGCACCATCGCCGGCCGGCTCCTGGAGTCCCTGACCGGCGCCCGGACCATCGCCGCCGCCGCCACCACCCACCGCGAGCAGGAACGGGTGCTGGCCGCCCTGCCCGAACTCGCGGCGCACGGCCGACGCGGTTGGGACCTGCTGGCCCGGGCGAACGCACGGACCTCCGCCGTGGCGCCGCTGCTGCACCTGAGCGTCGTCGCCGTCGGCGGGTACGCCCTGACCGCCGGCTGGCTGACGCCCGGGCAACTGGTCGCCGCGGTCCGCTACGCGGCGATGGGCGCCGGGCTCGGCGGCGTACTCGCCACACTGAACCACCTGGTCCGCAGCCGCGCCGGCGCGAACCGGGTCGCCGAACTGCTGGCCCAGCCCACCGCACCGGCCGGTGACCGACCCCTGCCACCCGGCGGCGGCGCGCTGCGACTGCGCGCCGTGAGCGTGCACGGCGACGACGGCCGACCCATCCTGGACCGGATCGACCTGGACGTACCGGCCGGCGCCACCGTGGCCGTCGTCGGGACGTCCGGCTCCGGCAAGTCGACCCTGGCCGCCGTGGTGGGACGGCTGCACGATCCCGACGCCGGTGACGTACGACTGGACGGCGTACCCCTGCGGCACCTCGACCCCACGGCGCTGCGCCGGGCCGTCGGCTACGCCTTCGACAGGCCCGTGTTGATCGGCGCGACCATCCACGACGCGATCGGGATGGCCATGCCGGCCGGATCGGCGGCGCCACCGACCGACCCCACGCCGGCGACACCGGCGGTCCTCGAGGCCGCCCGCACGGCAGCCGTCGCCGACGTCGTCGAACGGCTACCCCACGGCTACCGCACCCCGCTGGCGACCACACCCCTCTCCGGAGGCGAAACCCAACGCCTCGGCCTGGCCCGCGCCTTCGCCGCCGAACGACTGCTCATCCTGGACGACGCCACCTCCAACCTGGACACCGCCACCGAACACCGCATCGCCCACGCGGTGACCGGACGGACCGGCGAACGCACCCGGCTGGTGATCACCCACCGGGCCGCGACCGCCGCCGCGGCCGACCTGGTCGCCTGGCTCGACGGCGGTCGACTGCGCGCCCTCGCACCACACCAGCACCTCTGGACCGACCCGGACTACCGGGCGGTCTTCCAACCCGCCAGCGGTGAGCCGTGACCCGTCCCGGCGTACGCCGAGTGACCTGGCGGGCGGCGCGGGCCCGCCGCCGCGAGCTGACCCGGCTCTGCGGCTGGTCGCTTGTCGAGTCACTGCCCGCGCTGCTCTCCGGCTACCTGGTCGCCCGCGCCGTCGACGAGGGATTCCTGGCCGGACGGCCCCTCACCGGCCTGACCTGGCTGGGCGCCCTCGCCGTGGCGGTGCTGCTCGGCGCCACGGCCACCGGCCGGACGTACCGGTGCCTCGGCGCCGTCGTCGAGCCGTTCCGCGACGACCTGGCGACACGCATCGTCCGGGGCGCGCTACACGACGCCACCCGAACCGGCGGCCACCCCGACAGCGCCACCGTGACCCGGCTGACCCACCAGGTGGAGATCGTCCGCGACACCTTCGCCGGCCTGCTGATGGTGACCCGCGGCTTCGTCTTCTCCGCCGGCGCAGCCCTGCTCGGCCTGCTCGCCCTGGCCCCGACTGTGGCGGCGCTCGCCGCCGCGCCGATGCTCGTCGGCCTGGCCGTCTTCCTCGCCGCCCTGCCGGCGATGGTCGCCCACCAGCGCGCGTACGTCCAGGCCGGTGAACACCTCGGCCAGTCGGCCGCGACCGCGCTGGCCGGGCACCGAGACGTGCTGGCCTGCGGCGCCCAGGCACGCGTGACGACCGACGTGGAACGCCAGGTGTCCGCGCAGGCCGCCGCGGAACGCACCCTCGCCCGGATGGCCGCCATCCGCAGCCTCAGCCTCGGCATCGGCGGCTGGCTGCCACTTGTGGTACTGCTGGCCGCCACACCATGGCTGGTCGAGCGCGGCCTGACCGCCGGCGCGGTGCTGGGCGCGCTGATCTACGTCTCCACCGGTCTGCAACCGGCCCTGCACACCCTCGTGCAGGGCATCGGCGGCGGGGGACTGCGCTACGTCGTGACCCTGGAGAACATCCTGCGCACCTACCCGGACAC
>NZ_VDFY01000207.1 GCF_006228125.1 Micromonospora orduensis | reverse complement strand
GTTCGGCCGCACCTCCGCGACCATCCGCACCGCCCGCTCCCGCAACTCCTGCGGATACGGCTTCGTTCCTGCCATCTCTCGATCCTTCCCAAGCGGGGAAGTCTCTACAAGATCCGGGGCGGTTCAGTTCGACGCCTTCCAACTGGAGATCCGGTACGACCGACACCTCCAGCGGATCACACTGCGCGTCGCCGTACGCGCCGAGATGGTCGACGTCATCAGCCAGGCTGCTGCCGAAGCCACGGGCAAGGCTCCGAGGCAGCGGCAGCCCCAACACAAAACAGAGGGGGCGGACGCGTCGGCGTCCGCCCCTGCCGGTCAAATCCGTTCCCATGTTCTACGTGCCCCCGGCAGGATTCGAACCTGCGCCCCCGCCTCCGGAGGGCGGTGCTCTATCCCCTGAGCTACGGGGGCTCAGCGACTGGAGAAGACTAGCAAACCTCCTCCAGGAACACCGAATCGGTATCGGTGCCCCGATCGTGTCGCCCCGCCTGCGCGGACCGCCGTCAGGCGGCGGCAATCACCCGGCCGCAGCTGGGCAGCGGGTGCAGGACGATCCGTCGCGGGAGCCGGCGCGGCCACTCGTTGCGGGGCCAGGAGCCGTCCACGATCAGGTGCACGGTGCGCTCCTCCTCGCCGCTGAGTCGCAGCACGAAGTCGCGGGGGAGCGGCGGGTCGACGGTCGGAGTGGTGATCATGAAGCGCACCCGACCCCGGGACGACACGGCGGAGATCACGTCGGCCGCCGGCATGGTGCCGCGCAGTCGTACCCGCCCGATCCAGTAGACCTCGGCGAGGTGCTCCTGGGCGGCCCGCGTGATCGCCGGATACTCGCTGCGTACCCACCGCTCGACCGCGCTGACGCAGAGCCCGCAGGCCCGTTCGCGGGGCTCGCGCGGACCCAACCCCCAGGCCCGCAGGTACGCCCCGACCGCGCCCGCGTCCAGCGGCAGGTCGAACCGGCGCTGGATGAGCGTGGTGAGGCTCTGCCGCGTCCACAGCTCCTCGTCCAGGCCGAACTCGTCCGGGTGGACGCCCCGCAGCACGTCGATCAGTTCGAGTTCCTGTTCGCGGCTGAGCATTCCCGGCTCGCCCTGCCGCTGTCCGCGACGGACGGCTGCCACCGCCCCGTCACCGCCGATGGTGTGGCGTCGGCACCAGCTGGTGACCGAACGCCGTGCGTCTCTGAGTGCAACCCCCACGTCTTGGGCAACGAGCCCGAATCGCAACTGGTCACGATATGTGGGGAGAAAACTCTCTAAGCAACGTAATCGCCTGGACCGCGCAAAACGCCCACGGGGGACACGGTGGACGTTCATGCACGAAAACCTGGCGGTGGCGAGCGACATGGAACGGGCCCGCGTCCCGCCGGCGTGTGGCGGTGACGCGGGCCCGTCGTGCCCGTGGCGCGGTCAGCCCTTGGCGGCCTGCTCCTGGAGCTGCCGCAGGTTGTTCAGCTCGGTCTGCTGGGTGGCCTTCATGGTCCGGGCCACCCGCAGCACCTCGGCGTTGTCGGTCTCGCCGAGCGCGGCGTCGATCATGTGGATGCCGCCCAGGTGGTGGTCGTACATCAGGGCGAGGAACTGGCGGTCGACCTCGATGCCCCTGGCGTCGCGCAACGCGGCCATCTGCTGCGGGGTGGCCATCCCGGGCATCAGCCCGTTCTTGACCGTCGCTCCGTCGGACATCCACGACATCGGCGGCTGCGACCCGGTCGGGCTCAGCTCCCACTCGCGCAGCCAGGTCTGCATGGCGCCGATCTCCCCCTGCTGCCCGGTGGCGATGTCGACGGCGATCTGCCGCACCTCGGGCAGCGTCGCCGACCGGTACGCGACGAGGCTCATCTCCACCGCCTGGGCGTGGTGCGTCGTCATGTCCCGCGCGAAGCCCGCCTCGACCGAGGCGTCACCGGGTCGGGTGAGCCGGGGGGTGAGCAGGCCACCGGCGTACCCGAGAAGCAGCCCCACCACCAGCAGGGCGGCCAGCGCGAGCACCCCGTAGCGCCGCGCCGGGGCCCGGCCGCTCTCCTGCGGGGCGGCCTCGACCTCGTCGTACTCGCTGTCGGTGGTGGAGGGGGCGGTCATCGCGATCCTCACCTACTGGGTCGGCTGCTGCTGGAGTTCGCGCGGCGTGGTGCCGGTGGCGGTGATGCCGGTGTTGCAGAGCGCCGTCGGACCCTCGACGGAGGCGTTCACCCGCAGGTCCTTGATGAACTCGTCGATCCGCTTGTCGTCGGCGTTGTCGACCTTGAGCTGGTAGCCCCACGCCTGGAGCGAGATCGGCTTGTCCAGGCCCTCGTACGGACTCATCAGCATCTTCTCGACGCCACGCACCTTGCCGGCGAGCTTGTCGATCTGGTCCTGCGGCAGGTCCGGGCGGTAGGTGATCCAGACGGCGCCGTGCTCCAGGCTGTGCACCGCGTGCTCGTTCGCGATCGGGGCGTCGTACACGTCGCCCATGCAGTTCTGCCAGGCGGCGTTGTGCACCCCGCCCACCGGCGGCGAGTAGTTCCAGGTCAGCGGGCCGGACTTGTGCGCCTCGTACTTCAGGCTGTCCGGGTCCGACTTACGGATGTTGACGATGCCGTCGATGGCGTTGGCCCGCTTGTCCCACGGCTTGGAGCCCTGGAACGACGCCCAGGCGCCGTACCCGATGATGCCGGCCGCGAGCACGCCGACGGCGACGAAGAGCGCGATCGGGCCCCAGGCCCGGCCCTGGCTCACCTTGACCGGGGTGACCGGCTTGCGGGGGCCCTTGCCACCTGCCCGGGGGGAGCCCGCCGGCTTGCCGGAAGCAGCCTTGGCGCCGGACGCCGGCCGGCCCGCGGCCGGCTTCTTGCCGGTGCTGACCACGGTCGGGCGGCGCTCAGGGCCGCCCGGGGTGCTGATGCTCATCGTGCCTCGTCAAGTCGGTCGGTCAGGGGAGATGGCGGGCCGGTTGACGCGCAGGGTAGCCGCCGAGTGCCCGAGTCTACCCCCGATAACATGGTTGGGTGACTCCTGCAGAACTCGCCTCGGTCGTCCTTGCCGCTGCCCACGCCGTCTTCAGCGAGCGTGGCCTGGACCGCGCGGCGCTGCCGGAGCGCACCGTGGTGGAGCGACCGCGCAACCCCGAGCACGGCGACTACGCCTCCACGCTCGCTCTGCAGCTGAGCAAGAAGGTGGGCGTCCCGCCGCGTGAGCTGGCCACCGCGCTGGCCGACGAGCTGAGCCGGGCAGTGGGCGTCAAATCGGTGGAGATCGCCGGCCCGGGTTTCCTGAACATCCGGCTCGACGCCGCTGCCGCCGGCCAGCTCGCCCGGGTGATTGTCGAGGCCGGCGCCGAGTACGGACGCAGTGAGCGGCTCGCCGGGGAGAAGATCAACCTCGAGTTCGTCTCGGCGAACCCGACCGGCCCGGTGCACATCGGCGGAGTCCGCTGGGCGGCCGTCGGCGACGCGCTGAGCCGGCTGCTGCGGGCCACCGGCGCGGAGGTCGGCACGGAGTACTACTTCAACGACGCCGGTTCGCAGATCGACAGGTTCGCCCGCTCGCTGCTCGCCGCGGCCAAGGGTGAGCCGGCGCCCGAGGACGGCTACGGCGGCGCGTACATCGCCGAGATCGCCACCGAGGTGCAGGCCCGCCGGCCCGACGTGCTGACCCTGGACGACGCCGCCGCCCAGGAGGTGTTCCGGGTCGAGGGCGTCGCGCTGATGTTCGACGAGATCCGCTCCTCGCTGCGCGATTTCGGGGTCGAGTTCGACACCTACTTCAACGAGAAGGACCTGCACGACCGGGGTGAGTTGGACCTCGCGCTGGCCCGGCTGCGCGAGCAGGGTCGGGTCTACGAGTCCGAGGGCGCCACCTGGCTGCGGACCACCGACTTCGGTGACGACAAGGACCGGGTGCTGCGCAAGTCAAACGGCGAGTGGACGTACTTCGCCGCGGACTGCGCCTACTACCTGGATAAGCGGGAGCGCGGCTTCGAGCGGGTCGTGATCATGCTGGGCGCCGACCACCACGGCTACATCGGCCGGATGAAGGCGATGGCCGCCTGCTTCGGCGACGACCCGGAGCGCAACCTGGAGATCCTCATCGGGCAGCTGGTCAACCTGGTGCGCGACGGCGCCCCGATGCGGATGAGCAAGCGGGCCGGCACCGTGATCACGCTGGAGGACCTGGTCGACGCGATCGGCGTGGACGCCTCCCGGTACGCGCTGGCCCGTTACTCCAGCGACTCGCCCATCGACATCGACATCGAGCTGTGGACCCGGGCGACCCGCGACAACCCCGTCTACTACGTGCAGTACGTCGCCGCCCGGACTGCGGGCGTGGCCCGCAACGCCGCCGAGGTGGGGCTCGTGCCGGGCGATGCCGACGCGTTCCGCCCCGAGCTGCTCGACCACGAGAAGGAGAACGAGCTGCTCAAGGCGCTCGCCGAGTTCCCGGCGGTGGTGGCCACGGCCGCCGAGCTGCGCGAGCCGCACCGGGTGGCCCGCTACCTGGAGGAGAGCGTCGCGGCGTCCTTCCACCGGTTCTACGACAACTGCCGGGTGCTGCCGCTGGGCGACGAGGAGGTCACCGACCTGCACCGCGCCCGGCTCTGGCTCAACAACGCGACCCGCACGGTGATCGCCAACGGTCTGCACCTGCTCGGCGTCTCCGCACCCGAGAGGATGTGACATGAGGGCTCATGAGGCTGGTGCGCTGCACGCGGACATCAGCAACCAGGGGCCGGCCTGGCTGCGTACCCCGGCCGACGTCAACGCCCTCGTGCCGGCGCTGTGGCCGCGCAGCGTGACGCGCGGCGCCGACGGCGCGGTCGCCGTCGCGGGCCTGAGCGTCCGCGACATCGCTGCCGAGTTCGGCACCCCGGTGTACGTCCTGGACGAGGCCGACCTGCGCTCGCGCTGCCGCGACTTCCGGGCGGCCTTCCCGACCGAGGACGTCTTCTACGCGGGCAAGGCGTTCCTCTGCCGGGCGGTGGTCCGGATGATCGCCGAGGAGGGGCTGCACCTGGACGTCTGCACCGGTGGCGAGCTGGCCACCGCCCTGTCGGCCGGAATGCCGCCGGAGCGGATCGGCTTCCACGGCAACAACAAGTCGGTCGCCGAGCTGGGCCGGGCGCTGGACGCCGGGGTGGGCCGGATCATCGTCGACTCGTTCACCGAGATCGACAGGCTCACCGAGCTGGCCCGCGAGCGTGGGGTCCGACCCCGGGTGCTGGTCCGGGTCACGGTCGGCGTCGAGGCGCACACCCACGAGTTCATCGCCACCGCCCACGAGGACCAGAAGTTCGGCTTCTCGCTGGCCGGCGGCGCCGCAGCGAACGCCGCCTTCAAGATCCTCGACGAGGACGTGCTGGAGCTGCGCGGTCTGCACTCGCACATCGGCTCGCAGATCTTCGACGCCAGCGGCTTCGAGGTCTCCGCCCGCCGGGTGCTCGCCCTGCAGGCGCAGATCCGCGACGCCCGCGGCGTGGAGCTGCCCGAGCTGGACCTGGGCGGCGGCTTCGGCATCGCGTACACCACCCAGGACGACCCGGCGACACCGCAGGACCTGGCCAAGCGACTGCGCAAGATCGTCGACTCGGAGTGCGCGGCGGAGAACCTGGCCGTGCCGCACCTGTCGATCGAGCCGGGTCGGGCCATCGTCGGGCCGGCCGTGTTCACCCTCTACGAAGTCGGCACGGTCAAGGACCTCGACGGCATCCGCACGTACGTCAGCGTGGACGGCGGGATGAGCGACAACATCCGCACCGCGCTGTACGACGCGTCGTACTCGGCGACGCTGGCCTCCCGGGCGTCGACCGCGCAGCCGTTGCTCGCCCGCGTGGTGGGAAAGCACTGTGAGTCCGGGGACATCGTGGTGAAGGATGAATTCCTGCCCGCCGACGTGCAGCCCGGAGATCTTGTCGCAGTGCCCGGCACCGGCGCGTACTGCCGGAGCATGGCCAGCAACTACAATCACGTGCCCCGGCCACCGGTGGTCGCGGTACGTGACGGCCACGCGCGGCTGATCGTCCGGCGGGAAACCGAAGAGGACCTGCTGGCATTGGATGTTGGATGACGTCACCTGTGCGCTTGGCACTGCTCGGCTGCGGCACGGTCGGCCAGGAGGTGGTCCGGCTGCTGCACGAGCAGTCGACGGACCTGGCCGCCCGCATCGGCGCTCCGCTGGAGATCGCCGGCATCGCCGTCCGCCGGCTCGGCCGTGACCGTGGTGACCTGCCGGTCGACGACGACCTGTTCACCACCGACGCGCTCGGCCTGATCAAGCGCGACGACGTGGACGTGGTGGTCGAGGTCGTCGGTGGCATCGAGCCGGCCCGGAGCTGGCTGGTCGAGGCGCTGCGCGCCGGCAAGAGCGTGGTCACGGCGAACAAGGCGCTGCTCGCCGAGGACGGCGCGGCGCTGCACGACGCGGCCGCCGAGGGTGGCGCCGACCTCTACTACGAGGCGTCCGTGGCCGGTGCCATCCCGCTGCTGCGCCCGTTGCGCGAGTCGCTGCACGGCGACCGGATCACCCGGGTCACCGGCATCGTCAACGGCACCACGAACTTCATCCTCTCCGCGATGGACGCCACCGGGGCCGGCTTCGCCGAGGCCCTCGACGAGGCGACCGAACTGGGGTACGCGGAGGCCGACCCGACGGCCGACGTGGAGGGCTTCGACGCGGCGGCCAAGGCGGCGATCCTCGCCTCCCTGGCGTTCCACACCCGGGTCGCCGCCGCCGACGTGCACCGGGAGGGCATTACCGAGGTCACCGCCGCGGACGTGGCCAGCGCCCGCGCGATGGGGTGCACCATCAAGCTGCTGTGCATCGCGGCCCGGGGTGTCGACCCGGCCGGCCGGGAGACGGTAAGCGTCCGGGTGCACCCGGCGATGATCCCGCGCAGTCATCCGCTGGCCAGCGTCGGCGACGCGTTCAACGCGGTCTTCGTCGAGGCCGACGCGGCCGGTCAGCTCATGTTCTACGGCCGGGGCGCGGGTGGCGCTCCCACCGCCAGCGCGGTGCTCGGCGACGTGGTCGCGGTGTCCCGCAACCGGCTCGCCGGGGTCCGCGCGGCCAGCGAGAGCGCGTACGCGGACCTGGCGGTCCGGCCGATGGGTGAGGCGCTGACCCGCTACCACGTCAGCCTGGACGTGGCCGACCGTCCGGGTGTGCTGGCCTCGGTGGCGGGCGTGTTCGCCAGGCACGACGTCTCGATCGCGACCGTGCGGCAGGGCTCGGCGGGTGGGTCACCCGGCCGCGACGGTGACGCCGAGCTGGTCATCGTCACCCACGTGGCACCGGACGCCGCGCTCGCCGCCACAGTGGTCGAGCTGCGGGGCCTGGATATTGTCCGGTCGGTGACGAGCGTGCTGCGGGTCGAGGGCGGCGCGTGAGTCGTTGAACCATCGGTGGGACGAATCACGCGTCCCGCCAGGTGGGTAACCCGGGGTGTGCCATCGATGCCGGCGGCACTGTGGTCCAGGGTGACCAGGTGCTCGGGTCGAGACGGCGGTAGAGGCGAGGAGAACGACATGTGGCGGGGTTTGATCGAGGCGTACCGGGATCGGCTGCCGGTCACCGCGGCCACGCCCGTCGTCACGCTGCACGAGGGGAACACCCCGCTGCTGCCGGCGCCCGTGCTCTCCAGCCGGATCGGCTGTGACGTGTACCTCAAGGTGGAGGGCGCCAACCCGACCGGCTCCTTCAAGGACCGGGGGATGACCCTCGCCGTCTCCAAGGCGGTCGAGGCCGGCAACAAGGCAATCATCTGCGCCTCCACCGGCAACACCAGCGCCTCGGCCGCCGCGTACGCGGCGCGGGCCGGGCTGACCTGCGCGGTACTGGTGCCGCAGGGCAAGATCGCGTTGGGCAAGCTGGCCCAGGCGCTTGTGCACGGCGCGAAGCTGCTCCAGGTGAGCGGCAACTTCGACGACTGCCTGTCGCTCGCCGCCAAGCTCGCCCAGGACCACCCGGTCGCGCTTGTCAACTCGGTGAACATCGACCGGTTGCACGGCCAGAAGACCGCCGCCTTCGAGATCGTCGAGGCCCTCGGTGACGCGCCCGACATCCACTGCCTGCCCGTCGGCAACGCCGGCAACATCTCCGCCTACTGGATGGGGTATTCGGAGGAGCGCGAGGCCGGCAGCACCACAGGCGCACCGAAGATGTACGGCTTCCAGGCCGCCGGCGCCGCTCCGATCGTGACCGGTCAGGTCGTGCCGGAGCCGTCGACCATCGCCACCGCCATCCGGATCGGCAACCCGGCGAGCTGGACCAGGGCGTTGGACGCGCGGGACACCTCAGGCGGGCTGATCGCGGCGGTGACCGACCGGGAGATCCTGTCGGCGTACCGTCTGCTCGCCCGCGAAGTGGGGGTCTTCGTCGAGCTGGGCAGCGCGGCCAGCGTGGCCGGCCTGCTCCAGCAGGCCGCGGCGGGCATGGTGCCGGCCGGCTCGACGGTGGTCTGCACGGTGACCGGCCACGGCCTGAAGGACCCGGAGTGGGCGATTTCCACCGCGCCCGCGCCGCTGACCATCGCGAACGACCCGATGGCCGCGGCCCGCGCCCTCGACCTGGCCTGACCGCGCCACCGCCGCGGTGCTTACCGGCGGCGGGCGGGCGGCCTTCGGGACGGTGT
>NZ_VDFY01000069.1 GCF_006228125.1 Micromonospora orduensis | reverse complement strand
GCAGGGACGGGGTGGGCCTCGAGGCAGCCAAATCTTAAAGAGTGTTAACTGTCCGAGTCAATCAACGTCTGTGGATTTCGGTCGTACCGGTTGGTGGAATTCGGGATCCGGCCCAAACGACCGTTAAGCTGACCGGGTGGGAATCGACGAGCTGTACCCGCCGGACCGGCTGGCAGCCGCGCGGCGCGCCACGGCGGCCGCCGGCCTGGACGCCCTGCTGCTCACCCCCGGCTCGGACCTGCGCTACCTGACCGGGTACGACGCCCACGCCGGAGAACGACTGACCTGCCTCGTGCTGCCCGTCCAGGGCGAGGCGACCCTGATCGTGCCCAGGCTGGAACGACCGGCCGCCGAGGCGTCCCCCGCGCCGGCCACCGGAGTGCGCATCGTCGACCACCCCGACGGCGTCGACCCGTACCCCCTGGTGGTGGCTGCCCTCGACGGCCCGGCGGCGGCGGTCGGGCTCGCCGACCGGATGTGGGCCGAGCAGGTCCTCGCCCTGCGCGCGGCGCTCCCCGGCGCCGCGCAGCGGCTCGCCGGGGAGGTGCTGCGCGAGCTGCGCATCCGCAAGTCGCCTGCGGAGGTCGCGGCCCTCGCCGAGGCCGGCGCGGCGATCGACGAGGTGCACCGGCGGATGGGGGAGTGGCTGCGCCCGGGCCGGACCGAGGCCGAGGTCGCCGCCGACATCGCCGCGGCGATCCGCGCGACCGGGCACGTCAGCGTCGACTTCGTCATCGTTGCCGCCGGCCCGAACGGGGCCAGCCCGCACCACGGCACCTCGGACCGGCCGATCGGCGCCGGTGAGCCCGTGGTGGTCGACATCGGCGGCACCATGGCGTCGGGTTACCGCTCGGACTGCACCCGCACCTACGTCGCGGGAGCACCGGCCCCGGCCGACTTCCTCGACTACTACGCGGTGCTGCGCGACGCCCAGCGCGCCGCCGTGGCGGCGGTGCGGCCCGGCATCACCGGCGCGGAGGCCGACCTCGCCGCCCGCGAGCCGATCGCCGACGCCGGCTACGGCCCCGCGTTCCTGCACCGCACCGGGCACGGCATCGGCCTCGACGGTCACGAGGAGCCCTACCTGGTGGCCGGCAACGACCGACAGTTGGAGGCCGGGATGGCGTTCTCCATCGAACCGGGCATCTACCTGGCGGGCCGGCACGGCGCCCGCATCGAGGACATCGTCGTCTGCACAACGGACGGCGTGCAACGGCTCAACACCACCCCCACGGAGCTCATCGCGCTATGACTGTCGACCGCATCCTGCCCACCGACGAGGCCCACGACCTGCTGGACCTCGCCACCGAGCTCGCCGACCGCGAGCTCGCCCCGAAGGCCGCCGGCTTCGAGGAGCGCGGCGAGTTCCCCCGCGAGGTGCTGCGTACCCTCGGCCGGGCCGGCCTGCTCGGCCTGCCCTACCCCGAGGAGTACGGCGGCGCTGCCCAGCCGTACGAGGTGTACCTCCAGGTGCTGGAGATCCTGGCCAGCCGCTGGCTCGCCGTCGCCGAGGCGGTGAGCGTGCACACCCTGTCCTGCCACCCGGTGGCCGCGTTCGGCAGCGACGAGCAGCGCAAACTGCTGCCGGACATGCTCGGTGGCGAACTGCTCGGGGCCTACTGCCTCTCCGAGCCGCAGGGTGGTTCGGACGCGGCGGCGTTGAGCACCCGGGCCGTGCGCGACGGCGACACGTACGTCGTGTCCGGCACCAAGGCGTGGATCACCCACGCCCGGGTGGCCGACTTCTACAACATCTTCTGCCGCACCGGCGAGCCCGGTCCCAAGGGGATCTCCTGCCTGCTCGCCGACTCCGGCACCGCCGGCATCCTGCCGCAGGCGGCCGAGCGGACGATGGGGTTGCGGTCCTCCCCGGTGGCGCAGATCGCGTTCGACTCGGCGCGGGTGCCGGCCGAGCGGCTGATCGGCGGTGAGGGCACCGGTTTCACCATCGCGATGTCCGCTCTGGACTCGGGTCGGCTGGGCATCGCGGCGTGCGCGGTCGGGCTGGCGCAGGCGGCGCTGGACTACGCGGTGTCCTACGCCCGGGAGCGGCAGCAGTTCGGCCGCTCCATCATCGACTTCCAGGGGCTCGGCTTCCTGCTGGCCGACGCGGCCACCCAGATCGCCGCGGCCCGCGCGCTGACCCTCGCGGCGGCCCGGCTGCGTGACGCCGGCCGGCCGTACTCGATCGAGGCGGCCAAGGCGAAGCTCTTCGCCACCGACATGGCGATGCGGGTGACCACCGACGCGGTGCAGGTGCTCGGCGGCGCCGGTTACGTGAGCGACCACCCGGTGGAGCGGTACATGCGCGAGGCCAAGGTGCTCCAGATCGTGGAGGGCACCAACCAGATCCAGCGGCTGGTGATCTCCCGGGCGCTCGCCAGGGGCTGAGACGGCGGGTCCGCCGTCGCGTTCGTCGTCGCCGTCGCGCCGTTTTCCCGGTAGGTTGCTCGCCGTGGAGGAGATCGACCGCGCCATCGTCGCAGCGTTGACCGCTGACGGCCGCCTGTCGTACACGGATCTGGCCGAGAAGGTGGGCCTGTCGGTGTCCGCGGTGCACCAGCGGGTGCGCCGGCTGGAGCAGCGCGGGGTGATCAAGGGGTACGCCGCGCGGGTGTCGTTCGAGGCGTTGGACCTGCCGCTTACCGCGTTCGTGGCGATCCGGCCGTTCGACCCGTCGCAGCCGGACGACGCCCCGGAGCGACTGGCGCACCTGCCCGAGATCGACTCCTGCTACTCGGTGGCGGGGGAGGACTTCTACCTGCTGCTGGTGCGGGTGGCGAGCCCCACCGATCTGGAGCGGGTGCTCCAGGAGATCCGTACGTCGGCGAACGTGACGACCCGTACGACTGTGGTGCTGTCCACGCCGTACGAGAACCGGCCGCCGAAGATCAGTGCCGGGGCGCCGAGTCGGTCGCGGTCCCGGGTGCCGGAGGAGCCGGCTGGTTCCACCGCAGGATGACCTGCCGGTCGTGCTCGTGACCGAGCACGCTGACCGTGGCGGTGTCCAGCCGCAGCCGCGCGCCGGCGGACGGGGGCAGGCCGATCCAGCGGGCGCCGAGCACCCGCAGGCTGTGCGCGTGGCCGACGAGCGCCACGGTGCCCCGGTCGAGCAGCGGGGTGACCCGGGTCAGCACCCGGTCGAGCCGTTCGCCGACCTGCGCGGGTGACTCGCCGCCGGGGCAGCCGTCGGTCCAGATGTTCCAGTGCGGCTGGTTCTCGTGGATGTCGACGGTGGTGCGGCCCTCGTACTCGCCGTAGTTCCACTCGCTGAGGTCCTCGTCGACGGCGTCGACGGTGAGCCCGGCGAGCTGCGCGGTGCGCAGCGCCCGGGAGCGGGGGCTGGCCAGCACGCTCACGAACCGCCGGCCGGCCAGGAACGCCGCGAGGGTGCGGGCCTGCCGCTCGCCGTCGGGGGTCAGCTCCAGGTCGGTGTACGAGGTGTGCCGCAGGCTGGCGCTCCAGGTGGTCTCGCCGTGCCGGATCAGCAGGAGCTCTCCCATCCGATCAGTTAACCACCGCCGCCAGGCCGGCACCCGGCGGTTGTGGTGTGGTCGGCGCCTCACCGTGCGGCCTTCCTCGTCATGGTGAGGCGGAACGCTGCTCCTTGTCGGTGTCGAGCTTGACGGGGGCGGGCGCGGATCAGTCGGCGGGCGTGCCGAACCAGCGGGAGAGATGGTCGTTCAGGTCCTGCTGATCGTCGCCGATCCAGGCGACGTGGCCGTCGGGGCGTAGCAGGACGCACGGACCATCCAGTGCCGCGGTCGGATCCGCGAGGTGGTCGACGCGGTCGGACCAGCCGCCGACGCTCAGGCGTTCGGTGCGGTCCAGCAGCAGGCCACGGCCGCGGTGCAGCAGCCCGTAGAGGTGGCCCTGTCGCACATCGATGTCGCGCAGGCGGCGGCCGATCAGGTCGGGGCCCGCGCCGAAGTCGTACCGGATGTCGACCGCGGTGATCTTCTCGATCAGATAGCGGTTCACCTCGTCGAAGTCCATCAACGTGGTGAGTAGTCTGCGCACGGCCTGCGCGCCGGGTGCGGTGGACAGTAGCTCCGTCTGGGCGCGGGTGTTGTCCAGCACCTCCTCGGCGACCGGACGGCGTTCTGCCTGGTACGTGTCCAGCAGGGTCTCGGGCGCCCAGCCGCGGATCTGGGCGGCCAGCTTCCAGCCCAGGTTGAACGCGTCCTGAACGCCCAGGTTGAGGCCCTGTCCGCCGATGGGGGGATGGATGTGTGCCGCGTCGCCGGCCAGTAGCACCCGCCCGACCCGATACCGTTCGGCCAGCCGGGTGGCGTCGCCGAAGCGGGACATCCAGCGCGGGGAGTGCACGCCGAAATCGGTTCCGGCGATGGTGCGTAACTGTTGCTTGAAATCGTCGAGGGTGGCCGGCTTCGCGCGGTCGCTGACTCCCGCGGCGGGCACGAGGACGCTGTAGATCCCTTCGCCTGCGGGTCTCAGCCAGAATCGCTGACGGTTCTGGCGGATCTCGGTCACCCTGGTGGCGATCTCCTCCGGCGGCATACCCACCGACATCTCGCCCATCAGGGTCTCGTTCTGGGCGGGCTCGCCGGGAAATCCGACACCGAGCAGTTTGCGCACGGTGCTGCGCCCGCCGTCACAGCCGACGAGGTAGCGCGAGCGCAGCTGTCGCCCGTCGGCCAGCTCGACGGTCACACCCTCGTCGTCCTGCTGGAGACCGGTGACGGCGCAACCGCGCCGGACCTGCGCACCCAGTTCGATCGCGTGCTCCGCGAGCAGATGTTCGATGACCGGCTGCGGGATGCCCAGCAGATAGGCGTACGCGGAATCCAGGCTCGTCGGCGGGGGCTTGGGGATGGCGGCGAAGAAACCGCCGGCGGGACGCCGCCTGCCGTGCGGGAGGATGCGATCCAGCAGTCCGCGCATCGCCATCAGTTCGAGGCTGCGGATATGCAGACCGACTATGCGCACGAACGACGTGGGCTCGTTCTCCTTCTCCAGAACCAGAACCCGCACATCGTGCAGCCGTAGTTCGGCGGCGAGCATCGCACCGGTCGGCCCGCAACCGGCGATGATCACGTCGACGTGGGGTGCGCGATCGGGGCCGGAGCCCGGTGATTGGGGCCCGGGGAGGTGGCCCGTGGCGGAGTTTCGTTCGACCGCGTCGTTCGACGACGACTCGGCGGTGAATGGCAGAGGTCGCACAGGTGTTGCCCTTCGGGAGTGCCGTTTGGCGCTCCCGGCGACACCTACGTCAGTCGCCCGACCGTGACGGGAGGGGGAGCACCCACTTCGATACAGCGTTCATGGGTCTCACCTCCTCGGGCCGTGTCACGTTCGCCCGCAAGCTACAAGCCCGTCCGTCGTGGCGTCCAATCCTTTTCCGACGACTCCCATGGGCCTCTTCGGTTGATCCGGACCTTCGCCATTCCCACAACCTATCTTCCTAGGATGCCTTACCGGTGGTGCCGACGGGCACCACCGGTTTCGGCGCCCGGAGACCGGGCAAGCGAGCCGGGACAACCGCCAGACCGAGGAGGCGCGATGAGCTTCACCGAGAAGGCAAAGAACAAGGTTGAGCAGATGGCCGGCGCCGCGCGGGAGCGCGTCGGCGACATGACCGACAACGAGCGGATGCGTGGCGAGGGCGCCAGCCAGCAGAGCGACGCGCGCGCCAAGCAGGCCGGTCAGAACGTCAAGGACGCCGGTCGCAACGTGAAGGACTCCTTCACGAAGTGACCTGAGCGGTTCGCGGGTCCCCGGGTGGCACGGCCGCCGGGGACCCGTCGTGTGTGGCGACTAGGGTCGCGGGGTGACCGTGCTGCGTTCCCTTGTGTTGTTCGCGCTGGCCGCGCTGGCCGAGATCGGCGGCGCCTGGCTGGTGTGGCAGGGCTGGCGTGAACAGCGTGGCCTGTGGTGGATCGCGGCCGGTGTGGTCGCGCTGGGCTGTTACGGCTTCGTCGCCACGTTCCAGCCGGACGCGAACTTCGGCCGGATCCTGGCCGCGTACGGCGGGGTGTTCGTGGCGGGTTCGCTGGGCTGGGCGATGGTGGTGGACGGGTTCCGCCCGGACCGCTGGGACCTCGTCGGCGCGGCGCTCTGCCTGCTCGGCGTCGCGGTCATCATGTACGCCCCGCGCGGCGCCCCCGCGTGAGATTCGGGACAGTGAGCACCGTTCACCTCTGAGATGATCTGCGGCGTGATCCGCCCTCGGCTCCGCCCGTTGTACGGCGTACTGGTCGCGGTGGCCGTTGTCGGCAGCACCGCCTGCTCGGCGTCCCGGGTGCCTCCGCCGGACCGGCCGGTCTTCGTCGGCTCGTCAGCAGTGCCGTCGGCAAGCGTCAGTCCCACCCCGACGGCATCCACCGTCCCGCAAGTGGCGCCGGTGACCTCCGTGCCGGGGGCGACGCGGGTGGGGACCCGGGCGCGGGTTGTCGATCACGGGCCGCGGACCGGTGACAAGGTCGCGTTGACGTTCGACGCGGACATGACCGACGGGATGCTGGGCAACCTGCGCGCCGGCCGGGTGACGTCGTACGCGAACCTGCGGATCCTCGACCTGCTGGAGCGCGAGCGGGTGCCGGCGACGTTCTTCCTGACCGGCAAGTGGGTGCAGCGGTATCCGGACGTGACGCGGAGGATCGCCGACAATCCGCGCTTCGAGCTGGCGAACCACACGTACGGGCACGCGGCGTTCACCGCTGACTGCTACGACCTGCCCCGGTTGCCGGTCGACGAGTTGGCCGAGGACGTGGCGAGGACGTTCGAGGTGATCGAGGCGTACGGGGGGCGGCAGACCCGGTACTTCCGGTTTCCGGGGCTGTGCCACGACGCGGCGGCGCTGGACGCCCTGGCGCCGCTGGGCGTGACGGTGGTCGACGGGGATGTGGTCAGCGGCGATCCGTTCGCGACGGCGTGGAAGCCGTTGGTGCGGGCGGTGCTGGACCACGTACGCCCCGGGTCGGTGGTGATCATGCATGTGACCGAGGCGAACGCGGCGATGACCGATGAGGCGCTTCCGCACATCCTGGCCGGGTTGCGGGACCGGGGGCTGGTGCCGGCGCCGTTGTCCGAGGTGTTGGTGGTCTGACGGCCCGTCGCGCCGGGGCGGCACTGTGCGCGCCACGCGAGCGAGCGGCCGGCCGAGGTTCGGGAACAGGTTCGCGCGACCTGTCACGGTTGAGGTCCCACCGGACATGGAGTGAACGTGAGCTCCGGCGTTGAGTACTACGAGGACCAGTTCCGGCGCGTCTACGTCGCGGACTTCGAGCCGCTGTTGGCGTACGCGCTGCGGCGCGTCGAGCACCCCGAGGACGCGGCCGACGTCGTCGCGGAGACGTTCCTGGTGGCGTGGCGTCGTCGGCACGACATTCCGGACGGTGCCGAGGCCCGTCTCTGGCTGTACGGGGTGGCCCGGCGGGTGTTGGCCAACCATCACCGTGGCGGTGTCCGCCGGCAGCGGCTGGGTGAGCGGTTACGTCAGCAGATCGTCGCCACGGTGGCCGTCGATCCGGGTAGTGAGGTGCCCGAGCGGCTCGCCGTCCGGGCGGCGTTGGCGGGTCTGGGTGGGCTGGACCGGGAGGTGCTGATGCTCACCGTCTGGGAGGGCCTGCAACCGCGCGAGGTGGCCGCGGTCCTGGGGGTGGGTCCTGCCGTGGTCCGGACCCGGTTGTCGCGGGCGCGTGCCCGGCTACGGGAACTCGTCGGTGACGACCTCGGACCGCCCGGACATGTACTGGACGTGCTGACCGCAGCCACCCGGAAGGAGGAGAGATGACCGAGGAACAGCTGGACCGGCTGGTTCGCGACGCCGACCCCGCTCGGCTCGACCTCGTCGGTGGCCTCGGCGGGGTGAAGCAGTCCATCCTGGAGGAGATCATGTCTGAGTCGACGCTCGATCGTTTCGTGGAACCACCGCGACGGCAACCGGGGGCGGGGCGGAAGGTGCGTCGCTTCGCGGGCGTGGTGACGGCGGCCGCGGTGCTCGCCAGCGTCCTTTGCGTGTCCATCCTGCTGCGGGAGCCGGGGGAGGGCGGTGAGGCAGCTCCCGCGCCCGCCGCCGGTGCACCGGTTGTCTACTCGCCGGTGGCGATGCGGGCCGCGGAGAAGAACCCGCGGTTGCTGATCAACCGGCCCGGCTGGACGGCGACCACCGTGTACGGGTTCGCCGAGGAGCAGGGCACCATCGCGTTTCGTCGAGGCGATCGAGAGTTGGAGATGAACTGGTATCCGGCCAGCGGTTACGCGGACCGTTACGGCGACCGGCTCCACGTCAGCCGGCCGGAGGCGGTGCGGGTGGACGGCTGGCCGGGTGATCTGTTCCGGTACTCCGCCCGGGACTTCGCGGTGATCCTGCGTCCCCGCGACGGTGTGTTCGTGGAGTTGCGTACCGGGGACAACTGGTCCCGCAGGGAGTTCGACGAGGTTCTCGCGGCCGTCGTGCGGGTGGATGTGCGGACCTGGTTGGGCGCGTTGCCGGCGGAGATCGTCACGCCGGAGCGGGTGCGGGTGCGGGCGGCCGAGGTGCTCGCCGACGTGCCGCTTCCGCCGGGCTTCGACGTGGCGGCGCTGGAGGGCATCGGTGTGAACGACTCTTACCAGTTCGGTGCCGCCGTGACGTCGCGGGTCGGCTGCGGGTGGATCGCGGAGTGGCAGCGGGCGAGGG
>NZ_VDFY01000174.1 GCF_006228125.1 Micromonospora orduensis | reverse complement strand
CCGGCGGCGCGGTGGCGGCTCGTCGCCCACCGGGCCGCCGGACCACCCCGCGCGCGCCGCGCCGCGCCGACCGGCCGGCGGCCCGCCGGCCGTCGCGCAAGCCACCGCGTCCGCCGAAACTCGCCGACCCGCGACTGCGGCTGCGGCTGGGCACCGCGCTCACCCTGGCGCTGTTCGCCGTGATCGGCGTGCGGCTGGTGTTCCTCCAGGCGGTCGACACCCCGGCGTACGCCGGCGGTGGCGTCGCCGACCGGACCCGCACGGTCGAGCTGCCCGCGCCGCGCGGCGCGATCTACGACCGGACCGGCGCCGAGCTGGCGCACAGCGTCGAGGCGCGGTACGTGTTCGCCGACCCGACCGAGATCAAGGACGCCGCCACCACCGCGAAGGCGCTCTCCCCGCTGCTCGGCATCCCGGCGTCGAAGCTCGCCGAGCTGATGAAGCCCCGCAAGCTGGAGAACGGCAAACCGTCCCGATTCGAGTACCTGGCCCGGGGGGTGGAGATCCCGGCCGCCAAGCGGGTGCAGGCGCTGGAGCTGCCCGGCATCGGGGTGCACCGGGACGAGCGCCGGGAGGTGCCCGGCGGCGACCTGGCGGCCAACCTGATCGGTTTCACCAGCCAGGACATGGACGGGCTGGAGGGGTTGGAGGCCCGCTACGACGAGCTGCTCGCCGGGCAGGACGGCCGGCGGGTGTACGAGGCCGGCCTCGGCGACCTCGCCGCGCCGATCCCGGGCGGCTACAGCAAGACCACCCCGGCCAAGCCGGGCAGCTCGCTGGCGCTCACCCTCGACCGCGACCTGCAGTTCAAGACGCAGCAGATCCTCAGCACGGCGATGGCGCAGCAGCGCGGCGGCACCGCCGCGGCGGTGATCATCGACGTTCCCACAGGCGAGGTGCTGTCCCAAGCCAGCGACCCCACCTACAACGCGGCCAAGCCACTGCCGAGCGACCCGGTCGCCCGGGAGGACGCCGCGACCAGCTTCGTGGTCGACCCGGGTTCGGTGCACAAGGCGATCACCTACGGCGCGGCGTTGCAGGAGGGGGTGATCACCCCGGACACCGCGCTGCCCATCGCGAACAGCATCAAGAAGGGTGACACCTGGTTCTCCGACACCCATCCGGCCAACGGTCGGAAGATGAGCGTGCCGGGGATGCTCGCGTACTCGTCGAACGTCGGCACGATCACCATCGCCGACCGGCTCGGCCCGGACCGGCTGATCGACTACCAGAAGCGGTTCGGGCTCGGCCAGCCCACAGGTGAGGGGCTGCCGGGCGAGGCCAGCGGCCGGCTGCTGCCCGCCGACGAGTGGAGCGGGTCGTCGGCCGGGTCGGTGCCGATCGGGCACAGCGTGGACGCCACGCCCCTGCAGATGGCCGCCGCGTACGCCGCCATCGCCAACGACGGCACCTACGTGCAGCCGCACCTGGTGAAGGAGACGATCGGCCCGGACGGCAGGCGTACGCCCGCACCCGCTCCGGTGACCCGGTCGGTGCTCAGCCCGCAGAACGCGGCGGCGCTGCGCACCATGCTGGAGGCCGTCACCACTGTCGACGGCGCCACCGGGCTCACCGCCGCCGTCCCCGGCTACCGGGTAGCCGGCAAGACCGGCACCGGTTGGCGGTTGGTGGACGGCAGGAAGCAGCCCGGCGAGGTGTCCTCCTTCATCGGCATGGCCCCGGCGGAGAAGCCCCGCTACGTCATCGCGGTCTTCGTGTACGCGCCCGGCGGCGGGGGAGCCGCGATCGCCGGACCGGCGTTCCGGGACATGATGCAGTTCACTCTGCGTCACTACCGCGTACCGCCCTCCAGCGGTGCTTCGAAGCCCAAGTTCGTGGTCTATCCGCGCTGAGCAGCGACGGCGGGACATCATCGGTGAGTGCCGACGAACCACCGGGGCGGCTGTGCGGCCGGAACCGGACGACCGGGTAGGGTCTGACGCCGTGCCCGGCAATCCACGTCCACGTACCGTGACCGGAGTCCGGCTCGGTGATCTCGCCGTCCGGCTCGCCGTCGACCTCCCTGCGGACACCGCCGACGTGGTCGTCACCGGGGCGACCCACGCCAGCCAGGAGGTCCACCCTGGCGACCTGTACGCGGCGCTGCCCGGCGCCCGCCGGCACGGCGCGGAGTTCGCCGCCGGCGCCGCCGAGGCCGGCGCGGTCGCGCTGCTGACCGACGCGGCAGGCGCGGAGCTGGCGGCGGGGACGGGCCTGCCCGCCCTGGTGGTGCCCGACCCGCGCGCGGTCCTCGGTGAGCTGGCCTCGGCCGTGTACGGCGACCCGACGGCGGGGCTGACCGTGATCGGGGTGACCGGCACGGCCGGCAAGACGTCCACCGCGTACCTGGTCGAGTCGGGGCTGCGGGCCGCCGGGCACACGACCGGGCTGATCGGCACCGTGGAGACCCGCCTCGGCGACCTGGTGATCGACAGTGTGCGGACCACCCCGGAGGCCACCGACCTGCACGCCATGCTGGCCACCGCCCGCGAGCGGGGGGTGACCGCCGTGGTCATGGAGGTCTCCAGTCACGCGCTGGCGATGGGCCGGGTGGGCGGTGTCCGGTTCGACGTCGGCGGCTACACCAACTTCGGCTCGGACCACCTGGACTTCCACGCCGACAGCGCCGACTACTTCGCCGCGAAGGCGCAGCTCTTCGACGGCCGGTGTGCCGTCGAGGTGCTCAACCACGACGATCCGGCGCTCAAGCCGCTGTACAAGCCGGCGACGGTCACCTACTCGGCCGCCGGCGACCCGTCCGCGACGTGGTGGGCCGACGGTGTCGGCGGCGAGGGGTACGCGCAGCGGTTCACCGCGCACGGCCCGGACGGCCTTGTCGTGCCCGCCGGGGTGGCGTTGCCGGGTCGGCACAACGTGGCGAACGCGCTGCTGGCCATCGCCACGCTCGTCGCCGCCGGGGTGGACCCGGCGACCGCCGCCGCCGGCGTGGCCGCCTGCGGCGGGGTGCCCGGCCGGTTGCAGCTGGTCGACGTCGCCGCGCCGGTACGCGGAGTGGTCGACTACGCGCACAAGTCGGACGCCATCGTGGCCGCGCTGGCCGCGCTGCGCGAGCTGAGCGCCGGCCGGTTGATCTGCGTGATCGGCGCCGGTGGGGACCGGGACCGGGGCAAACGGCCGGTGATGGGCGCCGCCGCGGCGCGGGGGGCCGACGTGGTGCTGGTGACCGACGACAACCCGCGTACCGAGGACCCGGCGGAGATCCGCGCCGAGGTGCTCGCCGGGGCGTACCGGGCCGGCGCGGGCGCCCGGATCATCGAGGTGGCCGGTCGCCGGGCGGCGATCGACGAGGCGGTCCGGCTCGCCGAGCCGGGCGACGTCATCGCGCTGCTCGGCAAGGGCCACGAGCGTGGCCAGGAGGTGGCGGGCGAGGTGTTCCCCTTCGACGACAGCACGGAACTGGCCGACGCGTTGCGGGCCCGCTTCGGGGATCTGGCGGGTCAGCGGTGATCGCGCTGAGCCTGGCCGAGGTGGCCGCCGCGGTCGACGGGCGACTCGTCGCCGCCGACCCGGCCGTCACCGTCACCGGCAGCGTCGAGTTCGACTCGCGCAAGGTGGGACCCGGGTCGCTCTTCGTGGCGTTCCCCGGTGAGAAGGTCGACGGCCACGACTACGCGGAGACGGCGATCCAGGCCGGCGCGGTGGCGGTGCTCGGCAGCCGTGAGGTGCCCGGCGTGCCGATGGTGCTTGTCGACGACGCGCTGACCGCCATGGGCCGGCTGGCCCGCGCGGCCGTGGACCGGCTGCCCGCGCTGACCGTGATCGGCGTGACCGGCTCGTCCGGCAAGACCACCACCAAGGACCTGATCGGCCAGCTCACCACCCGGCTCGGCGCGACGGTGGCGCCGCCCGGTTCGTTCAACAACGAGCTGGGGCACCCGTACACCGCGCTGCGGGCCGGACCGGACACCCGCTACCTGGTGATGGAGAAGGGCGCGCGCGGGATCGGGCACGTGCGCTACCTGTGCGAGCTGGTGCCGCCCCGGATCTCCGTGGTGCTCAATGTCGGCACGTCGCACATCGGCGAGTTCGGCTCGCAGGAGGCCATCGCCCAGGCCAAGGGCGAGCTGGTCGAGGCGCTGCCACCGGCCGGGCTGGCCGTGCTCAACGCCGACGACCCGCGGGTGGACGCGATGGCGGGCCGTACGCGGGCCCGGGTGGTCCGCTACGGAGAGGCGCCCGACGCGGACGTGCGGGCCGAGGACGTCACGCTCGACGAGCGGGGGCGCGCGTCGTACACCCTTGTCGTTCCGGAGGGCCGCGCGCCCGTGCGGCTCGGGGTGGCGGGCGGGCACCAGGTCGGCAACACGCTCGCGGCGGCGGCGGTGGCCCGCGAGCTGGGCATGCCGCTGGCCGAGCTGGCCACGGCCCTGGGCGAGCTGAAGCTGGTCTCCACCCGGCGGATGGACGTCTTCGACCGTCCCGACGGGGTGACCGTGATCGACGACTCGTACAACGCGAACCCGGCCTCCATGGCGGTGGCGCTGCGGGCGCTGGCCAGCATCGGCCGGGGCCGGCGTACCGTCGCGGTGCTGGGTTACATGGCTGAGCTGGGCCCGTTCGAGTCCGACGGCCACGCGCAGACCGGCCGTCTCGCGGCCGAGCTGGGCGTGGACCGGCTGCTCGTGGTGGGCGAGCCGGCGGCGCCGATCCATGAGGGCGCCACATCAGTAGGTGACTGGGGAGGAGAGTCGGTGCTGCTCACCGATCAGGCGGCGGCCGTCGAGGTGCTGCGGGGCGAACTACGACCGGGTGATGTCGTCCTGGTCAAGGGCTCCCGCTACCGGACCTGGGAGGTGGCCGACGCCCTGCGCGCCGACGCCGGTGGGGAGTCCACCCGATGAGGGCGGTCATCGTCGCCATCGGGGTGGCCTTCCTGGTCTCGCTGTTCTGCACCCCGATCGCCATCAAGGTGTTCACCCGGCTCAAGGCCGGCCAGCCGATCCGGTCCGACGGCCCCGCCATGCACCAGGGTAAGAAGGGCACGCCCACGATGGGCGGCGTGGTCTTCATCCTGGCCACGGTGATCGCGTACGTGGCCGGGCACCTGGCGCTGACCACCCTGCCGGATCTGCAGATCGCCCAGGTGGAGCCGACCATCACCGCGCTGGTGCTGCTGGGGCTCATGGTCTTCTCCGGCGCGGTGGGCTTCCTCGACGACTTCCTCAAGGTGCGCAAGCGCAACAGCGCCGGTCTGAACAAGCGGGGCAAGCTGCTCGGTCAGATCCTGGTCGGCGCGGTCTTCGGTGTGGTCGCGCTGTACTTCCCGAGCACGATGACCGACGCGACGGGCGCGAAGACCAACACCGAGACGGTGGGCAGCACGACACTGAGCTTCATCCGGGATATCGACGCCCTGGAGGTCAGCAAGATCGGCGCGGTGATCATCTTCATCTTCGTGGTGATGGCCGCGACGAACGGCGTCAACCTCACCGACGGTCTGGACGGCCTCGCCACCGGCGCGTCGGTGATGGTGCTCGCCGCGTACGCGCTCATCGCGTTCTGGCAGTACCGGCACTGGTGCGCCGACCCGAGCTACACCCAGGACTACTGCTACGCGGTGCGTGACCCGTTGGAGATCGCGTTGATCGCCGGGGCGGCGGCCGGGGCCTGTGTGGGCTTCCTCTGGTGGAACACCTCGCCGGCGCGGATCTTCATGGGTGACACCGGCGCGCTGGGCCTCGGCGGCCTGATCGCCGGCATGGCGATGTCGACCCGCACCATCCTGCTGCTGCCGATCATCGGCGGACTCTTCGTGATCATCACGATGTCCGTGGTGATCCAGATCATCTCCTTCCGGACCACGGGCAAACGGGTGTTCCGGATGTCGCCGCTCCAGCACCACTTCGAGCTGGCTGGCTGGAGCGAGGTCAACATCGTGGTCCGCTTCTGGATCATCGCCGGCATCGGCGTGGCCATCGCCCTGGGCCTGTTCTACAGCGAGTTCCTCGCCAACATGACGTGATGGCGGGGCCCGACACGCCCGGTGGGGCGTTGTGGCCCTGTCGGGCGCGTCCAACGGTGATGATGTCCGGGTGGGGGAGGAACTCGGCACTGAGGACAGGACGGGCGGGCGACCGCGACGGTCAGCGGGCGGGGCGCGGATCGCGCAGGCCACCGCACCGCCGGACGACGCGCGTGGCCCGGAACCGGGGGCCGCGCGGCGCGACGCGGGACCGGACACGCCGACCGGGGCGCCGCTGCGCGGGATCGACGCGGCAGGTGGGCTGGCGGCGCTGCGGGGCCTGCTGGACCGGCCGCTGGCCTCCTACTACCTGCTGCTGTCCAGCGCCGGCCTGCTGCTGCTGATCGGGCTGACAATGGTCTTCTCGGCGACAAGCGTGAAGGACTACGCCGAGGACGGCAACGCGTCGGCCTCGCTGACCAAGCAGGCCATCTTCGCGGTGATCGGCATCGGCGCGTTCTGGGCCTGCCAGCGGCTGCCCGCCAGCACCTATCGCTCCCTGGGCCGGCCGCTGCTGTTCACCGCGGTGGCGCTGCTCCTGGTGCTCAACCTGCTCGTCGCGTACGCCCGGCTCACCGGCCAGCGGTCGGCCGGGTTCGGGCCGGTCGAGGCGCGGCTGAACTGGCTGTTCGTCGGCGGCATCCAGCTCCAGCCGTCCGAGCTGGCCAAGTTCGCGCTGGTCCTGTGGGGCGCGCACGTGATCGCCCGCAAGGGCGCCGCGCTGGGCTGGTGGCGGGAGCTGGCCACGCCGCTGTTCCCGATGGTCGGCCTGCTCTTCGTGCTGGTCGGCTACAACGACACGGGAACGATGCTCTGCCTGCTGGCGCTGGTGGTCGGCCTGCTCTGGGCCGCCGGGGTGCGGATGCGGGTCTTCGGCGCGCTGACCGTGGTCGGTCTGCTCGGCGTCGGCCTGCTCATCGCGGTCGCCTCGCTCGGTGCCGGCTCCGGCGAGCGCGGCGCGGACAACTACCGGCTGGCGCGGCTCACGTCGTTCATCAACCCGCCCGACCCGCAGGAGTGCAAGCTCGACGGCTGCCTCCAGCTCTACCAGGGCCGGCTGGCCATCGAGCACGGCGGCTGGTTCGGCGTCGGGCTGGGCAAGGGCAGCGTCAAGTGGGACTGGCTGCCCGAGGCGCACAACGACTTCATCTTCGCGATCATCGCCGAGGAGTTGGGCGTCATCGGCTGCGCCGTGGTGCTCGCCCTCTTCGCGGTGCTCGCGTACACCGGCCTGCGGATCGCCCGGCGGGTCGACGACCCGTTCCGGCGGCTCGCCGCCGCCGCGGTCACCACCTGGCTGGTCAGCCAGGCCGTGATCAATATTGGTGGGGTGGTCGGGTTGCTGCCGATCACCGGCCTGCCGCTGCCGTTCATCTCCGACGGCGGAAGTGCCCTGGTCGTGACGCTGGCCGCGATCGGCATGCTGGCATCCTTCGCCCGCGCCGAGCCCGATGCGGCCAGAGCCCTGCATGCCCGTCCGCCGGCCCGGTGGGTCCGACTACTCTGGGCCCCGTTACCGCCGCTTCCCGGCCGGCGTCGCCGCCCGGCGTCGCCGCCCGCGGCCCGAGGGCCCGTGCCCCGGTCGCGGGAGCGGCGGAAGGACGACCAGGCCGCACCGCGCGGCGTCCGGCAGGGCCGGGCTCGCGGGGGTACGGCGAGCGAGAGGAGACGCTGATGGGTTCGCTGCGTTCGGTGGTGCTCGCGGGAGGTGGCACCGGGGGGCACATCTACCCGCTGCTCGCCTTCGCCGACTGCCTGCGCCGACACGACCCCGGCGTCCGGATCACCTGCCTCGGCACACCCAAGGGCATGGAGAACGAGCTGATCCCGCCGCACGGCTACGACCTGCGGCAGATCCCGGCGTACCAGCTGCCCCGGTCGGTGAACATGAATCTGGTCCGGACCCCGGGCCGGATGTGGACCGCGGCCCGCGCCGCGGGCAAGGTGATCGACGAGGTGCGCGCCGACGTGGTGGTCGGCTTCGGCGGGTACGTCTCGGTGCCGGCGTACCTGGCCGCGTGGCGTCGGGAGCTGCCCATGGTGATCCACGAGGTGAACGTGCCGCCGGGTGTGGCCAACCGCCTCGGCATGAAGTTCACCAAGAACATCGCCGTCGGCTTCCCGCACCAGCCGAGCCAGGCCGAGTCGCTGCGCGACGCCACAGTCGTCGGGGTGCCGCTGCGCCGCAGCATCGCCACGCTCGACAGGTACGCGCTGCGCAACGCCGCCCGCGCCCACTTCGGGCTCCGCCCCGACCTGCCTGTGCTCTTCGTCGCGGGCGGCTCGTCGGGTGCCCGCTCGATCAACCTGGCGGTCTCCGGGGCGGCCAAGGAGCTGGCCCGCAACGGCGTGCAGGTGCTGCACGTGATGGGTGCCCGCAACGAGCCGGTGCCGATCCCGACCGACCTGCCGGTGCCGTACGTGACGCTGCCCTACCTGTCCGAGATGGAGCTGGGCTACGCCGCCGCCGACCTCATGCTGGCCCGGGGCGGGGCGATGACGGTCGCCGAGGTGGCCGCGATCGGCCTGCCCACGATCTACGTGCCGTACCCGCACAGCAACCAGGAGCAGCGTCGCAACGCGCTGCCCGTGGTGGAGGCCGGCGGTGGGGTGCTTGTCGACGACGCCGAACTCACGCCGGACTGGCTGGAGCGCACCGTCATCCCGCTGATCCGTGACCCGCAGCGGTTGTACGCGATGGGCGCGGCCGCGGGGGCGTACGGCCGACGTGACGGTGACGAGGCCCTGCGTTCCTTCGTCATCGAGGCGGTGGCCCGATGACCGCGCAGTTCACCCCGGCCGGCACGCTCACCGCGGAGGACCTGGGCACCGTCCACCTGATCGGGGTGGGCG
>NZ_VDFY01000127.1 GCF_006228125.1 Micromonospora orduensis | reverse complement strand
GCCTTATCGTCGGCAGCGTCAGATGGGTATAAGGGACAGGGTGCGCCGGGCCCGGCGGTGGGCCCTCTGGCGAACCTACCGCCACCACCACGACCAGCCCAGCCACCCCGGCGGGTTATCGCGGGCCGTCTCGGGTACGCGAACCGCATTCGGACCACGACCTTCGGGAGTGACCATGAAGCTCGCGCACCTGCCGCTGCGGGTCAGCATCGGCGCGTACATCCTCAACTCGGGTCTGGGTAAGCGGAATCTGGAGGGCGCCGCCGCGGAGGGCATGCACGGGATGGCGGTGGCCGCCATGCCCCAGCTCGGTCAGTTCGAGCCGGCGCGATTCGCGAAGCTGCTGTCGTACTCGGAGATCGCCCTGGGGGCCGCGCTGCTCGCGCCGTTCGTCCCGGCGCCCCTGGTCGGGCTCGGCCTGACCGCGTTCGGTGCGGGGTTGGTGCAGCTGTACCTGAAGACGCCGGGGATGCGTGAGCCGGGCAGCATCCGCCCGACCCAGCAGGGCGCCGGTCTCGCCAAGGACGTCTGGCTGGTCGGCGCGGGGCTGACCCTGGTGCTGGAGGGCCTGACCCACGGCCGCCGCCGACACTGACCACACCGGCCGAGGAGCCGCGGTGACCAGGACCCCGCCGGTACGGCCGTTCTACCGGCCGATGCGGCCCCGCAGCCGGGACGAACCGAACCGCGCGGCCACCCCCCTCGAACTCTTCTTCGACCTGTGTTTCGTGGTGGCCGTGTCGCAGGCCGCCGGCAACCTGCACCACGACTTTTCCGAGGGGCACCTCGTCCACGCGCTGACCAGGTACCTGATGGTCTTCTTCGCGATCTGGTGGTCGTGGATGAACTTCACCTGGTTCGCGTCGGCCTACGACACCGACGACGACGTCTACCGGATCACGACCCTGGTGCAGATCGCCGGCGCCCTGATCATCGCGGCCGGGGTGCCACGGGCGTTCACCGACGGCGACTTCAGCGTCATCACGTACGGCTACGTGGTGATGCGGCTCGCGGCCGTCGTGCACTGGTCCCGGGCCGCCGTCGGTGACCCGGTGCACCGCCGGGCGGCCCGGCGGTACACCATCGGTGTCACAGTCGTCCAGCTCGGCTGGCTGCTGCGGCTGGCCCTGCCGCAGGAGTGGGGCACCGCCGCGTTCCTGGTGCTGGCCGTGGCCGACCTGCTGGTGCCGGCGGTGGCCGAACGGCCCGGAATGACCCCCTGGCACCCCGGGCACATCACCGAACGGTACGGGCTGTTCACCCTCATCGTTCTCGGCGACGTGGTGCTGGCCACGTCGGTGGCCATCCAGACCGGAGTGGACGCGGGAAACCGTCAGCTCTGGTCGCTGGCGGCGACGGCAACGGTGATCGTGTTCGCGCTGTGGTGGCTCTACTTCGACCGGCCCATCGAGGCGCCCGACCAGCTGCCGTACTCGCTGGTCTGGGGCTATGGCCACTACCTCGTCTTCGCGGCGGTCGCCGCCGTCGGCGCCGGCCTGGGTGTGGCGGTCGACCACGAGCGGCACCTCGCGCACATCTCCGGCACCACCGCCTGGTACGCGCTCGCCGTCCCCGTCGCCGTCTTCCTGCTCACCATCTGGGTGCTGCACGTGCGTCGGCAACAGCACGGTGCGGTGGTCGTGGCGTTCCCGGTGGTGGCGCTGCTCGCGCTGCTCACGCCGCTGGGTCCGGCCCCGGTGTACGCGGTCGCGCTGCTGCTGGTGGCACTCGTGGCGCTGACCGTGCTGCTGCGCCGCCGCGACGTGCTGCCCGCCCCGGCGGTCCCCGACGGCGGTTCGGGATGATCCGGCCGGTATGGACCCGGACGCGCCCGGCCGGCCCGCCGACGGGCGCGTCGGCCCGGAGGTGGGCAGAATTGCGACATGTTTCGCCGCCGATGGTTGCTGGCCGATCAACTCGGGCCGCACTTCCTCGACGACCCCGATCAGCAGGTGCTGCTGGTGGAGATCCGGGACCTGTTCCGCCGCCGGCCGATGCACCGGCAGAAGGCGCATCTGATCCTCTCCGCGCTGCGCCACCGCGCGGCCGAGCTGGGCGACCGGGCGCTGGTGCTGCGAACGGACACCTTCCGGGAGGCGCTGGCACAGGTCGGTGAGCCCCTGGAGGTGTGCCATCCGCACTCCCGGGCGGCACTGCGCTTCGCCCGGTCGGTGCCGGAGCTGACCGTGCTGCCCCCGCGCGGCTTCGTCACCAGCCAGGCCGACTTCGCCGCCTGGGCCGACCGCACCCGGCGCGGTCCGCTGCGGATGGCCGACTTCTACCGGCACGCCCGCCGCCGGCACGACGTGCTGACTGCCCCGGCCGGCGGCACCGCGGCGGCCCGGCGCACCCGCGCCGAGGACCACGGCCCGCCGTCGCCGCCGCCCGCGCCGCCGCCGATCGTCGAGGACGACATCGACGCGCGGGTACGCCGTGACCTGGACCGGTGGGCCGCCGACGGGGTGCGCTTCGTGGGCCGCGACGGCCCTCGCCGACACCCGGCCACCCACGCCGAGGCGCAGGCCCGCCTGGCGCACTTCCTTAGCCACCGGCTACCCGGGTACGGCCGCTACGCCGACGTGATGAGCGTCGACGACCCGCTGCTGGCACACTCCGCGCTCTCGTCCTCGTTCAACCTCGGGCTGCTCGACCCGGAGCCGGCGATCCGCGCCGCCGAGCAGGCGTGGCGCACCGGCGCGGCCCCGCGTACGGCGGTGGAGCCGTTCATCAGGGGTCTGCTCGGCTGGCGGGAGTTCCTGTGGCAGCTGTACTGGTACTTCGAGCCACCGTACCGAGGTGCGAACTGGCTGGCCGCGACCGAGCCGCTGCCGCAGTGGTTCGCCGAGCTGGACGCCGACGCGGTGGAGGCCCGCTGCCTGGCCGACGTGCTCGCCGCCGTACGGGACCGGGCGTGGACCCACCACAACCCTCGCCTGCTGGTGCTCGGCAACTACGCGTTGCAGCGCGGCTGGCGCCCGTCCGAGCTGGCGGACTGGTTCCAGCGGTGCTTCGTCGACGGCACCGACTGGGTGATGAACGCGACTGTCGTCGGTATGAGCCAGTACGCCGACCTGGCCCGGGTCGACACCCGCCCGTACGCGGTGGGCGGCACCGACATCGACGAGATCAGTGACTACTGCGCCGGGTGCCGCTACGTCCCCGAACGGGCGCTGGGCGACCTGGCCTGCCCGTACACAGGTGGTTTCGAGAGTTTCCTGCACCGCAACCGGGACCGGTTGGTGGCCGATCCGCGGCTCGCCGCCGAACTGGACAGCCGCGACGACCCGGAGCACCGCGAGGCGGTGCTGGCGCAGGAGGAGAAGCGGGGCGGCACACCTCCGTGACCGGACCCGCCGTCACACGGCGTCGCGGGCGGTGTCGGCGGAGCGCTGCGCGGGCACGGGCGGGGCCGGGCGGACGACGCCCCGGTTGAGGCCGGTCACCAGCAGCCGGTTGTACGAGGCCGGCAGGACCCGGGCGAGCAGGTCGGGCACCTTCGCCGACCAGCCGATCAGCACCCGACCCCGGCGCCGCCGCACACCGCGCAGGATCACCTCGGCGGCCCGCTGCGGCGCGATGGTGAGCAGCTTCTCGAACTGGGCGCGGCCGGCGGCGTACTCCTCGTGCGAGACGCCGCTGCCGATCCGGGCGTTCTCGGTGATCCGGGTGCGGATGCCGCCGGGGTGCACCGAGGTCACGCCGATGCCGTCGTCGACCAGTTCGTGGCGCAGCGCCTCGGTGAGGCCGCGCACCGCGAACTTGCTCGCCGCGTACGCGGTCTGCCCGGCCGGCGCGATCAGCCCGAACAGGCTGGAGATGTTCACCAGGTGCGCGCCGGGTTCCGCCTTGAGGGTGGGCAGCAGCGCGTGGGTCAGCTGCGCCACGGCCCGGAAGTTGACGTCGATGACCCAGCTGAACTCGTCGAACGTCACCTGGTCGAACCGGCCGCCGAGGCCGACGCCTGCGTTGTTCACCAGCAGCCGTACGCGGGGATGCCGTTGCCGGATCTCCTCGGCGACCGCGGCGGTGGCCGAGGCGTCGGCGAGGTCCACGACGTGGGTGTGCACCTGCCGCTCCGGGTGCTCGGCGCGGATCGCGGCGGCGACCGCGTCCAGCCGTTCGGTGTCGCGGTCCAGCAGGACCAGGTCGCTGCCCCGGTGGGCAAGCGCGTGCGCCAACGCCGCGCCGATGCCGCTGGCCGCGCCGGTGACGACGGCGGTCGCGCCGGTGAACTCAAACCTCCGCACGGGTGCTCCTCTCCTGCCGGGTGGCGCGGGAGAACCGCACCCCCTCGTCGGTGAGCCGGCCGTGTCGCATCAGCAGCACGTCACGGGCGTAGTTCTGGTACAGCCGCCACGGCGCGTTCGCGCCCTGCCGGGGCAGCGCGTCGACGCTGCGCAGCACGTAGGAGGAGCGCAGGTCGATCAGCGGCACCCGCTCGTCGTCCGGCGGCGGGAGCGGGGTGACGACCTGCTGGCCGGTGCGGTCCAGGTGCCGCAGCAGCCGGCAGACGTAACCGGCGACCAGGTCGGCCTTGAGCGTCCACGACGCGTTGGTGTAGCCGAGCGTCAACGCGAAGTTCGGCACCCCGGAGAGCATCATGCCCTTGTAGGCGACGGTGTCGGCCAGGTCGACCTCGACGCCGTCGACGCGCAGGGTCAGGCCGCCGATGGCCAGCAGGTTGAGCCCGGTCGCGGTGACCACGACGTCGGCGGGCAGCTCGGCGCCGGAGGTCAGCCGGACACCGTGCGGCGTGAACGTGTCGATGGTGTCGGTGACCACCGACGCCCTGCCCTGGCCCACGGCCGTGAACAGGTCGCCGTCGGGCGCCACGCAGAGCCGCTGGTCCCACGGGTCGTAGCGGGGTGAGAAGTGCCTGTCGACGTCGTACCCCACCGGGAGCCGTCCCGTGGTCGCCCGGCGCAGCATCCGCTTCACCAGCCGGGGCGCACGTCGGCTGAGCTGGAAGGTGACAGTGGACATCAGCACGTTCTTCCACCGCACCACCGGATACGCGGCCTTCGCCGGCAGGACGCGCCGCAGCGCGTCGGCCAGCCGGTCGCGCGAGGGCAGGGCCAGGACGTACGTGGGTGAGCGCTGGAGCATCGTCACGTGGGCGGCCCGCTCGGCCATCGCCGGCACCACTGTCACAGCGGTGGCGCCGCTGCCGATCACCACCACCCGTTTGCCTGTGTGATCGAGGTCGTCGGGCCAGCGCTGCGGGTGCACCAGCCGCCCGGTGTACGCGTCGACGCCGGGCAGCGGCGGGGTGTAGCCCTCGTCGTAGCGGTAGTAACCGGTGCAGGCGAACAGGAACGAGCAGGTCCACACGACCGGCTCACCGGTGTCGGTGCGCTGGGCGTGCACCGACCAGCGGGCGGTGGCGCTGTCCCACTCGGCGTGCAGCACCCGGTGGTTGAAGCGGATGTGCCGCTGCACGTCGTACTCGCGGGCGGTGTCCCGGACGTACTCCCGGATCGTCTCGCCGTCGGCGATGGCCTTCGGTGCGGTCCACGGCTTGAAGGAGTAGCCGAGGGTGAACATGTCCGAGTCACTCCGGATGCCCGGATAGCGGAACAGGTCCCAGGTGCCGCCGACGGCGTCGCGCGCCTCCAGCACCGCGTACGTCTTGCCGGGGCAGTCGCGGCGCAGGTGGCAGGCGGCGCCGATGCCGGACAGGCCGGCGCCGATGATCAGCACGTCGACGTGGTCGGAGGTCATGGGCGCTCCTCCATCCCGGGGCGGTGGACGGACACTAACACCGCGCCCACCGCCCCGTCGCCGGGCGGAGTCAGTCGGCCGCCCGGGTGGACGTCATGATCCAGTTGGTTTCCCAGGTGCGCTCGCCGTCGACCGAGAACGCCTGCTCCCAGCGCGCGGTCGTCGCGGTGATCTCCGACCAGATGAACCGGCACCGGACCGGCCGTCCCTCGTGCTTGTCGTCGGCGTAGAAGCGGCCCACCCCGTCGACGAATCGGCCCACCATCGGGGGCTGCTCCAACTCGCCGCGACCGCTGTTCATCCAGTAGATCGACCACTGCTCGGTGCTCGGGTCGAAGATCCGCAGCGTCGCGCCGGAGAAGCCCTTGGTCGGGAAGGTGATCTCGTCGAAGTTGCCACCTCCGCCGAAGAAGCCGTGCGCGACCGACACGCCCGGAAACTCCTCCCACTCGTCGGAGCCGGTCAACCGCTCGCGCAGCCGTCGGTTGACCACGTTCCAGGTGCCCACGTAGAAGTCGAAGTCGCCCATCAGTGGCCCACCGGCCCTTCCGCTCGCGTGTCGCGCAGATAACCGGTCAGATCGGGGCTAGCCGGCAGCAGCATGTGCCGGACCCAGGCGGCCCGCTCGTGCTCCAGCACCGCCAACTCCCACACGCAGCCGACCTCGCGCCGACCCAGCTCGACGAAGTGGGTCGGGTCGTCGTCCGGGCAGTCCAGCACCGGCTGCCCGGCCACCGAGATGTGCACCTGCAGCGCGTTGTCCCACACCCAGGTGTACGCCAGCAGATAGGCGCCGGTGTCCGCGCCCCGGTGCAGCACCACCCACCCGGCGGCCGGGGTGCCGTCGCTCACCGCGCGGGCCAGCAGCGCTGGCAGCACGTCGTACGCGGCCTTCTCCACCTCCGGTTCGATCGGCCGCTCCGGCTGGTCGATGTGGTATCGCTTGAGCTGCCAACCGTCCACAGTCACCGGTCCCGGCGTTCGTAGATCCTTGTCGCTAAATGCCATGCCGAGACGGTAGGACCACTCCCCTGACAGCTAGTGTCAGTGAAGTGCGAGCGAGTCGACTCCTCTCCGTCCTGCTGCTGCTCCAGGCGCACGGCCGGCTGACCGCCGCGCAGCTCGCCGAGCGGCTGTCGGTCTCCCCGCGCACCATCTACCGGGACGTGGAGTCGCTGCACGCCGCCGGCATCCCGCTGTACGGCGAGGCCGGGCACGCCGGCGGCTACCAGCTCGTCGACGGTTGGCGCACCCGGCTGACCGGTCTCACCGCCCAGGAGGCCGACCGGCTCTTCCTGGCCGGGCTGCCCGGCCCCGCCGACGAGCTGGGCTACGGCGACGTGGTGGCCGCGCTGCGACTCAAGCTGCACGCCGCGCTGCCGGCCCCGCTGCGCGACCGGGCCACCCAGCTCCAGCAACGCTTCCACCTGGACACCCCCGGCTGGTACGCCGACGGCGACACCTCACCGGAGCTGGCCCGCACGGCCGAGGCGGTGTGGCGCCAGCACCGCGTCGAGGTGCGCTACCGCAGCTGGAAGGGCGACGTGACCCGGGTGCTGGAGCCGTACGGCCTGGTGCTCAAGGGCGGCCGGTGGTACGTGGTGGCCGACCAGCCGGGCCGGGGTCGACCGGCGACCTACCGGGTCAACCAGATCCGTGCGCTGACCCCGCTGACCGAGGAGTTCGACAGGCCTGCCGACTTCGACCTGCCGTCCTGGTGGCGGGCGCACGTGGCCCGGTTCCGGGCGGAACTGCACCGCGACGAGGCCATTGTCCGGCTCTCGCCCGCCGGCCGGGAGCAACTGCGGGAGATCGGCAGCGATCCGGTGGTGGCCGCCGTGGATGCCAGTGCCGGTCCGCCGGACGCCCGGGGCTGGGTGACCGCGGTGCTGCCGATCGAGTCGCTCACCCACGCCCATGGCGACCTGCTGCGCCTCGGCGCCGACGTGGAGGTCCTGAGCCCGGTGGCGCTGCGGGAACGGCTGGCCGCCACGGCGGCGGGACTGGCCGCGCTCTACGCAGCTGCCCCGCAACCGGACACCCGCGCCGAAACGGTAGGCGACCGGGGGTGACGTGGGCCGCTCGTGGTGGCCGGTGGCACGGGTCTGGGAGAGTGTGTGCTCGTGGACGCGCTCTCGGTACGGGGACTCAGCCGTAACTTCGGCAACCTGGTGGTGCTCGACGACGTGAGCTTCACGCTCCCGCCCGGGCGGATCGCGGTGGTGCTCGGCCCCAACGGCAGCGGCAAGACCACCCTGCTGCGCTGCGTCGTCGGCGCCGACCGGCCGGACGCGGGCGAGGTGCGGGTGCACGGCTACCGGGCCGACGAGACCGACCCGCAGGTGCGGGCGCTGATGGCCGCCGCCCTGGACGACATCGACTTCTTCCCCGACCTGTCCGTCGTCGAGCACCTGGAACTCGTCGCGTACGCCCACGGGGGCAGCGCCGAGCCGGTCGAGGAGGTCATCACCGAGCTGGGCCTGGGTCCGGCCCGCGACCAACTGCCGGTCACCCTGTCCAGCGGGCAGCGCCGCCGGCTCGCCCTGGCGTCGTGCTTCGTCCGGCCGCGTCGGGTGCTGATCCTCGACGAGCCGGAGCAGCGCCTCGACGTCGCCGGCCGGCAGTGGCTCGCCGACCGGCTGCGCCGCGAACGCGACGCCGGCACCACAGTGCTGCTGGCCTCGCACGATCCGGAACTGATCGACGCGGTCGTCGACGAGCGGATCGAGATCGGCAGGTGACCGCCCCGCCGGCCACGATCGCCGAGGCGCCGGCCGGGCTGCCCACGGCCCGCCAGGTCCGTACCCACCTGCGTCGGGCCCGCCGCCGGCACCACGAGCACTCCCTCGGCGACGTGCTGGGCGACGCGTACGTCATGGTCCTGTTCGTCGGCATGTACGGCTGGTTCGCGATCAGCGCGAGCCGGGACATGCTGGACTCCCCCACCGTGGGGCAGGCCGAGCCGGGCGTGCGGTGGTGGCTGGCCGTCGCCGCGCTCCTCACCGGCGCCGGGCTGGCCTGGCGTGGCCTGCGCGCGTTCGGCCCGCTGCTGGTCACCCCGGCCACCCAGAGCTGGGTGACGAGCGCGCCGGTCGACCGGCGGGCCTGGCTGGCGCCGCGCCTCGCGGCCCTGCTGGTCGGCGCCGCCGCCGGCACCGCGCTGC
>NZ_VDFY01000253.1 GCF_006228125.1 Micromonospora orduensis | reverse complement strand
CCCTTACGGGCGACCGCGACGACGTCGCGGCGGAACTCCAGGGGGAACGCTTTCGGCATGACAGACATCCTTCCAGCGAGGAACAGATCCTCACAGGTCAGGAGTCAACCGAACCGGGTGCAGTCCCGTCAAGCTGCGGGACGCATTCGACGAGTTGTTCGATCCCCACCGGGGCGCGCGCGACCTCTCGCGGACCCGGCGGGACAGATCCCCGTTTGCCTTCGGCCCTGCTATGTGGGCCTCGGCGCCGGCGCACACCGTCAAAGAGGCGCTTGAGGAGCTGCTTGACGACGGGAGCGGCATCGACACGGGTCGCAGGGTGGCCGAGCAGGTGGCGGCTGCGGTCGAGTCCGCTAGGTTGATGCGCCCGGCGATGCGGATGGTGGCGCTTGGCCTGGACTTCCCGACGTACCTGAGGTTCGATTTCCTCGTACCTCATCTGACCGTGAGTTTGAATGGGAAGCGGATCTACCTGGCGCCGAAGGGCTACGCGCCTACAGATGAGGAGTTCGCGTTCTGCCTGGAGTTCGTCGTCACCGCTGCGCTACGTCTTGCCGCCGCAGAGGCGCATCAGCAGGACCCTGCTTGGCTCACTCGCCATCGGTCGGGATGGGTGGAAACCGAGAAGGTCCACGAACTCCCGGCGTCGCAAGAGGAGGGTGGGTGAGACCTTGACGGGTTCAGCGCCGCCGAGGGGCCGGTGCGAGCGCATCTCGGCGATCGAGCACCACCGGGCGCATTAGACGTTCCTCCGGCTATGGCGGGTAGGCGAGGCAGCCAGGAGGCAGCGAAAGACCAGCAGCGAGCGGTAAGAGGCAACGCTAGACAGTGAAGGGGCGTTGTTTAGCAGCGTCAAATCGCACTGGACGACATTTAGCAATGCCCCGCCCCCGCGCTCGGGACGAAGGGGCCGCGGCTTGTACGCCCATTCGCACGGCGAAGCCTGCTAGAGCCAGTCTAGGCCGACGGTAGGCGACAACACGAGCAGGCCGGCGGGATCACCGGCGACAGCCGACACTAGTCATGACCTTTGCGGTGCAGGGGTAGGCGCGCTTGCGGATCGCCCTGCGGGCGGCCGCCGGCCGTCCTCGGGCGTCCGCAGCGCCTCGTGCAGAGCGCGTACAATGATCTTGGAACGGAGAACCGGAACGCAGCCCAAGCCCGCAGGTAGCGACCACAGTGGTGAGACTGCCGCTGTCGCCTTCCTTAACCGTGTGTCGCAGGTTTGGTTCCGTCGCTAAGGGCCTGTAGCCCAACGATGACTTGGCCGCCAACAGCGGTCTCCGAGGCTGCGGACGCGTACTTATACAGGCGAGCCCCTAGTGCGTCAGAGTTGGTCCTGCGCCACGCCGCGTCACCCTGTGCCGGTATCCGGCGACAGTGAGGAGGGTCTGGTTCGGGCCTTCTCAAGTGGAGGAAGCTCGGGTGCTGACGGAGAGTTCGTTCAACCAAGCCTCAAGGCTCCGGATCCTTCCGTCCGTTATGTAAGCCTTCGCGCGCGCGGTGCTTCCTCTTGGCTGGCTCGGGTGGCCGTACGCAGCAAGCAGTGCAGCGGGATTTATGTGTATAACTGCATGAAAAAGTGGGCGGCCCTCGAACGTTCGCTCGCATACTGCCGCCAGGCGGGACGGGTCAAACTCATTGGTGAGCAACACGTAGTTGAGTGGCTGTCCTCCTGCTTGGAGGCTTGAAAGCGCCGTCAGATCGTCTAGGAAACGGATGTCCCGGTCCGCGCGCAGCGACCAAGCGCAGGCGACTATGGTCGGATTGTCATTGGGCTTCCCTACCAGCGCCAAATCCACTACCCGCTCACCCCTGGGTCGCTTTTCTGGGAGGAAGCCCGGAAGGTCGTGCGGTAAAGAACGGATCCGGACGTCGTAGGACTGGCGGATCTTCGGTATCCCTTGAAGGATAGCCCCCATGACGTCCTGGAAGCCCTCACCAAGAAGCACGCTTCGCTTTCTTTCATAATTAATTCGGAGCCGAATGCTGGCGGTGAGGACGCGTAGGTGCCCCTCGGGCAGTGAACTGCGGAGCCATGGCTCCAATTCTCGGCTGACGAAGTCGATAAGTCTTGTGTCTTCCCCCGGAAAGGGTGCCGCTTCGAATCTATTTGACCGACCCTGAGGGCCGCTGGTAGTGCGAGAGGGGTCCTGTTTACTCATGGCATAAGGCATGGTCCATGAGAATAGGACATCGATTTCAGAGCCAAGGTCACGGGGAGGGACGCCCAATTCACGGGCGAGCCACATGTGAAAAGCGAGCGATTTCGCGTACCAGGGCCGTCCTGGTTGGCACTTGTCAGATTCGTAGCAAGAGGCCAGGCCGCTCGAGGGGTCGATCCAGAGAAGCAAGCGGTAGATATTACGCCAAGCACCTTCGGGTGTTACAGGATACCGAGAGCTGAAGAATTGTTCGACCAGGCGCATGCGATTTGCATGGCCGAGAGGTATGTCGCGATAAGTTTTGTCGGTGCTGGTGTCGTTGGCTGCTCGCATTTGGGTGCGCAAATCGACTATCTGTCGGCGCAGTTCGGCGTTCTCGGCGGCCAAGTCGTTTTTGCTTGACGAACCGTTACCGGTCGATTGCCGCGACCACGCGGAGTCCTGCTCTTTGGTTGGCGGAGAGGTCTCGGCACTGGGCGTGGGTGATGGCGCGGAGAGAGTGTCGCTGGGGCGGGTGGCGGGTAGCCGCTGCCTCGGTTCCTCTTCTTCGACATCGACTTCCGCGGGTTTAGTGACGTGCTCGACCTTGCCGGTCTCGCCCGGCCAGCCGGTTGCGCTGATGACGCTACGAGCATCCTCGACCGCAGTCCAAAGTCCCAGGAACTGCTCGACATCGCCCTTAAGGGCTTCGACCACGAGTTCCAGCGGGCCCCACTTCGGGATGCTCTCGCAGCGCAACACGGCTATGACCGTGGTATGACTGATCGTCCGCATGGTGCGGCGGCTGATCTCTCGAGAGCTGGGCTTGCCCGCTCGAAGATGCAGCCGCCCGAGCTGGTGTCGTAACGTAGCCAGTGGATCATCGCCGGATCCCTGCATATCGGACGTCAGTGGCGTGCTCATCGTGGCCAACATGATGCCCGGCCTTGGCAAGAATTGTAAAGATCCCTCCTGCTCCGGAGCGCCGTCTCCGCTAACGGCGGTGCCGGTCGCACTGACCCTGGAAAACTCTGTGAACCCTTTGGAAGGTCTCGTCAGAGTGCGTAAACCCTCTTTGAGCTCATCTCAAGCTGGGAAGCGGCCACCGCAACCGGGGGATTCGCCACTCGAGGTGGCTACGCCATCAGCTAATCAAGTGCCAAGATGAAGGGTCTTCACGACAATGCACGAGTTGTCCACCGCTGCACTGCTTTGCGCCGGAGGGGTCGCCATGTTGGCGGGTGTGTACCTGTGGTCCGCCGACCGGGCTCGCCGTCGCCGTGCCATGGAGCTGCTTAGGCTTCTGCTTGGACGCTAAGGATTGCGCCGCGCGTCAGGGCCGACCGGCTTCTGGCAGCTGACTCCCCTGATTCGGCCGAGCAGCCTGGGAGGGCTGCTCGGCCACCAGCTTGAACTGCGAGCAAAGCTCGACATCGATGAGACACGGGCCCATCATCTCCGATGACGCGGAGTTCGGTCCCGCTACGGGAGCAAAGCTCGCACGATCCGCACTCGTCGTCGCACAGACGATCACAGCCGCTAATGCATCAGCCGCTCAGGGCGGCTTGCCGTACCGCCTGCCAGGCACGCTGAACGAAATCCAATGATCCGGACGGGTGATGTTGCAGCGAAGACGGCGGCGATCTCACATGCAAAACGCGGGCACCGAGCCGAAGCCCCAGCAGGGCCGGTTGCCGTGCCCGCCTCACCGCGACGTGTGCGAGGCACGCAAGCTGCCAACGTCGGCAAGGCGTCGTGCACGCGTCTCTGGTACTTCACAACACCGTCGCACTACCGTCACCATTATCGATGAACGTGACTGCCTGCGCGCCCATTGACGATGGAGGCCCCACATGCCGCGACTGACACTCGACACCCTGCCGCTTGCCCGCCGCCGTCCGCGCGCCGTAGCTATCGCGATCGCCGCCCTCGCAAGTGTGACTCTCGCGGCCACGAACGCCACTCCCGCGTCGGCGACGCCTCCCGGAATCCCGTCGAAGGCAACAGCGCAGTCACAGCTCAACGCCCTGACCGTGGCGACGCAGGGCTCAACCAGCGGCTACTCAAGGGACCTGTTCCCGCACTGGATCACGATCAGCGGTAGCTGCAACACCCGTGAGCAGGTCCTCAAACGCGACGGCACATCCGTCGTCGTCGACAGCTCCTGCGCGGCCACCTCCGGCCGTTGGTACAGCCCCTACGACGGCGCGACCTGGACTGCGGCCTCCGACGTCGACATCGACCACGTCGTGCCCCTGGCCGAGGCGTGGCGCTCCGGGGCCAACTCGTGGACGACCAGCCGCCGGCAGAGCTTCGCCAACGACCTCACCCGTCCGCAGTTGATCGCGGTGACGGACAATGTCAACCAGTCCAAGGGTGACCAGGACCCCTCCACCTGGCAGCCACCGCTGTCGTCGTACCGGTGCACCTACAGCAAGATGTGGATCACCGTGAAGTACAGCTGGGGCCTGACCCTGCAGTCCTCGGAGAAGTCCGCCCTGCAAAGCATGCTCAACACCTGTAGCTCCTGAGCGCGATCCAGTTGGCGGTCTGCGCCCCGAGGCGCAGACCGCCAACCGGGTGCTAGGTCTGCTGTGGCGGCTGGCTGTCGCCGGACTGCTTGCGCCACTGGCCGCCCGCGTCGGCGGCGAGCAGACGCTTGACCATGGCGCGCGCCTCGCCTTCGCTGTCGAACTCCCACCGGAGCACCCGGCCGGTCTCGCTGTCGCCGGCGCGGGCGGTCACCTTCCACCGCACCTCGCGGGTGAGCCACACATCTCGGCGGCCCAGGCGACCCCAGATCCCGTTCCACCAGCGCGCCGCCACATCCTCCACCAACGAATCGTACAAGCGTTCGATCAGCGGATGATGTTGGGTAGCGATGCGGCCGCTCTCGGGTGGCGTCGTTCTCTGGTCGGAAGATGGGTGGCTCGGGCTTCGGGCGTTTGGCAGCCCATGTCGACGTCACCGGTCCTCGGGGACAGGGCCGTCGTACCGGAAGGTTGGCGGGTCGAGCTTGCCGGCGCAGCGGAGGTAGCGGTGCTGCACGGGCTGGCTGGGGTGCTCGCGGGCGCCGAGGTAGGCGCCGCTCTGCGGCAGGACGATAGCCTGCGGAAGGAAGCCGTCGTCGTCGACCTCAATGTGGGTGATGCGGCCGTCGGCAGGGCCGCCGAGCAGCCATGCCTCGACAGCAGGCATCAGCGACTCACCACCAGCGTGGCGGCGGCTGACAGCAGGCCGGCGACGGCAGCGATGAGGGCGGCCGTCGCGCCGATGAGGCCGGTGACACCGGCGAGGTGCTCCAGTGGTGTCGACCTGTCCGTGCGCCGCGATCGGCGGCGTTCACCTCCGGTCATGGCTGCGCTCCTTCGTCGTTGGATGGACGTGGCGTCGTCCCCGCGCAGGTACTTCAGCAGGGGTGGTCCGCCCGATCAATGCCTGACCGCATTAGCTGTGGACAACTCAGGTGCCTGTGGATAACCAAATGATCACTGCGGGCTTCTGGGATCATCCGCCGCTCGTTGCCGACCCCGAGCGAGGTGAGTTGATGAGAACGCCGTCATGGGCCCAGACTTGGTGACCGTCGGGCCATTGAATAGCTGGCCCGTCGTCGGCATGGAGACGGTCCTGCTTGAGTGTGAGCAGGGTGGGTCGTTCACTCATGACCACGGTTTCCGGGAAGGGCCACCAGGGTCCGCTGCTGAGCGCGACGTCGCGGCAGCCCTGCCAGGCCGAGCCGGGGTCCGTATCGAAAACTCGGCGGTAGGTGTCGATGGCCGCCAAGACCATGAGGTCGGGGTAGAAGCACCAGGCGGGGTCGAAGAATCGGTCGTTGAGGTCAGGTGTGCTGTAGCGGACGACGGCATGGGCCTCATCGTTCTGGTCGACGACACCGTGCTCGTCCGACCAGTACCAGGCCGGTTGGAGCGTGTAATCGGCGCTGATCGCGCCGTCAATCGCCGACCACGCAGGGCTCAGGACGTGCCGGTAGGTCTGATGCACGGCGTGAAGCACGGGCCGCAGCGCCGATCGCTCGGACGGCAGGACAGGCGGGCACCGGTAGGGGCGCTCCATCAGGTCGTACCGCTCGTCCATACCGTCGTAGCGTTGCTCGCCGTAGAACCCTTTGCGTTCGAAGTGGTAGTGGAACTCGCCGAAGGCGGCGAACCTGTCAGTGTCGCTGGCCCGATCGATGAGTGGGGCGCGGGCTGCTGACAGCGCTTGGTTCAACACCGCGCGACGCACGGGATTGACGAGTGGGGCCTGCCCCTCTTCGAGGAGACTCCTGGTGAGCTCGAGAGCGGCCGAGGGAGACGGGCACCAGATGAACTCTGTGGGCTCGGGCTTGCCTGCGGTGCGGTAGGCGGCGCGGGCTGCGGCTTCGGCGGTGTCGTGGTCGGCGGGTTCGGTTGTCAGGACTGCGCGGGTCCATGTGCGGGCGATGCCGTCGGTGGGGTGGGCGGGTGTGTTGGAGGGCTTCACGGTTCCGTCCAATGCGCGTTGGTGTCGTTGGCAAGAGGCACGCAGGCGGGAGACGGCCTAACCACGAGGATTCCTTGAGGAGATTCTTCGGCGGTTCGGTGGGCGGTGACGCTGGTGCGGTTTCGGCTGACCTCTGCTGGCCGTGAGTGATTGACAGGTGACGTGAATGTGATCCTCATGTTTGACTATGGATATGGGGTCGGGGGATGCGCGGTTGTCGATCGATTGCGGCACCGCCGGCACCCATGCCGTCCTGGCGTGGGCCGACGGCAGCGCGCACGTGCTGTCCTTCGACGGGAACCCATCCCTACACAGCGCGTCGTATATGCCGGCGAGCGGACAGGTGGCGGGGCAGCCCTCAGCGCTCGTTCCAGGCCCGCGCCATCCGGTGGAGGACGCGACGGCAGGTGACGCTGGCGGCGACGCGCTGGAGGTGGCGGCGTCGCCTCTGCGCCGGGCCGCGGTCGAAGCCGAGCGGGTCGTCGGTCAGCCGGTGCGGGATGTGCGGGTGGTCGTCCCGGCGGGGTGGGGGCCCCGGCGGCGGACCTGGATGCGGCAGGTCGCGCACCGAGCGGGGTTGCCGCAACCGAGTCTGGTGGAGGCGCCGGTGGGGGTGGCCGAGTATCTGCTCGCCGCTGGTGTGCAGGTGCCGGTCGGTGCGTTCCTTGTCGTGTGTGATGTCGGGGCTGGCGCGGAGGTGACGGTGCTGCGCCGCGGGCCGGCCGGGTTCGAGGTCCTCGCGACCCTCGCCGACGCGGCGGCTGGTGGCGCGGCAGTCGATCAGGCGCTCGCCGACGCCCTCATCGGCGCGTCGATGGGGGAGGGGCAGGGCTTCTCGCGCGCGTCGGTGGCGGACAGCGTTCGGGTGGCCAAGGAAGCGTTGGTGAGCCATCCGGCGGTCACGGTTCCGCTCCCGGACCGGCCGCCGGTGATAGCGAACAGTGAGATGCTCGACGAGGCCGCCCGGCCGGTGGCGTGGCGCGTGGCGCAGTTGACGCAGGATGCAGTCGCCGCCGCTGAGCTCACAGTCGGCGACCTCACCGGTGTCTATTGTGTGGGCGGTAGCGCCCAGTTACCGCACCTGGCGGCGGCGATCGCCGAGCACACAACCGTCGTGCCCGTCGTCGTGCCCGAACCAGGGTTGGCCGCGGCGCGGGGCGCCGCGGACGTCGGCGCCGTCGATACCGCGACGGTCGAGCGGGTGGAGGTGCCGGTGCCGCCCGTGCGGCGGGCGGCGGCGATCGCGGTGCCCGGCTTCGCGTCGTTGGCCCTGATCTGGCAGTGCCTGCTGACCGCGGAGCAGCATGGGGTGCTCGGTGTGTACTACTCGGTGAGCGTGAACTGGGGCGAGTTCACGATGGCGGCCGTGATGGCCCTGCTGGCGTGCCTGGCCGCGGGCACCGTACTCGGCTCGCTGATCGCCGCCCGCAGTCCCACCCCCGGCACCCGAACCGAAGGGGGAAGGGTCAGCGTCGGGATCCTCGCCGCGGTGTCCCTCGGCGCGGCGATCGCTGGCCTGTACGCGGTGGTCACCAGCCAATACTTCGGTATGCCGGTGGGCCCGTACTTGAAGTGGGCGCTGTGGCCGATCGCGCCGGTGTCGGTGATGGCCGTGGCGATGGCGGTCGTCGCCGCCCGGCAGTGGCGTGCCCCGGCCGGCGGCTGGTCGGCGTTGCTGGCCGCGCCAACCGGGTCCATCGTCGCCGCCACGCTCGGCATGGGGTTGATCCAGTACTCGTTGACCGCCGACCGGTGGCCGGACCGGATCCTGTGGATCGACACCGCCGGCCGCGTCGGTGGCTTTTTCCTCGGCGTCGCCGTGGTCATGGCGGTGGTGACACCCCTGATGTTCCGCCTCATCCTCGCCGCCCCGGTGGCGGTGATCTGCGCGGCGATCGTCAGTAAACGGGCCGCCGGCATGCTCGGCGTCATCTACGCCATCGCCGTCGCGACCTGGTGGGCTACTCGGCTCTGGAGCCGTGTCCTGCGCCCCGCACCGCCCGCTTTCTCCTCGCCGTCCACCCGCCCTGCTCGGGCGGGCATGTCACCGGGTGGAGGCGGGTGACATGCGGTGGCCGCGGCAGCTGATGTCGCTGCTGTTCGTCCTCGCGCTTCTGGCCGGCCCTCCGACAGTGCTGCTGTCCCTGGTCGGACCACCCCTAGAAGGCTGGCCGAGCGCGGCGCAGGCCCGCGAGTGGGTGCAGAACCCGCTGACCGAACAGACTCTCACCGCCGCGCTGACCATCGCGGCCTGGATGGTGTGGCTCCTGCTCGCCTACACGGTCATCATCCGGGTGCTGGCCCGACTCCGCGCGACTGTGTCGTGGCTGCGGCGTATGCCGCTACCGACACCCCTGCAAGCCACCGCCAGCGGCATCGCCGGCGCGGCCGTATTCGGTGTCAGCTCCCACGCGATCACCGCACCACCACCACCACCGGACACGCAGCCGGTAGCAGCCGGAACCCTCAACGACGCCGCCAACCCGACGCCCTCAGACTGCGACGTCGTGGCCGACAGCGGTATCGGCGTCGCGGGTGGCTGGCTGCCACGCGACGTGGCCGAGCAGGTCAGCGCGGCGGCCTGCGCCCCTGGCCCGGTAAGACCGACCCCAGTTCGGGGCAAAGCCTGACCAGCGGTTGGCGGGTGGAGCAGTGACGAGCCGGCCGAGGCG